>CAYRLL010000088.1:0-14332 GCA_964425115.1 uncultured Desulfovibrio sp. | reverse complement strand
AGCAGATAGACCTTGCCGGAGCCGTCTGCGCCATGCGTCACGCGCGCGGCTGCACGGTGGTCACGGCCTCCATCGACCGCATGGAGTTCAAGGCTCCCGCCCATGTGGGCGAACTGCTCATTCTGCGGGCCAGCGTAAACATGGTAAGCTCCAAATCCATGGAAGTGGGCGTGCGTGTGGAGGCGGAAAACCTGCTCACGGGTGACGTGCGCCACATCGCCTCCGCCTATCTCACCTTCGTTTCCATGGACGAGCAGCGCAAACCCACGCCCGCGCCGCCGCTGATTCTGGAAACCCCCACCCACGCCCGCCGCAACGAGGAAGCCAAACGCCGCCGTGCCCTGCGGCAGGAAGAACGCCAGCGCGAGCGGCAGGCGCAGGAATCCATGGCGCGGGAGACGGCAACGGCGGCGGACAGCGCGCTCAAACCCAAATATCTGTACTGATGACACCCGAGCAGACACTGGCACGCAATGCCGCCATTGTGGGCGGAGCCACCCTTATTTCCCGCGTGCTGGGATTCGCGCGCGACTGCGCAGTGGCCGCCGTGCTGGGCGCAGGCCCCCTTGCGGACGCCTTTTTCATCGCACTGCGGCTCCCCAACCTCATGCGCCGTCTGTTCGGAGAAGGCTCGCTCTCCCTTTCGCTGGTCAGCGAATTTTCCCACGTGCATCAGACATCGGGCACGGAGCGGGCCTACGCCATGGTACGCGCCTGCCTTGCGTGGCTGGTGCTCATCCTCGGCGCCATAAGCCTTGCCGCCCATGCGGGAGCCGCCCCCCTTACCGCCGTTCTCGCCCCCGGCTTTGTTGCCTCGCCGGAATTGTTCACCCGCACGGCGGACCTTGTGCGCCTGTGCTTTCCCTATGCTCCGCTCATCTGCGTGGCCGCCGTGTTCTCCGGCATACTGCAGGCGCAGGGCCACTTTCTCATACCCGCCCTTGTACCCTGCGTGCTGAATGCGGCCCTTATCGCCGGGGCGTTCACAGCGCTGGCGGCAGACCTGCCCGTGCCGGAAACGCTGGGCGTCTGCCTGCTGGCGGCGGGAGTTCTGCAGGTGGTCATGCAATTGCCCGCGCTGCGGCGCAGGGGCTTTTCCCCCCGCGGCACCTGCTCCCTGACCGATGAAGGCGCGCGCAGGGTGGGCAGCCGCATGCTCCCTGCCGTGTTCGGCGCGGCGGTCTATCAGGTCAGCATTGTGGTCACCACCATGCTCGCCTCGCTGCTGCCGGAGGGCAGCATCTCCCACCTGTATTACGCGGACAGGCTTGTGCAGTTCCCCCTCGGCGTGTTCGGCCTTGCCGTGGGCACGGCAGCCCTGCCCGCCCTTGCCTCGCTGGCAGCCAAAGGCGACCATGCAGCCTTCCGGTCCACCCTTGCCACCTCAATGCGCCTGACCCTGTTCATCAGCCTGCCCGCCGCTGCGGGTCTGGCGGGCATGGCGGAACCCATCGTAAACGTGCTGTTCGGACGCGGTGCCTTCGGCCCGGCAGATGTGCACGGCACGGTGCTGGCACTGTGGGGCTATGCGGCGGGGTTGCCCGCCTTTGCCGCCGCGCGGCCGCTGCTTGCGGCCTTTCACGCCCGGCGCGATGCCCGCACCCCCGTGGCGGCGGCCGTGGGCGGCCTGCTTGTCACCACCGCCTCCGGCCTTGCGCTTATGCACCCCATGGGTCACACAGGCCTTGCCGTGGCGGTAACGCTGGGGTCCTGGGCCAATGTGCTCCTGCTCCACCACCTGCTGGCGCGGCGGGAAAAAGCCCTGTTTGCCGCCGCAGAGGCCCGCACTGCCGGGGTTCCGGCAGCCTCAAAGACCCCGGAAACAGGCGGTACACAGCGTCCTCCCATGTCCCCGCACGTGTCCGCACACATACCCGGTGGTCCTGTTCCTTCTTCACCTCCTTCCGCCACGCACTCCGTGGCCCCTGTTCAGGATGGCGCACCACATACATTCCACAGGTCCGAATACCGCCTGCCATGCCTCTACACAGCCATGAGCGCGGGCGTGTTCGTCCTCTCCCGGGCATGCGTCCTTCTCGCCGGGTCATGGGCCCTGGCCGCCATTCCGATTATCATTGCATGTTACATGGTTACGGCACTATGCTTACAAAGCCCCGATGTCCTTTTCCTGCGTCAGGCCCTGCGAAAGGGCAACGGATAATCCGGGACGGCATGCGCATGGCTGTGCACAAAAAATGCACGGCACATGGTGCGCCGGGTTTTCTTTCGTGATATGAACAGGCTGAAGATGATCTGTCTGTCCCGCTGCATACTGCTCCACCGCCGGAGAACAGCGCTTTCCGGCTAACCGCCCGAACGGGGCCTTACGCATGAAGAACACCCGCCGTTACGGACTGAACAGCCTGCAGGCAAAGCTGGCCTTTCTTGTGGTCGCATCCTCCACACTGGTTCTGGTGCTGTTCAGCGCGTGGGACTATGTTTCCGTCAGCAGGCAAAAATTCAGTGAGCTGGAAGAGTTCACCCGCCGGCTGGCGGAGCGCAGCGCCAGCATACTGCTGCGCCCGGTATGGAACGTGGACGTGCGTGCGGTGGAATCCATCATGCTGTCCGAGTTGACAGATCCACGCATCCACGCCCTGCTGGTGCTGGAAGAGGACGGCCGCAACGTCTTCTTCGGCATGCAGAACGATGGCACCCGCCTGTTCACCGTTCCTGCGCAACGTACCGGAAACATGCTGCTCTATTCCGAAGAACTGCGTATGGAAGAACGCTTCGTAGGCTCCGTGCTGGTCATGGTTTCGTCAGACGCCGTGCGCAGGGAGCTTTACGACCAGCTGGTTGCCACCGGGGCGCGCACCATCGCCCTTGTCTCCCTGCTGGGTTGCATCATCCTGCTTGCAGCGCGGCGCGTGGTGCTGCGCCCCCTGCAGCACCTCTCCGACACCGCGCGCTCCATAACCGAAGATAAAATATACTCCGTGCGGGCGGAAAAAGTGCATGACGACGAGATAGGCTCGCTCATCGACAGCTTTAACGACATGCTGGAGCGCATAGAGGCGCGCGATCAGATGCTGAACAACCGCCGCAAACATCTGGAAGCCCTTGTGGCGGAACGCACGGTGGAACTGGAAGAAGCCCGGCGGCGGGCAGAGGACGCCAGCAGGGCAAAAAGTGAATTTGTGGCCAACATGAGCCATGAACTGCGCACGCCCATGAACTCCATCATCGGCATGACGGATATTGCAGAGCGCTCCGGCCTTTCTGCCAAGCAATTGGAATACTTGAAAATAATCAAGGCATCGTCACGGTCGCTGCTGGGCATCGTCAACGACATTCTGGATTTTTCCAAAATAGAGGCCCAGCGGCTCGAGCTGGAAATCATCCCCTTCGACCTGCGCACGGTGCTGGAAGAGGTGACGGACCTCTTCGGCGACAAGGTGGCGGAAAAGGGCGTGGAACTGGTGGCCGATGTGGATGCCGACGTGCCCTGCTGTTTTCTGGGCGACCCGCTGCGCATAAAACAGGTGCTCATCAATCTGGTGACAAACGCCTTCAAGTTCACGGAACAGGGCGAGGTGTGCATCGCCATCTCTTCCCGGCAGCAGACGGACCAGCATTTCCGCCTCGATTTTTCGGTGCGGGATACGGGCATAGGCATCCGCGCAGACCGGCAGGCCCATGTGTTCGACATGTTCACGCAGGCAGACGGCTCCACCACCCGCAAGTACGGGGGCACAGGCCTTGGGCTGGCCATTGCCCGCGAACTTGTGCAGCTCATGGGGGGCAGCATTTCTGTGGAAAGTGAAGAGGGCCGGGGAAGCACCTTCCGGTTCTCGGTGGTGCTGCCGCTGGCGGATAACCAGCAGAGGGGCCAGTATGCGCTCCCGCATGAGGTGCTCACGCGCCCCGTGTTACTGGTGGAGGACAATGTCAGCAACCGCAGGGTCATAGAAAAAATGCTTTCTTCCATGGGCATGCGGTGCCAGGCCCTTGCGGACGGCCCTGCCGCGCTGGAGGTGCTGGAACGCCGGGCGGGCGATTTCGGCCTGCTGCTGCTGGACTGGCGCCTTCCCGGTATGGACGGTCTGCAACTGGTGGAAACCTTGCTGGCGCGCAAGGTGGCCCTGCCCCCTGTTATGCTCATGACCGCATTCGGCCGTGAAAACGAGGTGGAGCGCGCGGAGAAGCTGGGCATCCGTGCCTTTCTGCTCAAGCCTGTCAAAATAGCCTCGCTGCATCGCATGATACTGGAAACATTCGGGCTCGCCGTGCAGCCGGCAGCGGAAGAAACCGCCGTGCCTGAAGGAGGCTTTGAAGGCGTGCGCGCACTGCTGGTGGAAGACAACCTCATCAACCAGCATGTGGCGCGCGAGGCGTTATCCAGTCAGGGCATGCTCGTCACCATTGCGGACAACGGCCGCAAAGCGCTGGAGCATCTTGCTTCCGCCACCTTCGATGTGGTGCTCATGGACCTGCAGATGCCGGAAATGGACGGCTTTGAAGCCACACGCATCATCCGCAAGTCATCTGAGCACGATCATCTGCCCATCATTGCCATGACCGCGCACGTTATGGACGAAGACAGGCATCTGGCCATAAAAACGGGCATGAACGACTATGTGACCAAACCCATAGAACGCAGAGTGCTGTTCAGTGTGCTGCGCAAATGGCTCGGCGCGGGCAACAGGCGGCCACCGGATGCCGTCTCACCGGACAATGCGGGTAATTCGGACAGTGTGAGCTTTACGGGTGACACGGAGCCCAAAGAAGAAACGGGCCACCTGAACAACGTGAATTTTCCGGATTCCATAAGCCGTCCCTCCCGCAAGGACAATCCGGGCGGCAACAGCGTGCCCTCACCGGCTTCTCTGCGGGCAGGCGATTTCCGGCAGCCGCCCCCTCAGCCTGCGCAACCGCAGGTCAGTGACGGCGAAAATGCCTGCCCCCATCCCCTGCCCGACAATATGCCCGGTCTGGACGTGACCGAAGGCGTACAGCGGGTGAGCGGCAAGGAATGGCTGTACATGAAGATTCTGGAAGGATTTCTGGGTGCCTATGCCCATGCTGCGGAAGACATGCGTGCCCTCCACAGGCAGGGCGATGCAGAATCTCTCAGCCGCAAGGCACACACTGTGGCGGGCGCGGCGGGCAATGTTTCTGCCAATGCCCTGCGCCTGATCGCACTGGATGTGGAACAGACCACACGGAAGGACTTTGACGCCGTTCCTCCCCTGCTGGATGAACTGGAGGACGAGCTGCGCATCGCCTGCGATTCCATGCGCCACCTGCTGGAACTGTGCCCGCAATCCGCCGAAACCCGGTGAACCCCGGTCAACCCCGGTCAACCCTGATGAGTTCTGATGAGCCCTGATTAATTCTGATGAATTCTGAGAAACAGAAAAAAACGGCATGCCGATGAGCAGCCCGGGGCACTTCCCGGCGCGCACATGCCTGTCTGACCGCTGAAAAAAACAGCAGCACAAAAAAAGCCCCGCATTTGCGGGGCATTTTCATCTGAATGGGGCGAATGATGGGGATTGAACCCACGACAACACGGGCCACAACCGTGTGCTCTGCCAACTGAGCTACATCCGCCACAGACAAGAAGGGGCTTATACATGGAGCGCCTGCCGTGGTCAAGTACATTTTCCCCGCTCCCAAAAATGATTTGCTCCCTGCCAAACGGCGGCGTACAAGGGATTGCCGCCCGGAATGCCCCCTGCGGGGAGGCCGGGCAGCACTGCCGGGAAGCCCGCGTACACTATGCCGCAGACATACCTACTTCTACCCACAAGGGAGCAACATGGAAAAACTCGTCATCAAGGGCGGCGTGCCGCTCAAGGGTACGATCCGCATAAGCGGCGCAAAAAACGCCGCACTGCCCATCCTCATGGCCTCCATCCTGCTGGAGGACCCCACCGTCTTCACCAACGTGCCCAATCTCAAGGATATCCGCACCACCATCAAGCTGCTGGAAATCCTTGGCTGCCCCGCCACCTTCGCGGATGGTGTGGTACGCACCCGCCCCTGCGAACCCAAGCCGGAGGCGCCTTACGATCTGGTGAAGACCATGCGCGCCTCGGTGCTGTGCCTCGGCCCGCTGCTGGCACGGCTGGGCTACGCCAAGGTCGCCTACCCCGGCGGATGCGCCATAGGCGCACGCCCCGTGAACCTGCACCTCGCCGCGCTGGAACGGATGGGCGTTACCTTTGACCTTGATTCCGGCTACATCATCGGCAAGGTGGACAAGCTGCGCGGCGCGCACATCGTGTTCGACAAGATCACCGTGGGCGGCACGGAAAACCTGCTCATGGCCGCCGCCCTTGCAGAAGGCGAAACCGTTCTGGAAAACGCCGCCCGCGAACCGGAGGTGGTGGACCTTGCCAATTTCCTCATCGCCTGCGGCGCAAAGATAGAAGGGCACGGCACCAATGTCATCCGCATTCAGGGTGTGCAGCGGCTGCACGGCTGCGAATACCCCATCATGCCCGACCGCATAGAGGCAGGCACCTTCATGGTTGCCGCCGCCATCACCCGCGGCGACCTGCTGCTGGAAAACTGCCCCGTGGAGGCGCTGGACGCCGTTATTTCCAAGCTGCGCGAGATGGGCGTTGAGGTTAACCGCGAAGAAGGCGGGCTGCGCGTGCGCCACACGGGCGACCTGCGCTCGGTGGATATAACCACCCAGCCCTACCCCGGCTTTCCCACGGATATGCAGGCCCAGTTCATGGCCCTGATGTGCGTTGCGGAAGGTTCCGGCATGGTGGAGGAAACCATTTTCGAAAACCGCTTCATGCACGTGCTGGAACTGGTGCGCATGGGCGCGGACGTGCGCCTTGTGGGCCGCACCGCCCGCATAAAGGGCGGCCGTGCGCTTACCGGCGCGCCGGTCATGGCCTCCGACCTGCGCGCCAGTGCCTCGCTGGTGCTGGCGGGCCTTGCCGCCTCCGGCGAAACCCATGTGCAGCGCATCTACCATCTGGACCGCGGCTATGAGCGCATTGAAGAAAAGCTCAACCCCGTGGGTGCCCGCATAGAGCGCATGCAGGAAGCGGAAGAATAATCAGGGCCGCCCCGTGCAGCCAGCAGACACCCAGCGGCACCGTCCGGCTGCCAAACCGGCTATCATACCGGACGCCACGCCAAACGTTAGGCCGGACGCCACGTCGGACGTTAGACCAGACGTTAGGCCAAACGTTAGACCGAACGTTAGGCCAAACGCTACGTCGGACGTCACGTCGGACGTTAGGCCAAGCCTGCCGTCCCTGCTTCCGTGGCAGCTGGCTGTGCTGGCATGGCTGTGCGGCATATGGTCCGTGCGATTTCCCGTGCCCGCCTTTATGGCGGGCACGCTTCTTTTCGGGGCCTGCCTGTGGTCCCTGCATCGCGCTCCGTCTGCCCCGGCATCCCTCCGCCTCACACTCCCCACGGCTGCCGCCATGCTTCTGGCCCTGTTTGCGGGCATAAGCTCGGCGCACCTTGCCCTGCATAGCCCCCCTGCCGCTCCCCCTTTCATGGACGCGCGCGAAAAGGTACGCATCACCGGCACCGTGCATGCCGTGCAGCCTGCCCTGCAGGAGCGTTTGCAGGTTGTTCTGGATGATGTGCGCTGCCTGCGCGACAACGGAGAAACCGTTTCCCTGCCGGGCCGCACCGTATGGACATGGGATACGCCCGTGCCCGCCGACCTGCCGCGTATTGGCCCGGGCCAGCAGGTTTCGCTGACCCAGCGCATCAAGCCCGTGCGCGGCTTCCTGAACCCCGGCACGTGGGACAGCGGCCAATACTGGCGCGATCAGGGCGTACACTGGCGGGTATGGTCGCGGGGCAGCGGGTATGAGCTTGCCATTTCCGGCACGCCGTCCGTTCTGTGGCAACTGCGTGAAACCCTGCGTACGCGCACCCTGAATGTTCTGACGCAGGGCGCAGGGCCGCAGAAACCAATCTCCGGTGCGGCAACGGCCCCGGAATCTGATATGGAATCCGGCCCGACACCTGAACCGACGCATAACCCGGCACCTGAACCGGATATGGCGCCGGACCTCACACCAGAACTTACGGCAGAAAAGCAACTGACCGACACCCCCCTGAGCGTTGTGCCCGCCCTGCTGTTCGGCGACCGCTTCCACATCACCTATGACCGCATGGAGCAGCTCTCGCTGGCCGCCGTGTCCCATTCCCTCGCCCTTTCGGGGATGCACCTCGGCGTGCTCTCCGGTCTGGGCTGGTGCCTTGCATGGCTCGCAGGCCGCCTGTGCCCCGCCATTCTGCTGCGCCTGCCCCGCCCCAAGCTCGCGGTGCTCTTTGCGGCACCGCTTGTGGCGGTATATGTATGGCTGGGCGGCGCAACCCCCTCGCTCCTGCGTGCCTCACTCATGTTCGCGTGCTGGGGCCTGCTGCTGTGGCGCAACCGCCCGCGCGTGCTGCTGGACGGCGTGTTCATGGCCGTGGCCCTCATCACGCTGCATAACCCGCTCGCCCTGTTCGACCTGCGGTTGCAGCTTTCCGCCCTTGCCGTGCTCTCGCTGGCCCTGCTGCTCAACCCCGTCAACGCCCTGCTGCGCCGCCTGCCCCCGTTCCGCACAGCGCAATCTTCCGGCACTGCCGATAACAGGGAACAGGCACCGCACGGCCACACCGCAGGCACCCTTTCCGGCACGCACAGGGGGCTGCCCCATGCTGCAAAGCACATTGCGGGGCGCACATCGGGCCTCGGGCACCTGCTGCGCAACGGCACGGCCGGGCTGCTGGCCGCCAACCTGTGCATACAGCTCGGCATGCTGCCCGTGGTGGTCTGGAATTTCAACACCGTCAGCCCTTGGTTCCTGCTCAACCTGCTCTGGCTGCCCGTGCTGGGCATGGTCACGCTCCCCGCCTGCCTCGCAGGGTTTGCATTCAGCCAGATGGCTGCCCTGCCGCTGGCAGACGCCACGCAGGCCATGGCGGCATGGTGCTTCCGGCTTGCCGCCCTGCCCGTCTCTCTGCTCTTTGACGGGCTGGATGCCCTCCAGCAGGCCGGATGGCTGCGCCCGCATCTGGCCCTGCGCCCGCACTGGCTGTCCATAACCGGCTACTGGTGCGTGCTGCTCTTTGTGGCTGCAGCCTTCACCCGCCACAGCCGTACGGCGGCGGCAGGCATACTGCTGGGGTTGTGCCTGCTCTGCGCCCCGCTTGCAACACGCCTTGCAGACGCCACCGGCCCCCTTTCCCCGAACGGCGGCACAGGCGGCGTTTCCCTTACCCTGCTGGACGTGGGCCAAGGGCAGGCCGCCCTCATCACCCTGCCCCATGAGCGGCGCATCCTTGTAGACGGCGGCGGCTTCGGCCTTTCCGGGTTCGACACAGGCAAATCACTGGTGGTGCCCGCGCTTACCTGGCGCATGCCCCCTGCGCTGCACATCATCGCCAACTCCCACCCGGATACCGACCACCTGCACGGCCTCATCTATCCGCTGCGCCACGCCCGCGTGCAACGCTACGCGGGAAACGGCCTGCCCGGCTCCCCATCCAATGAACGCCTGCTCGGCACCGCCCTTGCTGCGGCGGGGCTTTCCCATGAGGCCTTTCATGCAGGCGACGTGCTGTGGGAAGATAACGGCATGCGGCTGGAGGTGCTGCATCCCCCGCGCGGCAGCGGGCAGGAACACGGCTCCACCGGACAGAGCAAACCCCTCTCCGCCAACAACGCCGCGCTTGTGCTGCGGCTTGTGCACCACGGGCACGGGCTAGCACTGCTCATGGGCGACCTTGAACGGCAGGGATTAAGGAGCTTGCTGCGCTCCGGGGCGGACCTTTCCGCCGATGTCCTTGTGCTGCCGCATCACGGGGCGCGTTCCAGCCTCATGCCCGACCTCTACGCGGCAGTGCGCCCGCACTATGCCATAAGCTCCACGGGACAGCTGAACCAATGGAACTTTCCCTCCAAGGCTGTCCGTGCCGCGCTGGCAGACGTGGGCATTCCACTGTACGACACGGCACACCACGGGCAAATCCGGGTGCACTGGCCTGCGGATTATCTGCCCCTGCGGGGACAACTGGAACAGCAGGAAAAGCAGAAGCAGCGGGAACAGGGGAAACAGAGGGAGCCGGGGGAGCAACGGGAGCAGAGGGAACAGAGAGAACAGAGAGAGCAGGCTGCGGGCCAGCTACCGGGGCAGCCGCGCATCTCCACGGTCACAGGCGCGCCCCCCCTGCAGTAGCCGCGCCGTGCGCAGGGCAAAAAAGAACGGCACCCCGCATTGCTGCGCGGTGCCGTCAGATGCCGGCGTTCGGGCTCCCCTCTAAATGCCGTTCTTTTTCATGGATTGCGCCACCCGGAGCTTGAGCTCCGAAAGGTCCACGGACTTAACCACATAATAGTCCGCCGCAATGGATTTGAGGTCATGCTGAAAGCTGTCGTATGCCGTGCTGAGAATGACGGGCAGTTCCTGATCCTTGCCTCGTATCTGCTGCAGCAGGTCCAGCCCGGAGATATCGGGACCGAGCTTGATATCCAGTATGACCACGCGGGGCTTTTCCCGCTCTATCACCGCAAGGATGGACTCCTGCCCGTCCGACGTGGCGACGACGTAGCCGTCCGCTTCCAGCTCTTCCTGATAGAGCATGCGGATATGCTTTTCGTCATCGACAACGAGAATCTTGTTGCTGGACATGGAAACCTCCACGGGAAAGCCGGTTCACGGGGTTCACGGGGTTCATGGGGGATGCGCGCACAGTATATCTCACCCGCCTGAGATGCTCCGGGCAATTATTTTCAGGTAATAGCCTTATAGTATTACAGGAGCGCGTGCGTGACAAGCAACCGCACCCTAAAAGCGGAAATTCTCCCCGCAGCGCACGGGCAGGCGCGGCACGGGGCTCCTTGCCAATCACGCAGATTCGCGTAAGTTCCCCCTCAGGCAGAAACCGGCAAAGCCCATCCCGCTTCGCAATGCGGTATGGCACAACCTCAACCACACCGGAAATTCGCATGACCCATCCATCAGAACACGAGTCCCCTGCGCCGCGCGGCGTAACGGTGCTCCTCCAGCCTTCCGGCAAAACCTGCGTGGTGCCTCCCAAGCCCGTGCACGTGGTGCTGGCGCAGCTGAACATCCGGCCCACCACGGTGCTCGTCATCCGTGAAGGCGGACTGCTCACCCCGGATACAGCCCTGAAAAACGGCGACAGCATCATCGTGCGCACCGTGGTTTCCAGCGGCTAAAACCCTTCACCGGCCCGGCTTCCCTTCAAATCGGGAGCCGCACGCAAGCAACAAGGATACCCCCCATGAAATGCAAACGCTGCAAAGCCCCGGCCGTGGTCGCGCTGCCCAGCCATAACACGGGCTTCTGCCCCGACTGCTTCGACCTGTTCTTCACCCGGCAGGTGGAGCGGGGCATACATTCCGAAAAACTTTTCACCCATGAAGACCGCATCCTCATCGCCCTTTCCGGCGGCAAGGATTCGCTCGCCTGCGCCCTCGTTCTCAAAAGGCTCGGCTACAATGTAACCGGCCTGCACATAGACCTTTCCATACCCAACAGCTCGCAGGCCGCGCGCGGCACTGTAGAGAGCTTCTGCTCCGAGCACGGCATTCCTGTCATCGTCAAGGAGATGGCGCAGGAAGGGCTTGCCATCCCCGACGTGAAGAAGCGGCTTAACCGGCCCATCTGTTCCGCCTGCGGCAAGATAAAGCGCTACTACTTCAACAAAACCGCGCTGGACGAAAACTTCACCGTGCTCGCCACCGGGCACAATCTGGATGACGAGATAGCCCGCCTCTTTTCCAACGTGCTGCGCTGGGACGTGGGCTACCTGAGCGATCAGGGCCCCCTGCTGGAGGCGGACAACGGTTTCGCCCGCAAGGTCAAGCCCCTGTTCCGCCTCTCGGAGTATGAAACCGCCAACTGGTCATACCTGCAGGGCATTCCCTACCATTACGCGCCCTGCCCCTATTCGCAGGGGGCCAGCTTCACCTCCTACAAAAAGCTGTGGGCGAATCTGGAAGAAGAGATGCCCGGCCGCAAGCTGGCCTTCTATCTGGGCTTTCTGGAACGCGGCAAGGCGCCCTTCGTGCGGCAGGAAGCCGTAACCGGCGACACCCTCGCCCCCTGCACTTCCTGCGGCTACCCCACCTCGGCAGAGGTCTGCGGCGTGTGCCGCATCCGCGAGGCCGTGGCCCAGCGCGATTAGCCGTATCCCGCTCCTGCAAACAGCAAAGGCCCGCTGCGCAACCACGCGGCGGGCCTTTGTTCATTCATGAACAGGATGTCTTCTTCCTGTATCCCCCTACATCATGGACGGCAGCCATGTGGCCAGACCGGGGAACACAAGCAGCAACGCCACGCAGAACACATAGGCGGCGATAAAGTAACCCACACCACGGAACACGCGGTCAATGGGCACTTCCGGCGCGGCAGACGCCACCACAAAGGCCGTCACGCCCACAGGCGGCGTAATGGCTCCCATGGTCGTCACCACGGTGATGAGCACGCTGAACCAGATGGGGTCGTACTGCATGGCCTCCACCACGGGAAAGAATATGGGAATGGTCACCAGCAGCAGGGCAAGAGCGTCCATAATCATGCCGCCCACAGTGTAGATGCCGCAGATAAGCAGAATGATGACCACGGGCGGCAGGGCAAGCCCGGCAATCCACTCCGCCACTACGAACGGAAGATTCGTCACGGCCAGAAACTTGCCGTAAATGACCGCCCCCAGCAGAATGACCATGATCATGGAAGATATGCGCAGGGTGTCGCTCACGGAATTGATGAACCTGCGCACGCTCATGTGGCCGGAAACGGCGCTTATGAGCAGGGCCAGCGCGGCCCCTGCGGCTCCCGCCTCCGTGGGGGTGAACAGGCCGAGGAACAGCCCGCCCATGACCAGCAGAAACAGCACCACAATCTCAGCCGAGCCGGGCAGCGAGGCAAAGCGCTCACGCCACGTTGCGGCAGGGCCGACAGGGCCCCACGCAGGATGCCGCCTGCACAGATACATGATGGTGAGCACAAAGAGCAGCATCAGCAGCAGGCCGGGAATCAGTCCGCCCATAAACAGTTTGGCAATGGATTCGCCCGTCTGCAACCCTATGACAATAAGCACCACGCTGGGCGGAATAAGCACTCCCAGCGTTGCGCCTGCTGCCACCGTGCCTGTGGAAAGAATGGCGTTATAGCCGTACTTGCGCATTTCGGGCAGCGCCACCGTAGACATGGTGGCCGCTGTTGCGGTGTTGGAACCGCATATGGCGGAAAAACCCGCGCAGGCCAGCACCGTGGCAATGGCTATGCCCCCCTGAATATGGCCGAACCACGCATACACGGCCTTGTACAGACGCTCGTTCACTCCGGAGTGGAAGCATATCTGCCCCATGAGGATGAAAAAGGGAATCACGGTCAGGCCGTAGCTGGAAAAAACGCTCCACACCTCACCGCCCAGCATGCTCATGGCGGGACCGCGCCCCATGACCATGGCGTAGCCGCCAAGGCCTATGACGGCCATGGCAAACCCCACGGGAATGCGCGAGATGAGAATGCCCCCCAGCAGCACGACAACGGAAAGCAGCCCTATGGTTACAGGTTCCACAGCCTACACCTCCTCTGCAAGAAACACGGTTTTGCAGAAGGCCACCACCAGCACATACCCCATGGCCAGGCACCCCAGTGCCACGGCCTGCACAAAGGGATAGTAGACTATCTGGAGCGTTTCCGAGAGTTCGCCCATATCCACGATAAACGCCGCAAGCCCTTCCAGTTCCACGGCCGCATAGATGAAAAACGCGGCAGAGGCCAGATGCACGGCGGCATCAAGAGCCAGCCGCACCCTGCGGCTGAACCGGGCTATGAAAAAGGCCACAAAGATGTGGCTGCGCGATTGCTGCGCATAGGCCAGCGAAAAGGCGGCCACCACCGCTCCCATAAAGCCTATGAGCTCAAAGGTGCCCTTCAGGGGCGCGCCGAAGGCCCTGCCCACCATGTTCCAGCAGGCAAGCAGCATCATGGCGGTGAGGGTAAGCCCCGCAAACACCGCCAGCACGCGCGATAGGTGAGCGCCTGTCCTGTCCATAAAACCCAGCAGGGAATGTTTCATACTCTTGTCTTCCGGCCTTCTTCCCGTCGTCTCTGATTGCGTGGACCACTTCTTTCCAGTTCTGGCCATTCCTGTCCAGTTTTAGCCAGTCCTGCCCAATTCTGCCCGGTTCTGCCCGGCTCTGCCCAGTCCGGGCCATCCCGGGTCACTTCGGCCGATTCGGGCTTCCCCTGAACTTGCCTGAACTTATCGGGACTTATCGGAACTGGTCCGGAACTGAGCCGGGCCTGCACCGGAGATAACTGGCCTGTGCGGCCCCGGCTTGCCGCCGGTGTAAAGCCTGCTCAGGTTTGGT
>CAYRLL010000087.1:0-14380 GCA_964425115.1 uncultured Desulfovibrio sp. | reverse complement strand
GAGTGCAACCTTGCCAAGGTTGAAGTCGCGGGTTCAAATCCCGTTTCCCGCTCCAGACAACAAGGGCCGGTGGCGCAAGCCACCGGCATTTGCCCCGAAAAGGCAAGGTAGATCAGGAGCCGTTTACGCACGTGCGGGAATAACTCAGCGGTAGAGTGTCAGCTTCCCAAGCTGAAGGTCGCGGGTTCAAATCCCGTTTCCCGCTCCATACGATAACACGCCGCAAGGCATATATATTTCCTGCGGGAATAACTCAGTGGTAGAGTGCAACCTTGCCAAGGTTGAAGTCGCGGGTTCAAATCCCGTTTCCCGCTCCACACTTCGAAAAAGGCCGGTCCAAACGACCGGCCTTTTTCATTTGCCTCTTCGCCAAAGCCTCATCGTCTCCGTTCGTCCACCATTTTCCATTTTTCTTCCACCCCCCCTCTAATGTCGGGGCACCGGGGCTGCCTGCCTGACTGCCTGACTGCCTGACTGACTGGCACGCCCGGCCTGTTCAGGCATGGCACATAATCATGCAGCCTACTCGAACCGCCGCGCCGAAATAATCTCGATATCATCCACAGGCAGGTCATCAAACCCAGATCTGGCCTTGGTCACCTTCCAGTTTATCTTCTTCACCACATCCATTCCTTCCACCACCCGTCCGAACACGGCGTAGCCGTACCCTTCATCGGTCTCATCCTGATGATCAAGGTCGGTGTTGTCTTCCGCATTAATGAAAAACTCATCGCAGGCAGAATCCTTTTCTGCAGCACGTGCCAGAGCAACGGTACCCTTGAGGTTGGAAAGCCCGTTCGCAGCCTCATTCACCACAGGCTCAAGCGTTTCCCTGCGTTGCAGGCGGTTATCGTACCCGCCCCCCTGAATCATAAACCCGCGTATGACACGGTGAAAAATGGTATAATCGTAGTGCTTGGCATCCACATACCGCAGAAAATTGGCAACACTTGCGGGAGCCTGTTCCGGCAGCAGTTCGATGAGAATGTCTCCAAGGGTCGTTTCCAGCAGAACATAAGGGTTTTCCATGCTTTCTCCTGCGCTCCAGCGCCTATGAAATATGATGCCGCATAACGCCTTGTCAGCCATCCAGCGGCACCGCAGCCTGTGTACCAGAACTCGAAGCGCAGGTCAGCCCCCGCCTGCAGCCCCGCATACGGTCAAAGGGCAGAAACATACCCCCACCCCGCCTTGCGTAAACGCCCCGCATAGGGCATGAACGGCAGGTGCCGCCGCAGGACTCACCCCTGCCCCGTGTGGCACACAGCAGGGCCAAAGGCCCCCACAACGCAGCCAAGGAACGAACATGCAATACCGTCTGGATGCACCGCTGGACGAACTTCTGGATATGGCCCGCCAACGTTTTTCAGTTGAATTCGAGCAACTTGCCGTAGGCGATATCCGGCTGGAAGTACTGCAGGTCCAGAACATGCGGGAATATCTGGACCAGCTCATCCCCACGCTCAGGGAAGACGCACTCAAGGCTATGCCGCTCTGGGCCAAGATATGGCCTGCTTCCATCATGCTGGGGCACTTTCTGCGCCACCTGCCCGCAGAAGGCAAAAGCCTGCTGGAAATAGGCGCGGGCTGCGGCGTAACGGGCCTCATCGCCGCCGCGCACGGGTTTTCCGAAGTCTTCATCACAGACATCAACGAAGATGCCCTGCTCTTTGCCCGTATAAACGCCCTGCGAAACGGCCTTGGCGACACGGTAACCGTATGCCGCATGGACATTGCCGAAACTCGCATGAACCGCACGTTCGACTACATTGCCGGCGCAGAGGTGCTGTATCTGGAATCACTGCACCGGGCCCTGGTCAAATGCCTGCGCCACCACCTCGCCCCCGGTGCCACCTCCGAAGCCCTGCTTGCCAAGGACTACCGCCGCAAGGCGAAAAAGTTCTTCAAGCTGGCGGAGCGGGAATTCCAGATGCAGGAACGCACCGTGGGCACAAAGACAACGGAAGCAGACACCGTAGGAGCGGACGATGCGGCGGCCCCCCAGACCACCCGTTCCCTGTTCACCATTCACAGATTGCGAGCTAAATAGCATGATTACCCTCAAGCCCTGCCCCAAGCACTATACCACGGATCAGGATAAAGTCATGACTCCCGCCGAAACGGTTGCCCGCGTCCGGGCCCGGCTGGAGCAACTGGAAACCCGCATTCTGGCGGAAACCCGCCGCATAGATACCGGGCGTCTGGACATTCCCGTCTTCCTTTCGGTATGCGGCGCGGACGCCAGAAAGTTCATGCCCACCCGCAAACAGATGGGCAAGGGCGCTTCGGTGGAGCAGGCAGAAGCCTCTGCCCTCATGGAACTGATGGAGCGCTACAGCTACTGGACCTTCTGGGATCGCAAGCCCCGCATGGAACGGTGCACGTGGTCAGAAGCTGTGGCCCGTTTCGGCGACCGGCTCATCCCAATGGAGCAGATGCTGCAATCCGTTTCGGAAACCATCTCTCCTGCCGACGCAGCCCGCGTTCTGGACCTGACCCAATGGTGGTTCTGCCCTGCCACTGACGTGCTGCACGGTGAGGAACGCATGGTCCCGCTGGACTGGTTCCGCAAGCTGGGGGAATTCAACGGATCCTCGGCGGGCAACACCGATGAAGAATCCATCTTTCAGGGCGCATGTGAGCTGGTGGAGCGCCACGTCTGCTGCCTCATAGACAGGGCGGGCACCCCAGTACCCACCATTGACCCGGCCTCCATTTCCGACCCCGTGCTCAAACGGCTCCACGCCAAATTCACGGAAAACGGCATAGTGGTGGTGCTCAAGGACTTCTCGCTGGGTCTGCCCGTACCCACCGTGGCTGCCATTGCATGGGATCCGGCAACCTTTCCGCACAAATCGGAAATCGTCTACACCGCCGGTACGGCATCTTCTCCCGTCAAGGCTGCGGTACGCGCCCTCACGGAAGTGGCACAGCTTGCGGGCGACTTCGAATCCGGAGCCTGCTACGAGGCATCCGGCCTGCCCAAATACGCCCGCCCCGAAGATATGGCGTGGCTGCTGGAAGGCCCTGCTGTTCCTCTGGATTCACTGCCCGGCGTGGAGCATGCCGACATCTACGAAGAGCTTATGGCACTGGCACGCGGACTGGATTCCGCAGGTTACACGCTGTATTCCGTGCAGACCACCAACCCGGAACTGAACGTTTCCGCCAACTACAATATCATTCCCGGCTTCCAGTTCCGTGAACGGGATAAAAACGCCAGCCTCGGGCTTTTTGTGGGCCGCATTCTGAGCGAGGAACATGACGCGGCATCCGCCATGCAGGGGCTGGAAGTCCTTGAAGACATCTATCCCGGTGCACATTTTCTGCCTTTCTTCAAGGGCATGCTTGCCCTGCGGGCTGAAGCCTTTGATACTGCCTGCGCCCTGTTTGAAGAAGCGGAACCCCTGCAGCCGGAGGCCGACGCCCGCGGCCTTGCAGCCTTTTACAGCGGCTACTGCCACACCCTGCGTGAGGACTGGCAAGCCGCCCTGCCCGCTCTGGACCGTGCCGTAACCCTGTGCCCGGAGATGAAAGAGTATTTCAACTTCCGTGGCGTCACACGGTTCAAGCTCGGCATGTACGCAGAGGCAGCGGAAGACTTCCAAACCCTTATAAACGATCTGGACAAGGGGTCTGCCATAGACCTTGCCAATCTGGGCCTGTGCTGCAAGTTCCTTGACCGGCGGGACGAGGCGGAAGAATACCTTGTCGCCGCGCTGGAAATCGACCCTTCCATTGAATTTGCACGCGCACATCTGGAAGAGTTACGCGGAGCATAACGGGCTGCATATGACGCGTACCGGCAACGCCTGAACGGATTACCGGATACTAGCTTTCCTTTTCAAGGCCTTGCACACGCAGCGGCGCGGTCATGTCCCGCCGCTGCGTGCTTTTCCACGGCACAAGGCAGAGCACGGCAAGAACCGCCACCACTGCCAGAACAAACCATGCGGCCTGCCACAGAACCACCAGCAGCACCGCCGCCAGCCCCCCTGCGATTGCCCGCTGCCACGGCACGCGCAGCATGACAATGGCCGCTGCTATACCCATGAGCGCGTTGGCGAGAAAGAACCCGCTGGCAACCGATACCAATGTTTCAAGCCGCGCCAGCCCGGCCATGCAGGCAATCAGGGTTACCACCTGCGCAGAGCACAGCAGCGTTACCGCCCCGGCGGGCACATCCGCCCCGTTCCGCCGTTCCAGCATCCGGAGCAGCGGCAGGAATACGGCAACGGCCCCGCGCCCGTCTTCACCGCTTCTCCGCATGGCCGAAGGTTCCCCAAAGGCCGGTGTTATATGAATGGCTGAAGCCAGCGATGCAGCCAAAGACGAAACCAGCCGTGCCACTCCCCCGACAAACATCAGGTAGGTGGTGGTGCACAGAGCCGTGACCAGCAGGGCACACACCATCTGGCCCGCATCACCGAACAGAGGATACAGCAGCCTCGCCACGCCGTATCCCGCCGCGACAGGCAATGCCTCGCGCTGAACGGCCAGCGCCACGCATATTTCCACCAACGTAACCGCCGCAACGCTTCCCAGAACGGCACGGGGAATGGTGCGCCCGGGAGACTCCACATCCCCGCTGTAGTTTCCCACCACTTCCCAGCCCACAATAATCCAGAACAGCATAAGCAAGGCATGCCCGAATACGCCTGGCTCAAAACTGCCCGCTGCCGGCAGCAGGGACTTGCCGCCGTCATATTGTGCCAGCACCAGAACACCTCCGGCAAACAGCAGCACTGCGGAAACGGATGAAAGCACCAGCGCCACAGCCCCCACGGAGCGGATACGCTGCAGCAGAAGCAGATATCCCGGCACTACCAGCGCCATAGCCAGCAGCATCCGCTGCCCCTGCTCTGCTTGCCCGGCAAAACTGCCGGCAGCCAGCTGTGCTGCTCCTTCGGTAAGCACGGGAGGCAACGGCAGATACTGAGCAATGGTCAGCAGCACTGCGGCAGGACCGAATATGACGGCCGAGATGAGATACAGCGATGCAAGCACTCCGGCCCGGCTGCCGAAGGCATGGGCAATGGCATCCGAAACCCCGCCGCTGCCCGGAAAGCGGATGGAAAGAAATCCGAAGACAAAGGCGAACACCGCATTCAGGCACACGGTTATCATCCATGCGGGCAGAGCCCATTCGCCCGCCTCTCCGTACACCAGCGGCGGCAGGATGAAGATGCCCGACCCCAGCACCGGTCCCACCATCAACCCGCTCAGAAGGAACGGTCCCAATTTCTTTCCACGCATGTACAGCTCCTCTATGGTCTTGTATCAAAACCCGTAATGCCGTATTCAGAACCATCTTTCCAACAGATTAACCTGATGGGTGCATTCTGTTTTTCCGAACGGCATCCCCGGAACAGCCATGGAACTGAACCAGCTCAAATCCTTCCTCTGCGTGGCACGGGAAAAGAACCTCACCAGAGCCGCCCGTGTCCTTCATCTGAGCCAGTCGGCGCTCAGCACGCAGATACGGGGGCTTGAAGAATCGCTGGGGGTCGTTCTCTTTGAACGCAAGGCGCGGGGCATGGAGCTCACAGCCCACGGCACAACCCTGCACCAGCAGGCACGGCAGGTGCTTGATGCCGCACAGGCACTCAAGGATGCGGCGGGCAGGCTTTCCGCCACACCCACCGGGGCCGTGACCGTGGGCCTGAACACGGACCCGGCCTTCCTGCGTATGCGTACTCTGGATGCCCAGATGGAACGCCATTATCCCAAAATCAGAATAGAATTCATACCTTCGCAAACCCTTGCAACCACAAGCCTGCTGCGCGAGGGCGTGCTGGATGCCGGATTCCGCTTCGGGCTGAGCGGCGACGAAGGCATAGATGAAATCCCTCTTGCCGATGTGCCGTTATGCGTGGTCATCCCCACCCGGTTCGTGCGAAACGGCATGACCGTGCGCGACTTCACGTGGACAACGCTCGCTGCCCTGCCATGGCTGTGGACCACTTGCGAATGCCCTTTCCACAAGCTGGTGGCAGACCGCATGGCAGAATACGGGGTGCGCCCGCGCCCTGTTGCGGACGCGCTGGACGAGTACATTGTCCGGGAAATGGTGGCCAACGGAAAAGGCGCTTCCGTCATGCGGCGCGACATGGGGGAATTACTGGAAGAAGAAGGCCTTGCCGTGGTGTGGGACGAGCCGGATATGGTCCGTAACCTCCCTGCTGGCGCAATTCAGCAGAGCAGGTGTCACAAACAGGCCAGCCCGCTCAGTGTTCCGCTGAGCCTGGCCTGCCTTGCCCGCCGCAGACAGGACCCGCTCATACAGGCTCTTGTGGAAAGAGCTGTGGCCGTATGGTCGGCCTGACTCCGCTCTTTCTGCCGGAATATCCTCAGTAACAGACTGCCGGTTTTTCAGCCGGGAGGCAGTTATCCCAATCCCCGCGCCTTGCGGAACAGCTTTTCGCGCACTTTTTCAAAGACCACTGCTGTGCGCAACGCGGCAACCCCCAGAGCCAGCACGGAAAGAATGAGGATAAGCCCCTTCTGAATCTGCCACTTCTGCTTCACCACCAGATCGGTGGCCCAATCCGCCATGATGGTCTGCCCGTAATAGATGGTGAGGGGCAGCCCGATAAGCGTAAGCAACATGAAGACCAGCTCCAGCCAGAAGAACGTTTTGCCCATGATGAGCATGAACAGCGTGGCATCGCGCACCACCCGAAGAAAACGCAGACGGGATTCCAGCAGCTTGAGCCGCTCTTCTTCCACCTCTGCCATTTTCTGGGCACGCTTGAATGTTTCCGCCACCTGAAAATGCGTTTTAAGCGCCCAGTTCAAATTGGCCGCGCACATGTTGTACTGCTTGTTGAACTCGATAAGAATGCCGGGAAACGGAAACCACGCTGCCTCGTCCCGGATATAGGCCAGCCGGTCGAGGAAGTACTTGAACTTCTGCTTCAGGTCCCGTGCCTCCTGATTGATACGCATCTGCATGTCGCGGTCCAGACGCTCACGCCCCTGCAGCAGGCCCATGAAGGGCACAAAGTTCTTCACCTGTGCCAGTTGCAGCAGCCGTGAAATACGGGCTGAAGCCTGCTCGGCAAAGGGATGTTCCTCCGGAAACCAGGTGGCGATATCCAGCCGCAGCTTTTCCAGCCCTTCACGCATCTGTCCTGCCTTGGCCTCGGCTTCGGTCCACGGCACATTCAGCGCGGAAAGAATCTGTATGTGCCCGCGCTCCATTTCCGGGTCAAGCAACACCCTGTTGAACATATGCGGGTCTTTGTCTATGAGCCCCAGCAAAAAACCCATGGCCTGATCGGCAAACCCCATTTTGACCTGACAAACGGCCTGACGGTACAACGCCTCAAGCCACAGAGGGCACAGACGCAACACCTGTTTGTACATGTTGCTCGCCTGCTGAAACCGCCCCTGAATCTCCAGATTCCGGCCCTGCAGAAACACATGGTAGGCTTGCAGCAACGGCGAGGTGGAAAAAGATTCGGCCTCTTTCCACAACTGCTGAGCACGGATAAGGTCACCACGCTCCATGGCGATGAACCCGTTTATGGTGCGGGAACGAAAATCACGCGGGAACCGGATGACCACCTGCTGCAATTCCTTTTCCGCCGGAATGAGTTCTCCGGCGAGCATGGTGTTCAGCGTGCCCCACACGGGGTTATCGTCCTTGGGAGCCAGTTCCTCCACTCCCTTGGGATAATCTTTACCCCGCGCCAGCCACATGCGGCGCATCATACGTAACTGAAACGTGTCTGTTACGGAAAAAACGGCCCGCAGCAGCACATTGTCCAACCCCTCCCTTCCGAGTACGGTCTGCACCCCTTCGTGCACGTCACTCTGCAGGGCGGCATCAATGGTCCTGAATCCCGTGTTAATGGTTTCAAAATCCATGGCCGCCACCTTATTCCAGATGGAGGAGTCCAGGTCTTCAAAGGGGCGGGTGGGGCAGGCGGCGGGTTCGTGGGTCCGCAACCCGCAATAAAAGCAGTAATTATGCACCCCCGCTACAAGCCGGTTGGAAATATCTACAGGCAGAATACCTATTGTATCCGATTCGCTGAGAGTAAGGTTTATATTGCACCAGTCGTCCACGCTGCTCGAATCTGCATTGAACCGCGTGTCGTGAACCTCAAATCCCTCGCCCATAAGATAGGCGTTACGGTAACTCATGTGCGGAAAATCCGGCACAAGCTGATCCCAGTCCAACCGCACCTTTTTGTGCAGCTCGTTATTGAAATTCAGCCCCTTGCGGTCTACCAAAGCCTGCACGCAAGGCCAGTAACGTTCCGGCGCCTCCTCCTTGAGAGAAGCTATAAGCTGAAGGTACTCTTTGCACCACAGCCGCATCGTTCTGAGATTGTCCACCTGAAAGAAGACATAGTTCTCAAACAGCATGAACTTGATCTTAAGACGCTGAAAGCCCTGCTCCACCTCCTTGAAGAACTCGCGCCATCCTGCCTGAAACCCCTTTTCCAGCGGGTTACCCAACGGCTTGAGCACACCGTACCAACCAAGGGATGATTGGTACGGCAGGCGCGAATCTGCATGCAGCAACGACCATTCGGCAGAGGCAAGACCGGTGTAGGGTTTGCGTTCCTCAAAGGAAAGACCGGGCAACCCCTTGCCCTCGTCCTTGGCCCGGGGGTGCACCCACACCTCGAATTCTTCCGGGACTATGGCCGTTTGCGCTGCCAGCACCGTATCGACAGAAAGATTGATCTCACGCTTGCTGCTGAACAGGAGCTTGGCGGAAAAAACCTGCGTGAACACAGGCAGGCGGTTGAACTTTCCCCATATTTCCAGACGTGCCAGCGCAAGAAATACATCTGTGGAAAAGAAAAACCACAACGCCTGTCCGCGTTCTGTGGCAAGATGCAACCCACCGTAATCCTGAAAGGTTTGCACTATGGAAGGGTTAAGATCACCGTTCCAGTTAACCCACAACCCGTACCCGGAAGCCACCATCCGGGCTTCCTTGAATTGCGGCAGTTTGCTAAGCAGTGAGGAAAGTCTGGACATTCGTTATTCCCATTAAAGACCACGGAGGCTCTATGGATGTTACCAAGGCCCTTGCCGAACTGAAGCAGGAGCCGGGCTTTGCCGATCACGTTGGCATGATGCTCGTGCATAACGGCGTTGTGCGGGCATGGTCACGCAAGGACAAAAGCAACGTTGTGGCGGTACGGGTTCGTCCCGATCATGCCAGAATACAGGCCATATGCAAGGAAATGGAACAGCGCGAAGGCATTTTCCGCATAGTGGCCAAAGCCAATGAAGGCGAACTCCGCCCCGGCGATGACCTGCTCTTCCTCATTGTTGCGGGCGACATCCGCGAAAATGTGAAGGCCGTCTTTTCGGAACTCCTTGACCGCGTGAAGGCTGAAGCCATTACCAAGGAAGAAGTCAAGGGCTGAGCCATACACGGCTCTGAACCGTCCTGAGGCTTCTGTCACTTCACAGGGGCAGTTCTTTTCGGGCTTGTTGTCCGCATGTTCCAAACACTCCGGGCGCTTTCTCCACAGGGGAAAGCGCCATTTTTCCGTCTGCCTCTACAATCTGTGATAATATTTGCAATTTTTGTTCCTCTTCCACAATTACGAGAAGTACGCAACCGTTTCAGGGTTGACGCAAAACACTACTGCATATAGTTGAACCTATATGCATATCATGCTCACCCGTCCATTTCTGCATCTGCTCCTCTATGCTTCACTGCTGGCGTGCATCCCCTTACGGGCTGCCTGCGGAGCGGACCAAACATACGGAGACGCCTTGGCCCACGTGGTCCGCGTAGTGGACGGAGACACGCTCATTGTGGACATTCCCGCCTTTCCGGACGTTGTGGGCAGGAACATAAGCATCCGGCTTGCGGGGTGTGACACCCCGGAACTGCGCGACAAGTGTCCTGAAAAGAGGAAAAAGGCCCGCGAAGCAAAAGCCTTTGTCCATAAACTGCTCGACGGGCGCGCGGTTGTGTTGCGGGACATACGAAGGGGAAAATACTTCCGCCTCGTGGCCCGCGTGGAGCTGCCGGATCACGTGCCCTCTCCCCAGACAGATTCAGCCGCCCCGGCTGCCAGTGTCCCCCCGGTCTTGCGCAAACCCCATTCTACTGAACTGCATTTCGCCGAACTGGAAGCGCACGGAACGGATATTTCGTCCCTGCTCATCCGACATGGCTATGCAACACCGTACAGCGGGGGCAAACGCAAGTAGCTATTCTACTGTAACCCCCTTGCCTGAAATACAAATCACCATTTTCCGCATCGCTGTTCCGCTGCTTGCGATGTTCCTGTTGCCGATGTAGTATCCGCGCGGAAACCACCCATGAAGAAACACCATCGCCATTACCCATACTGCGCGGGGAACATGCACTCCATTCACGGTACCAGGCAGGCTCAGAAATCAATCTGCCGCTCCCTTCCGGTGCGTGCCATCCGCGCCCTACTCGCCAGCCTGCTGTTTGCCATGCTGTACACCCTGCAGTTTACAGCAAGTGCCCATGCCCGCCCGCTTGATAAGGAAGTTATCCACGCAGCCCCCCAAGATGCCCTGCGCATTCTCATCAGGACCATTCCGGACCAGTTTGACCCCGCCCGGGCACACACCCATGCGGCAAGCACCATTCTTGCCGACCTGTTTGAAGGACTTATCACCGTCGGTCCGGACGGAGAGCTTCTGCCGGGTGCGGCGGAAATGTGGACCATTTCGCCCGATGGACGGACCTATACTTTCCGGTTACGAAACGGTCTGCGTTGGTCGGATGGCACACCACTCACCTCCCGCGACTTTCTCTACTCCTTCACGCGTCTTTTCGCCCTGGGAGAAGATGCCCCCAGAGGCTATGACTTTCACGGCATTGAAGGGGCCGAATTATCCCGCAAGGCAGGAGACGCCACCAAGCTGGGCATTACCGCACCGGACGACCGCACTCTCATCATCAGGCTGCGTGAACCCAACCCCTTTTTTCCGCGCATGCTTACTCACATGGGGGTCGTTCCTGTTCCGCGCCACGCCATTGAGCGCCACGGCGACCTCTGGAGCACGCCTGATAATCTGATCTGTAACGGGCCGTTTGTCATTGCCTCCCGGAAGAACGACAACCTGCTTTCCCTGCAACGAAACCCGCACTTTCACGCCGTACAGCAGGTTGCTCCTTCCAAAGTCTGCTATCTGGTCACAGAAGAAGACGACAACCCCTGCCGCATGGCACAGGCGGGGCATGTAGATATTGTGCAGCATCTGCCTGCCCATCAGGTGCAGTATGCCAAACGGCACATGCCCGGATGGCTGCGTGCCAACCCGCAACTGAACACATACTGGCTTTCGCTGAACCATAAAGATCCCCGCCTTGCCTCCGCCAAGGTTCGCCGGGCACTCTATCTGTCCATCCACCGCGAGAAAATTACAGAAGGGCTGGATAACGGCGCTGTTCCCGCCTACGGGCTCATTCCGCGCATGAAAGGATACGCACCTCTTGCGGCCCCCACTTCTGCCTATGAGGTTCGGCTTGCGGAAGCTGCCCTGCTCATGCGCGAAGCCGGGTATTCCGATACCCGCCCGCTGCGGCTCACCATTCAGACTACTCAGGAAGCCTCCAGCAACCTCATTACGGCAGCGGTTATACGTAACTGGCGAAAAATTCATGTCTTTGCCGACATAGAGTACAAGACGTTCCCGGAATTGATGTCCAGTCTCCGGGCGGGAGACTACACGGTCTCGCGTCGTGCGTGGACAACGGGACTTCCCTCTCCCACGTATTTCCTGAATGTTTTCCACAGCGCTTCCGCAACTAATTTCAGCCGGTGGGCTGACCCCCAGTTCGACCGCCTTATGGCGTCTGCAGAATCTGCACGCACGCGGGAAGGCCAAACCGCCCTGTATCAGGCTGCGGAAGCCCGGCTCGTGGAACAAACTGCGCTCATTCCCCTCTTTCACGGTGCCAGCCAGTCCCTCGTTTCTCCCTTCGTCACCGGCTGGCAGGACAACCCCTACGGTTCCCGCCTCTCCCGCTGGCTTTCCAAGACCCAACCGACGAAAGCTGTGTTTTCCCCCAAAGAATGAAACATCTGGCCCGGATAGTGCAAAGGCTACCGGGTGGGACAAAATTGCAACGCAATGAGGCCCTCAGTTGCGTATGCGCATGCACAGCCGTTATTGCGGCATTCCTGCCGCAACCGGCCTCTATGGGCAGCAGACAGTAATCCGAAACTGCAAACCCCTTCTCACAACAGAAGGAATACGGTAGCATCTTCTGCATATTCATTCGAAAACAGGGAGGAAAACGTGCGCCTGAACTTTAACAAAAAGCTCCTTCTCGGCATCGTGGGAACAGTCATTTTCATGCTGCTGGTTTCCGGCCTGTACTCTTACACCATTTCAAAAAATACTCTGAACACGCTCGGGCGGGCCTTCATCTCGTCCATGCTGGACGAACTTCAGGACACCATAGACCTGCAAAACAAGATCACGCAGGAAAAACTCAATGCCGACCTCGTGGTTATGGAAAGGGAGATTGCCAAACAGGGAAGCGTGTTCCTTGCTTCCGACAAATCCTTCAGAGCATCCATAACCAACCAGATGACCGGCGAGCGGGAAGAAGTTACCATTCCGTCCCTGCAGCTGGGCAACCGTTTCTCCAGCACCACGCTCAACGGCAATTTCGACACCGTGGACGAGATGCAGAAGCTGCTCGGCGGCACTGCCACCATATTTCAGGTTCTGCCAGACAAACTGCTGCGCGTTTCCACCAATGTGCTCACCCTTGCCGGAGATCGTGCCGTGGGCACGTACATTCCTTCCAGCAGCCCCGTCTACAAAGCCGTCATGAACGGAGAAACCTACCGGGGCAAAGCGTTTGTTGTGAGTGACTGGTACGTTACCGCCTACAAACCCCTGCGGGATGACGATGGCACCATCGTGGCGGTCATCTACGTGGGACGGCAGATGATGACTCCCGAACTGCGCCACGTGGTGGAAAAACTCAGCTATGAGGGGCACGGAGAAACCATTATCGCCCTTGGCGACGGTAAGTATGCATACACGGCAGGTCAGATTGCCAAAGACGCCCTGTTCACGGACACGCCGCACGGCAAGGCCCTGCTCGCATCCCCTGACGGATTCGCAGCTTTCGAGAAGGCCGGCGTTCCTCACTTAGCCTACAAGCTGCATTATGCACCTTGGGACTGGCACATCATATTCTCCCTGCCTGTCGAGCTCCTGTATCTTGGAGCAGACGACCAGTTGCTCACCGCCTCTGCCGTGGTCATTGCGGGAGGTGCGGTCTTTGCGCTCATCCTGTTCAGCTTTCTCATCCGCTTCCTGCTGCGCCCGCTGAACGACCTCTCCGCCGTCACCCGGCGCATAGCACAAGGCGATCTCAACGCGCGCAGCACATACACTGCGGATGACGCCATTGGCCAGACCGTTACCTCTGTGAACGCCATGGTGGGCGAACTGAAAAACAAGCTCGGTTTCGCGCAGGGAGTGCTGAACGGCATTCCTTCTCCGTGCGGCATCGTAGGGCCGGACTTTACCATGTCCTGGGTTAACCGCCAGCTCTGCGACTTCCTTGAAAAACCGCGCACGCCTGAAGAATATGTGGGCACTCCCTCCGGGCAATTCTATTTTAACGATGCCTCGCGTGAAACCCTGTCCGACAGAGCCGTGCGCGAACAGAAACCCCTCAGTGCGGAAATGGAAATCGTCACTCCGTCGGGAAAACGGCATTTCATAAACGTGAGCACCACGCCGTTCCACGACCCGGACGGCGTACTCCTCGGCTCCATAACCTTCTGGCATGACCTCACCGCCACCAAACAGAACGAACAGCGCATCATCGCGCAGAACGCCCGCATATCCAGAGCAGCGGCAGAGGCGAACAGCATTGCCGATCAGGTTTCGGAAGCCTCTGCCCAGTTGGCGGAACAGGTATCCGAGGCCAGTCAGACCTCCGGCCTGCAAAACGACCGCATAGGCGAATCCGCAACTGCCATTGAGGAGATGAACGCCACCACGCTGGAAGTGGCCCAGAACGCATCGGAAGCTGCGGAAAAGGCCGAAGAGGCCCAGAGGATTGCCCAGGATGGGGCGCGGGTGGTGCAGGATGTCATCAAATCCACGGACGAGGTGCATACCCACGCCAAACAGATGGAAACCACCCTTACCGAGCTGGGCAAGCAGGCAGAAGGCATAGGCCAGATAATCGGCGTCATTAATGACATAGCGGACCAGACCAATCTGCTCGCGCTGAACGCCGCCATAGAAGCGGCACGCGCAGGCGAAGCAGGCCGCGGGTTTGCCGTGGTGGCGGACGAGGTGCGCAAACTGGCGGAAAAGACCATGACAGCCACCAAGGAAGTGGAAAGCGTGGTCAAGGCCATTCAGGGCAGCACGTCTTCCA
>CAYRLL010000086.1:0-14408 GCA_964425115.1 uncultured Desulfovibrio sp. | reverse complement strand
CCACAAGCCCCCTACCTCACGCCCCCTGTCACGCGCCTTCTGCAGCGTACGTCCTGTCAGTTACAGGGAGCCTGTGCATGGCGGTTCATGGCGAGCTCATGGCCGGTTCATGGCTGGTACATGGCGGGCATATCCTGCCGCCCGTCGTTACTCGCACCACTGTTCCTTTTTCGCGTTCTCCAGCCCCGTGCAGTCACCAGCCTTGCAGCCCCGGGCAAAGTCCTCGCAGGCACCGGGCACATTCCCGTTCAGCAGCTTCGTGGCAGCCCGGAAGTTCCATGCCCGGTGGTAGCCGGGGTTCATCTCCGCCGCCGTGGTCAGATCCTGCTCCGCGCCGAGGTAGTTCCCCAGACGCATATGTACCAGCCCCCGGTAGGCATATGATTCCGGCGTGGGCGCAAGCCGCACCGCCCGGTTCAGGTCTTCCAGCGCAAGGTCGTACCATCGCTTTTCAGAATAGGCCAAACCGCGCCTCAGCCACGCCTGCGCATATTCCGGCTCCAGTTCCACGGCTTCGGTCAGCAGGGTTATGGCCAGATCAGGGTCAGAACACGTCTCGCCGCGCCACAGAATATGCGCCCTCGCAAAGGCCCGTTCCGCCTGTTCATTGTATCTGCCCGCCGTGCCGCCCGGATTGAACCGTCCCAGCTCAGGCTCCTTGCCGCCGCATGCCGCAAGCCCGATCAGCAGTGCAACGCACAGCATACCCGCCGCCACTCTGTGCAACCGGCAGGCCCAAAGGCGCTCATTGCAGACCAAACCACCCCGCAGGGGCATCATCGTCATCTTCAGCATCGCAAACTCCTTGTGTGCATCTTCCCGATGGTAGCCCTATCCGCGCCCGAAGAAAAGACACCGCCCCCAAAAAGCGCACGGAAGCGCAGTGGCACAATCAGAGAAAAAGCGGCGGGAGACACTTGTTCTCTGAACCGGGGACCACAGGCTTCCGTGCCGATTCATGCATAAAGCCCCTGCGGGAGACACTCCCGGTCACGTGCCGGAAGAATCAGGGCTCCGATACAGACGAATCGTGTTCAAGCCATACCGCACCCGGCAGATTTTTCAAAGCCAAAAATGGAATTTTTTTCTCACACACACTGTATCTTCGCCGAAACGCCTCTATAGAGCATCAGGAAATCGCCGTTCCATGCACCATAAACACGACTCAACACGCAATCACCGCAATGCGCACCCGCATGACCAGGCTCCCGATGCGGCAAACCGTGCAATGTTTTTCCTGCAACGTCCATGTCACCGCTGTTGCGGTGACCGTCAAAGCCCCAAATCAATCCATGCGGCGAAGCACCCGTACAAAGCGCTTCAATGTCCTCCAAAACATGGAATACCCGAATTTCTTGACAAGATTTCAGGATGGAGATATTTGATATTTATTATCTTATATAGCATAACAAAGAGCCAGCCATGTCGTTCACCCGCCTGCACAGCCATATGCTCCGGCACCTGTATGCACTCCCGGAACATACTCCGGACCACACTCCCGAGCGAAGCGGAGCACTGGCAGCGCACATGCTCCGCACCGCACTGTCGGCACTGGCCGACCATACTCCCGCCTACGATCTGCTCTGCAGTCGAAATTCTCCTTTTTTCAGCCACTTCTCCGGCACCATCACCCGTGTCACCCTGAACGATGAAGACATCTTCGGCCTGCTTGAAGACTCCCTCATCTTCATCCGGGAAAAAACACTGCGCACATCACCGCTGCATGCCGTCCCGCATGAATCAGAACTGCTGGAGTGGATGGAACGCAGCGGGCACTGGTCTCCGGGAGACGGCACCCTCTTTTCCACCTCCTTCTATTTCGACATCCCGCTGCAGATCGTGCGGGAAATCATGTCACAAATGCCGCACGCTTTCTCTCCCGCCTGCTACCCTGTCGAAATGACAGGAACCGGCAAGCACTAGCCACGTCCCGAAAGCAGCCCTCTGGCACGTTCACTGTTCAGAAAGTCTCCTTTGGGTGCACCTCGCCTGTTTGCCTTCCTCGCCGCTTGTGCTAGGGTCTGCCCACAAACGGAAGCGCATTGTCTGCGGGAGCGGAGCCATGACCCCAAAAAACAGACCCGCCACACGCCACCGCATTTCCGCGGTGCTCGTATTCCTGCTTGCCACCCTCGGTGCCACAAGCCTGCAATTCGTGGCTCTTTCCGTGCTGCCGGAAGGCTCCCCCCTGCTGCTCGCCCTGCCTCTGGCGGGCGGTGCCCTGTTCACGGCGTTCATGCTGCTGCTCATCCGCAAACAGTGCTCCCGGTGTCCGTTGCCGGAACGCAACGAACACCTTGAACACGCAAGAAACGACCGGCACGAAGAAATCCTCCGCCTGCGGCGGCAGGCGGCAGAGGCAGAACGTCAGGCCCTTGCGCTGCAACGGCAGATTGCGGAATGCACCCCGGGCGACTACTCCGAACGGCGAACAGAATCTCGCTTTCAGGCCGCGTTTCACGCCACCCCGGACCCCATCCTCTTCACCAACGCCGCCACCGGGCTGGTGGTGGAGGTCAATGAAAGCTTCCTCAGCCTGCTCCGCATGAGCTGGCGAGAGGTACTGGGTGCCCCCGTAGACACCATCCTGCACTGGCGCACCCCGGAAGACGCAGAACGTTTCCGCAGCGTCCACACCGCGGGAACCGTGAGCAACCTGCGCGCGGGCATTGCCGGCAGCCGCGGCGCGCACAGAGAATTTCTCATCTCGGTACGCCGCATGGATATGGAAGGCGTGCGTTGCGACATCATCATCGCCCGCGATATCACAGACATGGAACTGCTGCGCGGCGAACTGGCCGACAAGACGGAACTGCTCGAATCCATCCTGCTCCACATCCCCTACTACATTTACTGGAAGGACCCGCACCACCGCTACGCCGGGGCAAACGAGCTGTTCCGCCGCACCCTGCTGGGCGACCGCACCGTCCCGCTAGAAGGCCTGACGGATGCAGACATTCCGGATTCCCCGTTTGCCGGATATGCAACCGGAACTCCGTCCGGTGCACCGGGCCGGACACAGCCCGGAGCCGAAGACTCCCGGGTTCTGGAAACAGGCCAGCCCGTCATCCATGAAGAGCGGGCCATGTGGCTCGGCGGCAGGCTGGCGGATGTTCTGGTAAGCAAGGTTCCCCTGCGGGACAAGACGGGCAGTATTTCCGGCCTGCTGGGCATCATGGCAGATATCTCCGACCTGCGCCGGTCAGAACGCCAGTTCGCCATGCTGCTCAACGGCATCCCGGACCCCGCGTGGATCAAGAATGCCGAAGGGCGCTACATAGTGGCCAACCGGGCGCTGGCAGACCTTGTCGGCGTTCCCGCCGCAGATATTCCCGGCAAAACGGACGCAGACCTCCTCCCGCCGGACATGGCCCGCCGCTGCATGGCCAATGAACGGGCCGTGGTGCAGCAGGGTGTGCTCTTGCGCAACGACGAACCCTGCGAGATAGCGGGACGCACGGCATGGTACGAGGTCATCCGCCAGCCCCTCATGGAAACGGACGCCGAAGGCTCCGTGCGCGTAACGGGCACCATGGGCATCGCCCGCGACATCTCCCAGCGGCGCAAGGCGGAAGATGAAATACGCACCCTCTCTCGCGCTCTGGAACAAAGCTCGGCTGCCGTTGCCATTACCTCGCGTGAGGGAAACATAGAATACGTCAACCCCCGCTACACGGAAATCACGGGCTACCTGCCCGCAGAGGTTACGGGCCATGCCCCGCACTTCCTGCACAGCCTGCAGGAACCGGCCCCGCAGGATATATGGCGGCGCATTCAGTGCGGCGATCAATGGCGCGGAGAGGTCAGAACCACCCGCAAGGGGGGCGAGGAATGCTGGGTTTTCGCATCCGTCTCGCCGATTATGAATGATGCGGGCACCATTCTACAAGCTCTGGTGGTGCTGGACGACATAACCCGCAAGAAGGAACAGGAAGAGTACATCCGCTTCATGGCCATGCACGACGGGCTCACCGCGCTGCCCAACCGACGCCTGTTCATCTCGCAGCTGCGCCATGCCGTGGCCGTGTACCAGCGGGATGCAACCCCCTTCGCCGTACTGTTCATAGACCTCAATGATTTCAAAAAGATCAATGACACGCTCGGACATGACGCGGGTGATACGGTCCTGCGTACCGTTGCCCGGCGTCTTGTCGATTCCCTGCGCGAGGTGGATACCGCCGCCCGGCTCGGCGGCGATGAATTCGTGGTGCTGCTGCACGGCGTAAGCGGGCAGGAAGAGGTCCGCACAGCCAGCCGCCGCATATCGGAAGCCATACGCCGACCGGTCAGAATAGGTACGGAGCCCTGCGTGGTCACCCCGGCCATAGGCGTGGCCCTGTGCCCCAAACACGGCACAGACCCGGACGAACTTCTCAGCCTTGCGGACAAGGCCATGTATCTGTGTAAAAGCGAACGGGACTGCCCGTACGTGGAATGCGGTATACAACCTGAAGGGTAAGCCTGTTCCCGCCGTTTTCGGCCGGCATCCCTGCCGCTCTCGCTGGCAGGTCAGAACGTTCTGCCCGACAGGCCCCATAATCCGGCCGCACCTTCCGGGGCGTGCGTCCCCGCTCTCCGGGCTATACCCCGCAACTCCGCCTTTGTCCGGCGTAAACAGGCACAGCCTACAGATACAGGTCGGGGTCGGGCGGCATCCTGTCCCACTGAATCTTGCCCCGGCTTTTCTTGAACTTCCGCAGCATCACATACACGGCCCCTGCGCCGCCGTCCCTCGGCTGCGCCGTGCAAAAAGCCAGCACCACCCGCTTGAAAGGGTCGCGCGTCAGCCAGTGCTGCAACTTCTCCCGCAATACCCCAAACCCTTCCGGCGAATTTTTGCCCCTGCCGGGGATAAGCAGCACCGTGCGCAGCCCTTTCACATACGCCCCGCGCATGAACCCCGTAAGCGCGTCATAGGCTTCCTGCGCCACCATGCCGTGCATGTCCAGATGCGCCTCAGGGCTGAACTGCCCCGCCCGCAGCCTTCCCAGCACCACGGGGTCGAACCCGCTCACGTGGCCCTGAATAAATTCCTCGGAATACTCCAGATGAAACTCCGCCCCGCCGTCCAGCACATCCTGCAATGCCTCTGCAGAACGCGCCGCCTGCTGCACTCTGCCGGGTTTTTCCGGCTTTTTCTGCACATCCCGGCCCCGGGCGGTAATCCCCTCCACCCCCTGCATGGCGCGCAGAAAAGCCTCCGCCTCCTCATCCCCGGGCCCGGCGGCTTCATGGCCATGTATTCCGCCTGCTCCTGCCACCGCACCCCGGCCCGCTCCTCCGGGTGCGGCATGAGCAGCCCCGGCACCGCCTGCCGTCTTTTTTTCGCCAAAGGTTGCGGCGCGCATACCCGTTTCCGGTTTGTCCTTCATGTCATCCGCCCCTATTCGTTTTGCGGCGGACGAAAAAGCCTCCAGCTCCGCCATGAACAGCAGGGCATCCTCGTTATCCCTTCCCCCGGAACTATCCCTGCCGGCCAGACCAGCTTGACCGGCCCGACCGGCCAGACCCTTGGGGCTTCCTTGACCGGAAACTCCCGCAGCACGGGAGGCTCCTTTTCCACCGGGCAGGTCCTGCCTGCCGCGCCCTCCCACCGGGGCTACTCCGGCCATGGCGCGCAAAAAATCCGCCTCTCCCTCTTCCGGCCCATCCACGTCAGGAGCCGCCATGCTGCGCGCCTTCCCCTTAGCGGGCACGGCACTGCGGGACGCTTCCTTGGACTTCTCCGCAGGGTCAGCCTGCCCCTCTTTGCGGAACAGGGGGCGAAACAGAGACTTATCTAAATTTTTGAATGGATTGTACTCATCTGATGCCATGGGTTCCCTCTCCTGCAAAAAGAAGGCACCGCAAGCCGGAGGGGCATATCCCGCCCGGAACGTCGTGCGCCTTGCGCCCCTGTCTCCCACACTCCCGCCGCAACTGCAAGCGCGTCACAGTCCGGCGTTGTCCGCAGCGTCACTCCACAGGCAGGGTGATGATAAAAGTGGATCCCTTCCCCTCTTCAGACTCCACGTCTATGGTGCCGCCGTGTTTGTTCACCACCACATCGCGGGCTATGGCAAGCCCCTGCCCCGTTCCCCTGCCCACCTCCTTGGTGGTGTAAAAGGGGTCAAATATCATGGGCAGCTTGTCCTTGGGAATCCCCGTCCCGGTATCGGTAATACGCACAACCACATGGTCGTCCATCAGGCGGGTGGATATGGTTATGCGCCCCTTCTCTCCGCTCACGGCAAGGGCTGCCCCGTCCTGCCGCACCTGCGTCCTGCTCAACTGCTCCGAAATGGCGTGGGCGGCGTTGACGATAACATTCATGAACACCTGATTCAGTTCCGCAGGCAGACACCGGATTTCCGGAATATTGGGAGCCAGATCCAAATCCACATCGGCCACATATTTCCATTCGTTGCGGGTTACGGTCAGCGTGTTCCGCAGTGCCCTTCCCAAGTCCGTGGGTTGTTTGTCCTTTCTCCCCGGGTGCGAGAATTCCTTCATGGCCCGGACAATGGTGGTAATGCGGCCCACCCCTTCTTCCGCCTGCGCAATGGCCTTGGGCAGTTCCTCATGCACAAACTCGAACTCCGTTGCCTCCATCTTCTCCAAAAAACGTTCCGAAAGGCCGCGCACATCGGCAGAAGCCCGCTCGCCCCTTCCCGCTTCCGCCAGTTCCCTCCCCTGAACGGCAACCTCCAGCAACGACCGCAGCGCCTCGTCCACAAACCGCAGGTTATCACCCACAAACTGAACAGGGGTATTTATCTCGTGGGCAATGCCCGCCGCCAACTGCCCTATGGATTCCAGTTTCTGTGCCTGCAGCAGCGTGGTTTCCATGCGCACCCGCTCGGTTATGTCGTTCTGCACAAACACATACCATGTCACAGCCCCGGATTCGTCGTGTATGGAAGAAATCGTTGCCTCGGTCTCATATGCAGAGCCGTCCTTGCGCATGTTCACCAGCCTTCCGGCCCACATGTTGCGCATGGCTACGGTCTTGAGCGTTTTGTGGAAAAACTCCTCGCCCTGCCCGGACCCGATAACCAGCAGAAAGGGCTTGCCTGCCACCTCTTCGCGTGAGTAGCCGGTATCCTCCTCAAAGGCGCTGTTCACGTACTGAATGATACCGGTGGAGGCATCGGTTATGCATATGGCGCTGCTGGCCCGCTCCACGGCCCGCTCAAGTAACGCCCGCGCCTGTTCGGACCTCTTTCGTTCCGTAATATCCACCATCACGCCTATTATGCCTGCCACCTTGCCGTCCGCATCGCGGTACACGCTTTTTTCCACCACAAAATCATGGGCCGCCCCGTCCGCGCACAGGATATGCATGTCCATCTTGGTCCGCTCGCCCGTGCGCAGCATCCGGGCGTCCAGCTTCTGCACCTCGCGGCGCAAGGCCGGAGAATACAGGGCGGGGAAATCGTCCATGCTCCTGCCCGGCACGTTGTCCGGGTCCACCCCCAGCACATCGCGTGCATAACTCCTGTTGCAACCCACAAAACGCCCGTCCAGCCCCCGGTAAAACAGCGGGCTCGGTATGGCGGACATCAGCGAATCCAGAAGCGCCACCTGCTGTTTCAGCAGCCCTTCGGCCTTGGCCTTCTCGTTTATCTCTCTCAGGTACTGCGTGTTCAGCCGCGCCAGTTCTTCTGTCCGCGCATCCACAACCCGCTCCATGCGCTCGGTGTGCTCCTGCAACTGCTCCATGAACCGGTTAAAGTATTCGCCCATCTTCCCCAGTTCATCCCGGCTGCTGCGCATGCTCCGCACGCTGTAGTCTCCCGTGGCTCCGGCCCGGAAACAGGCTACCAGACTCTGCAGGGGTTTCAGGAACGAGGTGCCTATAAGGTGGGAGAGCAGGGCGAGCACCGTAATCAGCAGGACAAAAAAGGCGGCTATCCATTTCCACACCTCTCGCAGAGGAGCTTCCATTTCGTCTCTGTAGCCGCAGGCTGCCACAATCCAGCCCAGCTCCGGCAGGGAACGGTAAACCACAACATGGTCGCGGAACGTGCCGGTTCCCGGCGCACTCCAGCGGTAGTCCAGGCGCCCGCTTTTATTCTCCAGCATTTCACTCACAAACAGATGTCCGGGGTGCCCCCCCTGTTCATGCCCTTTACCATGGGCAATCACGGTTCCGTCCGCACCCATCAGAAAGGTAAACCCGGAAGGACTCAGGCGCACTTCCGCCAACGCCTCCTTCAGGTCATCCATCTGAACAAGGCTCAGAAATTCCTCACGGTATCCGGATACGCCTATGACCCATTCCCATGGCTGAAAATACACCATGTATATGGCCTTCTCGCGGGGAACGGTCTCGCCGGGATTCATCCAGCGGTATTCCATAAACCCTGTCCGGCGGCTTATCACCTCCTGCACCACCTCCATGGTGTGCATATCCTTGCCCACAAGATTCGGGTTGGGATGCGCCACCACGGTACCGGTTCTGTCCACGCTGAGCACGTACCCTGTTTCGCCCACACGCTGTGCCAGCAGCAGGTTCCCCGCCCTCAGCTTTGCCTCTTCCATGTCCTCGCCGTTCTGCAGGGCGTCACGGTATATGGCGCGCACCATCTGCAGATTCGCTTCCGCCTGCCCCCGCAGGTGGTTGCGCACAGAAACCTCCACGGCAAGCCGTACGGTCTGCTCAATGTCGTCGGTTATACGGGCAATGTCCCGCTCCACGCCGCCTGCGACTTCCGACGCATAATGCCGGTAGGCCAGACTGCCGCCTGCCAGAAAAAGTGCCATCAGCACGGTGGTGTATACGAGGAGCAGCTTGGTTCTCAGCCCCAAGTCCCTGTACCATTGCAACATGAATATCACCCGGAATATTGAAGATACGCGCTTATAACGCCCGCCATCTCCCGCCTGCGGGAAAACGGCTTTACAACGGCAATCGCCCGCCGTAGACTGCCTCCCCAGATAATCTTGAGGAGCATTATTCTTCCATGTACACGTTCACCCCATCCGGCGTCTGCGCCAAACAGATTCTTTTCGAAATCACCGACGGCAAACTCCACAACCTGCAGTTCGTGGGCGGCTGTCCCGGCTCCCTCAGTGCCATCACCCGCCTGCTGGAAGGACAGGACATCGATAAAGTCATCGATGCGCTGAAGGGCCTTCCCTGCGGCAAGAAAAACACCTCCTGCCCCGACCAGCTCGCCCTTGTCCTGTCCGACATCGCCGAAGGCAAAGGCGATATGCACCGCCGCCACACAGGTCTCGCCGGGGCGTTCCGCTCCTTCAATCCCTTCGGCTAGCCAAGGTCTGCAAGCCCCGCCTTCTGCCGCAACGCAATGTTTCGCCCCCGCATGGTAACACCGCTGCGGGTCTTCCGTGTTTGGTTCTGGAGGGCATCGCCCCACGGCACCACAAAAAACTCATGTCCCTCACGCCGTCACGTCCGGTCACTCACGCCCCCGTCGCACCATCGTGCCCGTCCGTTCCGGAGCCATGCACCCCATTCCCGGCCACCGCAACAGCATCATGCGCACCCGTCTGCGTCTGGTTAGCATCACCACACGCACCATTCCGGTCCACTGCTGCGGAGCCACCCTCACCGTTCCCGGCTGCCGTGGCGGAATCATGCGCACCCGTCTGCGCTTGGGTAGCAGCGCCACGCGCGCCGGATCCCCGCCCGGCCATGGGCAGCAGAATGGTGAACCGTGTCCCGTTCCCAGGCTCCGAATCCACTTCCATGTGCCCCTTGTGGTTCTCCGTAATAATGAAATAGGAGACGGAAAGCCCCAGTCCGGTCCCCACACCGGGGTCCTTGGTGGTGAAAAAAGGCTCGAACACCCGCATCTTCGTCTGTTCGTCCATGCCGGGTCCGTTATCTTCCACCTCCACCAGCACATGGCGGCCGTTCACACCGGGCGTCCCCTCTCCCTCATACAGACCCGTACGCAGCACAATGCGCGGCCCCTCGCACGCCACCATAGCCTGCGCGGCGTTGCGCAGCAGGTTCAGCAGCACCTGCTCAATCTCCGTACGCGAACAGGTAATGGGCGGAAGGTCCTGAGCGTACTCCCTGACAATGGTTATATGCCTGAAATCAAAACTTTTTTTCAGGTCATAATCTGTTGAAGCCAGCCGTATGGTGCTGTCTACAATGTCATTAATGTCGTGCGTACTGTGCGCGGTTTCGCTCTTACGCGAAAAACTCAACATATTGGCCACGATATCCGCCGCACGCACGGCAGAATCGCGTATACCTTCCAGCATACGCATTATCTGCCGCTGCTGCATGTAGGCGTGCACGGAATCCAGCGGGCACCCCACAGATTCCGCCGCCTGCACGTTGGCGGACAATTCCGGCGAAAGCCTGCGCAGAATGTTCTGAGCCCCCTGTAATATGCCGCCCAGCGGATTGTTTATCTCGTGGGCCATGCCCGCCGCAAGCCCTCCTACGGACATCATTTTTTCCGTCTGGATCATTACCTGTTCCAGCCGTACCTGCTCTGTCACATCATCAAGCCGCACCACCGCCCCGGCAGGTACGCCGCCTGCCTGAGGCGGCAGGGGAAAGATGGTCACGTTCTCAAAGCGCAGCCTGTTCCCGTTACGCACCTGATTCCGCGCGAGGGTAACCGGCTGTTCTGTCTCCATGGCGCGCCACACATCGTCCATCAGGTGAGCCACTCTGGGCATCACCTCCGCAAGCGGACATCCCATCGCTGTCCGGGCGTCCGTGCCCGTCTCCACCTCCGCCTGCCTGTTCCACTGCACCACGCGCCCCTGCGGGTCCACCCCCACAAGAACGGAAGGCATGGCGTCCAGAATATTGGCCAGCAGCAGGCGCAGCGAGCGTTTCTCTTCCATGTCTTTCAATCGCTGGCTTATGTCGCGCGCCACGATCACGGCATAGCCCACCCCGTCCAGTTCGTGCAGGCTTGCCGTCACTTCCACCGGTATCTCCGGGCACCCGAATCGCGGCAGCATGGTCTGAAATGTCACATGCTCCGTGCGTTGCGGATGCGCGGCAAACAGGCGTATCTCTTCCGCCATATTCCAGCCCAGCACCGACTCCACATCCAGCATGTCCAACGGCGAGTTACCCTGAAAACACCCCATGGCCGCGAGGTTTGCATGCACCACACCGGGCGGATTCAGGCGCATGAGAAAAATGAAGTCCATGGCGTTGTCCACCAACACCTGAAACCGCTCAAGCTCCGCTATCTTACGACGCAGTTCGGGGTAATAACTCTTGCGCAGCGAACGTTCCCCAAGCCCCATGAGCTTTTCCAGCTCGGCATGGGGGTCTTCACAGCCTGCGGCTGCATCCGGCACATCTGCAGCCTTCCGTCCTCCCGCCGGGCAGAGGGACTCATCTGAACCGTGCGCAACGGATGAGCCGGGCTCAGCAGACGGGACAGGCACATCTTCCCCGTTCGTACCGCCGGACGCAAACAGCGTCTCCCCTTCAGGGTCCATTTCCGGCCCACCTCCTGCACCGGAAAGCCGCCCCGGCGGAAGCGGTCTACCACGCCTCTTCATACAGACCTTCCACTTCCCGCTGCGTGAACACACGCGGATTCGTCAACATGCAGGCATCCGCCATGGCGGTCCTCCCCAACCGGGGAATAACCTCGCGGCTCATGCCCAGAGAACGCAACCCCTGCGGAATCCCCACCTCTCTGCCCAGCGCGTCTATGGCACCGCACAGCGCCTCTTTCACTGCGCGGTCATCCCTGTCCCGCACCTCCACGCCGAAAGCCTGAGCAAGAGCACGGTATCTGTCCGGCACGGTGTCGAAATTGGCCTTCACCACATACGGCAGAACGATGGCGTTGCACTCCCCATGCGGGGCGTCCAGCACGCCGCCCAGACTGTGCGCCATGGCGTGCACGGCTCCCAGAATGGCATTGGAAAAAGCATATCCTGCATGCATGGAAGCGCGCATCATGCCCTCACGGGCCACTGCGTCCATCGGATTGCGCACAGCCAGCACCAGATGCTCCCGCACAAGGCGCACGGCATCCAGCGCAAACAGATCTGTAGTAGGCGAAGCAACGGTGGAGGCGTATGCCTCAAAGGCGTGCGTCAGGGCATCCATACCCGTTGCAGCGGTAAGGGCGGGAGGCATGGAGTAGGTACATTCAGGGTCCACCAGCGCCACATCGGGTATGGCGGCCTGCGCCACAATGGCAATCTTCACCTGCCGCCCGGTGTCGTTGATGATGCAGAACTGCGAAATATCGGCACTGGTTCCGGCCGTGGTGGGCACGCAGATCATGGGCGGTCCCGGCACCTCCACCTTATCCACGCCCTCAAAGGAAAGCACATCCGCCCCGTTGGTGGCCATAAAGCCCATGGCCTTGGCGGCGTCCATGGGGCTTCCTCCCCCAATGGCGATAACGCCGTCGCAACGGGCCTCAAGAAACGCCGCCGCCCCCCTCCGCGTCTGGATGTCCCGGGGATTGGGCGCAATGTCGTCAAACACCGTGGTCCGTATGCCCCGTTCGTGGAGCGGCGCTATGAGCGCATCCACCAGTCCGGTGTCCCGCACACCCTTATCCGTCACCACAAAGCAGTGCCCGAGGCTGAGGTTCTGCACATACTTGGTCAACAGATGTCGCGCACCGTTGCCAAATATGACTTCCGGCGCGGCAAACTTCCGCAAATCATGCACAGTGTCAGACATTCCCGCAACCTCCTGCGCTGATGGTTACCCTGCCTCCACACTAGCACAGTCTTTGCGGCTGCGATAGACGCAATATCCCAAACTTCTTTATAAGTTGCCGCCAAGTTGCGTGCATACCGCATTGTCCTGCACATCACTGGCGTACCGGTGCACCTCGTCCAGAAAACGCAGCAACGCTGCGGATTCACCCGTCTTCTTCCACACCACCCGCAGTTCCGGGCGCGGCAGGTCTCCCACCAGCGGACGATACGTCACCCCGGGCCGTCCGGCAGCACTCACGGAAGCCGGATGAATGGAGCAGCCAAGTCCGGCTGCCACCAGTGCCTTGCCGGTTTCTATACGCGCCACGCTCTGCACCACATCGGGCACCACTCCTACGGCGCGGAAGCTGGCAATGAGCGAATCATGCAGCAACGGGTGCGCCTTGCGCGGAAAGAGAATGAGCGGCACCCCGGCCAGACGCTCAAGGGGAACGGCCTTCTCCGCCGCCAGCGGATGCCCCTCCGGCAGGCACAGCATGAATGGCTCCTTGCGGAAAAGCATGCTCTCCAGATGCATGGGCACCCCGCGCACGCAGCTTATGAGGCCCACGTCCAACTGGTCCGCCGCGATCATCCGCAACTGGTGCGCCGTGGAGAATTCCCACAAATCCATGCGCACCTGCGGGTACCGCTGCCTGAAGGCACGAATGGCCTGCGGATACCCGGTCATGAGCGCGTATCCCATAAACCCCACGCGCAGCACGCCTTCTTCGCCTCTGGCCACCGCCTGCACCCGCCGCACCGCCGCATGAGCGCGGGCAACAATGTCGCGCGCGTCTTCCAGAAACGCCACCCCTTCAGGCGTCAGCATCACCTTGCGGCTGCTGCGGCTGAACAGGCTCACGCCCAGTTCCTCCTCCAACTGCCGTATCTGCTGACTGAGCGGCGGCTGCGATATATGCAGCCGCTGAGCCGCCCGCCCGAAGTGCAGCTCCTCTGCCACCGCGATGAAATAGTTCAGATGCCTCATTTCCATGATTGATACGTACAACATATCAATTATGAATCAAAGCGGTATTAGACATATTGATCATCAGGGCGCATTGTCCGGCAGGCCTCGTGATTTCGCATCCTCAAGGTCCGCCAAGGACAAAAGGAGATTCCCCATGGCAACCCCTGCACTGCCCCCCTTCATCCGGACTATGGCTTTGATGAACAGAATGGCTGCGCCAAACGGCACCCTGTGCGGCAGACCTGGTATTGGGCCCCGCCTGCTGTGCCGCATGGCCATTTCCGCGCTCATGCTTACTGCTCTTTCCTGTCCGGCAGCTTTTGCCGCGTCTCCGGCTGACATGAAAAAAGGGATGGATGATACGGCAGAGATGACATCTCCCCCCTGCACTCCGGCTATGGCCGGAAGCACAGCCCCCGCCGATACACGGGCCGGGAAGGGAGATGGGACAGGAGATGGGACAATAGATAAGGAGGACAAGGCGCAACAGATGAATACGGCGCCCCCTGTATCCGTTGTAACCACAGGGGATGAAACGGGCGGCCCGCAGCCTCCGGCCATGTGCCTTGCGCTGGACGCCCACGGTGTGTTGTACCTTGCTGATGGACGCACGGGCACCGTCCGCTGTATCACCCGCGATGGCGAATCCGCTGTGCTTGTGCGCGGCCTGCGCAGCCCCAGTGCCGTGGCCGTGGACCACAGGCGCTGGCTCATGGTGGGGACCCGGTACGGAGAAGTCTGGCGGATAACCCCCAACGGCGAGGCTGCATTGCTC
>CAYRLL010000085.1:9381-14434 GCA_964425115.1 uncultured Desulfovibrio sp. | reverse complement strand
TGCCCTGCGCATCCGTCAGGGTCAGAAAATCGGCATGCGTATCCTGCATCAGCGAGCGCGCAAGCGCGGCAAGCCTTGCAGAATCGCCCGCCAGCATGGCTGCCTCCAGCTCCTGATCTCTGGCAACAAACCGGATTTCTTCAAGATACTTTGCAGAAACGTTTGCAATATGCCGGTCAACAACCTTCTGCATGGTGGTGATGTTTTTTTCCGATTCCTCGGAGAACCCCAGCCGCATGAAATAGTTTGCCGTTCCGAACATGGACAGGGCCGTTACAGCAACGATGGCCACAGCCATGAGAAGCAGCTTGTACAAAATCTTGAAACGCATCCGACACCCCCTGAAGAAATAAATGTGCGCGATCGAGTAGTCCCATGGGTTACGTATGACATGGAATTTTGCGCCACGCAATTGTCGCATAAAAGAAATTCTATTGCCCATTTCTGTAAAAGCGGACCGGCATGGTCAGGAATGCAGGCCGGGCTTCAATCGGGCAGCATACGTGCAACAGTTCGTGTCTTCCGAAACACAGTGGCCTGTGTGCAGTTTTGCAACACGCAAAGCGTTATTGCAGGCATGCAAACCTCTGCCTCAGTCTTCCGCCATACGCCACGATGCACCTGCCGGAACGGGATGCGTAAAAAAAAGACGACCCGCTCATGGCGGGCCGTCTTATGAAATCATCAAAACCATGCGGAACGAAAAAGGACACTGCAGCGGCTGGCACAGCCGTGACGCCGCGCCCGATGCCTCACCTGCATGGCATCGCCTTCCCGCCGCTACTGCTGCGGCCTGTAATACTGCATGGCCTCAGGGATGAGCGCGCGTATGCTCTGAATGCGGTTCTCCGAAGCCGGGTGGGTGGAAAGGAACTCCGGCGGTTTTTTGCCCGGCTGCTGTGCAAAGGCCTGCCAGAAGTCCAGCGCGGCACGCGGGTCATACCCCGCCTTGGCCATAAGAATGAGACCTATACGGTCCGCCTCGTACTCCTGTCCCCGCGAGAAGGGAAGAATCACCCCCACGTTCACCCCCAACCCCATGGCGGCCATGGTCATCTGCCGCGAGGCGGGCGACATGTCGCTGCCGGAAATGGCAATCATGCCCACGGCAGCCCCCGTCTGCGCCGCCATGGCGGTGGAAACACGCTCCGCCCCGTGCCGCGCAATGGCATGGCCCACTTCGTGCCCTATGACGGCGGCAAGCTGGTCATCGTTTTTGGCGTAGTCGAACAGGCCGGTATACACAAACACCTTGCCCCCCGGCAGACAGAAGGCATTGGGGGTTTCATCGTTGATGATGGTGTGAAACTCCCATTGAAAATCACTGCGCCCGGAAACAGCGGCAATACGGCTTCCCACGCGCTCCACAGCCTGTGCCTTGGGGCTGGTGGTATCGCGCTTTTCCTTTTGCAGCACTTCACGCGCCGCCTGATGCCCCAATGCAAGCTCCTGCTCCTGCGAAATGATGATAAGCTGGTTGCGGCCCGTGTACGGGGCCTTGGCACATCCGGCAATAAGCATCAGGCACGCCATGCAAAGGCAGAGCATGTATGATTTTTTCATTAAAGCATCCCTCCGGGGATATGCCAGCCGCATGCCTCATGGCGGGGCCGGTCTCCGAAATGGTTACTTGACGCGGTTGGCATTTGTCGTATTTTCCCCTACCTGAAAGGAAACGTAACCGATGCGCGGGAGCGCGCCGTCCTCCCGCTTACCACCTATATATTGAACACCTCCGGCCCGAAAAGCAATCGGGAAACAGGAATCCTCATGGGCAAAGATCTTATCATCGTCGAATCCCCGGCCAAGGTGAAAACCATCAAGAAATTCCTCGGCCGCAATTACATGGTGCACGCCAGCGTGGGCCATGTACGCGACCTGCCGACCAAAGACCTTGGCGTGGACGAAGCAAAGGATTTTGCGCCCAAGTATCAGGTCATTCAGGGCAAGCAGAAGGTGGTGACGGCCCTGCGCGAGGCAGCAGCGGGCGCGGACAACGTGTATCTGGCACCCGACCCCGACCGCGAGGGAGAGGCCATTGCATGGCATGTGGCCGAGCTTATCCGCAAGGAAAACCAGAACATCAGCCGCATCCAGTTCAACGAGATCACCGCCCGCGCCGTGCGCGAAGCCCTGCAGAATCCCCGTCCGCTCAATGAAAATCTCTTCGACGCCCAGCAGGCGCGCCGGGTTCTGGACAGGCTGGTGGGCTACAAGCTCTCTCCCCTGCTCTGGAAAAAGGTGAAGCGCGGCATCTCCGCCGGGCGGGTGCAGTCCGTAGCCTTAAGGCTCATTGTGGACCGCGAGGCGGAACGCCACGCCTTTGTGCCGGAAGAATACTGGGTGCTGCGCGCACACCTGCAAGCCGCCGTACCGCCGCCTTTCAAGGCGGAACTGCATAAGGTGGACGGCAAAAAGCCCGTGGTGGGCAACGCGGATGCGGCGGCAGCCATAGAAGCCGCCATTGCGGGTGCCCCCTTTGTGGTGGACAAGGTGGAGGAGAAGAAACGCCAGCGTCAGCCGCAGCCGCCGTTCATCACCTCCACGCTGCAGCAGATGGCCAGCCAGCGGCTGGGCTACTCCGCCAAGCGCACCATGTCCGTTGCACAGCGACTGTATGAAGGTGTGGAACTGGGCGAGCAGGGCACCGTGGCGCTCATCACCTATATGCGTACCGACTCCGTCCGCATAGCCGATGAGGCGCAGCAGGCAGCCCTTGCCCTTATCGCAGACATGTACGGCAAGGAATACGTGCCGCCCAAGCCGCGCGTCTTTAAAACCAAATCCGCCGCGCAGGACGCGCATGAAGCCGTGCGCCCCGTTGACGTGAACCTTACGCCGGAAATGGTGCAGAACCTGCTCCCGCGCGAACAGCACAGCCTGTACAAGCTCATCTGGCAGCGCTTTGTCGCCTCGCAGATGGCGTCAGCGGAATTCCACGACACCACGGTCACCATCACCGCCGCCACCACCCAGTGGCGCGCCAAGGGCGAACGCATGCTCTTCCCCGGCTTTCTGGCGGTGTCTCCGCAGAAGGGTACAGAGAACGAGGAACTGCCCAAGCTGGAAGAAGGCCAGACCGTGCAGCTTACCACGCTGGACAAGGAGCAGAAGTTCACCCAGCCCCCGCCCCGCTACAGCGAAGCCTCTCTGGTGCGGGAAATGGAAGAACGCGGCATAGGCCGTCCTTCCACCTACGCCTCCATCATATCCACCCTGCTGGACCGCGACTATGCCACGCTGGAAGAAAAGCATTTCGTGCCCACGGACCTTGGGCGGGTGGTCTGCGAAAAGCTGAGCCGCCATTTCACCACGCTTATGGACGTGGGATTCACCGCGCAGATGGAAGACGCGCTGGATAAGGTGGCGGAAGGCGAACAGAACTGGGTGGACCTGCTCAAAGACTTTACCCGCGACTTCGACCCCACGCTGGCAAAGGCCGCAGATGAGATGGAAGCCGTAAAGCAGGGCCTTGCCACAGACGTGCTCTGCCCGGAATGCGGCAAGCCCATGATCATCAAATTTGGCAAGGCGGGCACCTTTCTTGCCTGTTCCGGCTATCCGGACTGTAAAAGCACCACCAACTTCACCCGGGACGAGGACGGCAACATCCGCGTCACGGAACGCCCGCAGGAAGAACCGGAAAAGGCCGGAACCTGCCCGGATTGCGGCAAGGACCTCATCGTCAAGAAGGCGCGCACCGGCAGCCGCTTCATCGCCTGCACCGGCTACCCGGACTGCAAGCACACGGAACCGTTTTCCACGGGCGTGGCCTGCCCGCGCTGCGCCACAGGCATGCTGGTGGAAAAAAGCTCCAAGCGCGGCAAGATTTTCTATTCCTGCAACCAGTACCCCAAGTGCGACTACGCCATATGGGACTGGCCCGTGGCCGAACCCTGCCCCCAGTGCGAATCCGGCATTTTGACGGTGAAAACCACCAAGGCACGCGGCAAGCATATTGCCTGCCCGGAAAAGAGCTGCCGCTACACCCGCTCGCTGGGTGATGACGACAACGCGGAAGGCGGCGAAGCTTCTTCTGAGGAATAGTACACCGTTACGCAGTTGCGCCGCAGGCCTGCGGCATCGCGTCAGGCGGTAAAGTGGTCAAACCCGCAGGGCTGCCACGGCAGCCCGTTGAGGGAGTGCACCTCTCCCGCCGCCACCGTGCCTATTATCCGCACCTGCGGCAGCAGGGCCTGCAATTCCTTGGCCCGTGCGGCAGGGCAGGTGCCCAGCAGGGCATAGTCCTCGCCGCCCAGCACGGCCTGTTCCAGCGGGTCCAGATCATTGGCAAGGCAATAGGCTTCCACCTCCGGGTGCAGCCCTTTCCTGTCTATGGCAAGCTCTGCGCACAGCCCGCTGCCACGGTCTGTTCCCAGCAGGCGGGGAATATCGCGGGCCAGCCCGTCTGAAAGGTCCATAAGGCTTATGCAGCCTGCGCCCGTTCCCTTGTGTCCGCCAGCTCTGGCAGTCCCGCCCGTTTCACCAGTACCGCCCGTCTCACCAGTATGAGCAGTCATGGCGGTGTCTCCTTCCGGGCTGTCCTGAATCGATACGCGGCCTTCTGCACTGAACCGGGCCAACGCCTGGCCCTCCGTACTGAACCGGGCCAGCGCCTGGCCCTCCGGCACCCTCGGTACCGGACGCAGATGCGCCGCCGTTGCCGCAGGGTACAAAAGCACCGCATCACGCCCCATGCTCTCCAGCGCCAGCAACCCTATGCGCGCAAGGCCAAAGTCGCCCACAAGAAATATCACATCTCCCTGTGCCGCTCCTCCGCGCTGCAAAAACGGCGCAGCCCCTTCCCCCAGCGACGCCTGCCCTCCCCATATGGTAACGGCGGCCCCCAGCATGGGCGAACGGCTCAGGTCTCCCCCCGTCAGGGCCACGTCGTGCACCGCCGCAAGCTCCGCCATGCCGGAAAAAAAGGCATCCCAGTAGGCATCGGAGCATGTTTCCCCGGCCTCCCCGGCCTGCCCCGCCCCGGCGGAAGCGGCGGGCACCATAAGCCCCAGATTAAACCCCAGCGGCACCGCCCCGCTCGCCGCCATGT
>CAYRLL010000085.1:0-9281 GCA_964425115.1 uncultured Desulfovibrio sp. | reverse complement strand
GGCACCATAAGCCCCAGATTAAACCCCAGCGGCACCGCCCCGCTCGCCGCCATGTCGCTCAGATTCACCGCCAGAGCCTTGTAGCCAATCTCCTCCGGCAGAAAATAGCCGCGCCGGAAGTGCACATCCTCCAGAAACAGGTCGCTGCTCACGCACAGCGTTCCGGGGCAGACGAGCACGGCCCCGTCATCTCCGCGTCCCAGCAGCATATGCCGGTGCGTATTGGGAAAATGGCGATCAATGCAGGCAAGAAAAGCGGCTTCGGAAGTCAGGGGCATGACGGCTCCTTACGGGTGGTGACGGGTGATACCGATGGCGGCTGCAAAAACAGGGACAAGCGGGCAACGCTTGGTCAACGCAGCCGATTAGGGTATAGTACGCACATTTGCGCCGGAATGGAAGATTGGGCAGCCGGTATTGCGCTCCGTCACTCGCCCTGTTTTCCCCTTCCGGCGCATGCCCCGCATCATCACATTCCACGCCCGGAGGGATACGCCATGCAGGAATTCATTCGCCGGAATCTTCCCGCCTTTCTGGAACGGCTCGGACTGACGGAAGAACCCATGGGCCTCTTCTACACCGATGAACAACCGGCAGAAGGCTTCTCACCGCAAGTCATGGAACCGCCCACCCCGGAACGCGAGCAGCGGGGCGAGATAAACTGGCAGGCCGTGTTCGGGGCGTTTTCCTGCGTCATGGGCCACATCTGGCGCGCCCGCAAAAAAGGCTGCGCCGCATGGTTTTCCGCCACGCAACCGGGCTGTCCCGGCGGCTCCTTTTTTCTGGGGTTCCACAAGCCGCAGACGGAGACCATCATCCGCTACGTCTCTTCGGGCGTTCCCGGCTGGTCGGAAGGGGAACGCTACTGCGAATCGCCGGAATCGCTGCGCCGCATCTTCGAGATTACCGACCCGCGCCCCGCTCCCGCCGCCTACTGCGTCATCAAGCCGCTCTCGCTCTTCACAGACAACGAGGAGCCGGAAACAGTGCTCTTCTTCGCCCGCCCGGAACCGCTCTGCGGACTGCATCAGCTTGCCACCTTTGTCACCAACGACCCGGAGGTGGTGGCATCGCCATGGAGTGCCGCATGCGGCGGCGCGGTAACATGGCCCCTGCGCTACCGCGAAAAAGGACTGAACAAGGCGGTGCTCGGCGGCTGGGACCCCTCCGCCCGCAAATTCCTGAAGACCGACGAACTCTTTTTTGCCGTGCCCCTGCCCATGTTCGCAGACATGCTCCGCCGCCACCCGGAATCGTTCCTGCATACCCACACGTGGGATACCGTGCTCAAAAAAGCACAGCGTAGCGCCCGCGCATGGGGCGAACAGACAGCCTGAACCTGCCCGCCGGGTGTCAGAAACTTTTACGCCCGGCGGGTACAGCGGCACCCGGCGGCAAGCCACGGCACAGGCCGTTCGCTTGGGGTTTCAGAGCAGCGGGGTGTCAGCCCTGACGACAGTAAGTGCTTACGACCACTCCGCGCATAACGCTTCATCAGCCTGTAATTCATAACGTTTTTCTCCGGACTACCTTGGCACGCCTCTTGCGATAACGGATAGCGGATTCTTCCGCTCAACAAGGATGGACCATGCGTACGGAAACAAGCCGCTCCGCCCCGCCTCCGCGCCCTCTGCCGGAGCTTCTCATCGCCGTTGGCGCGAACCCGCACCATCAGTTCGGGGTGCAGTTCGCTGCGTCCTTCTTTCACGATTTCGACAGCATCCGCTTCCGGCTCATCCACCTTCTCCCTCCGGAGCAGGCTGTGGTGCAGGGGCCCTACGGCGTTCTGCTGGAAGGCGGACGCATGGATGAAGCCCTCTACAACAAGCACGAAAGGCAGGGCATGGAAAGTCTGGAGTACGCCCGCGCAACCTTGTGCGGGGCGGGCGTGCCGGAAGAACACGTCACGCTGGTCAGCCGTCCGCAGGAACACGGCAAGGCACTGGACCTGATACGGGAATCCGCACAGAACAACCACCACGCGCTGGTGCTCGGCAAGCGCGGACGTTCGTGGCTGGAATCGACGCTGGACGGCATTCCGGACATCACCGGCGAGATCATTGACGCCACCTGCGGAGTGCCGCTGTGGGTGGCGCCCGATGCCCTGCGCAAACGCCGCAACATCCTGCTCTGTCTGGACGGCTCACAGCAGTGCATGAACATGGCGCGCCATGTGGGGCGCACCGTCGGCTCGCAGGGCAACCATTCCATCACCATGCTGCGCGTGCTGCGCGACAGGCATAACAACCCTGTTCCGCCGGAGATCATGTTCAGCCAGTGCCGTGATGTGCTGGAGTCGGAGGGCGTGCCGTCCGACGCCATCCGCATGCGTGTGGTCACGGACAACAATCCCGCCGATGCCATTCTTTCCACCTGCGACAGGGGCAAGTTCGCGGTCATCGCCATGGGCCGCGCGGGCTACGGCAACAGCTTCCTGCGGCGGCTGCTCATCGGGTCCGTATCCATGAGCGTGCTCAGACGGCTGCAGAACGCCTGCCTCTGGCTATCCTGCTGAAGCCGGACTACACCCCTTCCGGCTCACCGGCTGCGGAGGCTTTCATCTCTCCGGGATACACCACCCGCCCCGTGCGGGAAACATCGTATCCGGTCAGGGCTGCGGCATCGGCCTGAAACTCCGCCGTGCCCAGCAGTGCCAGAAACTGCTGCACCGGCTTGTCAAAAAACCGGTCCTTGGGAATGATCAGGTCATACCGCTCCCATTGCACGGGCACAAAACCAAGCCCCAGACGGGTGGCCACGGCGCGTATGGCCATGCCCGCATCCGCCCTGCCCGCCAGCACCTCAAGCCCCACGTCCAGATGCCGCGCCGCCTCGGTTGCGTAGCCGGGCACGGTGTGCGGCTCCGCGCCCACGGCGGCAAGCTGCGTATCAAAAAGCAGCCGCGTGCCCGTGCCCACGGGCCGGTTCACCACGGTGAGCCGCTTGCGTACTATATCCTCCGCCCCTGCAATGCCGTGCGGGTTGCCCGCCGCCACCACGTACCCCTGCTCCCGGCAGCAGAAGTTGATCATGGCGGGTTTTTCATCCAGTTCCTGCGCGGCATGGGCAAAGTTGTAATCACCGTTGCCATTTTCCCGCAAATGGCTGGTGGCAATGTGGCACTGCCCCCTGCGCACCGCCTTCAGCCCGCCAAGGCTGCCCAGATTGGCAAAGGCCGCAAGATGGTCAGGGTACGTTTCCATGTACCGGGCAAGCACCCTGTCCAGCAGCAGGTCGTTGCTCCCAGCCACCACCAGCACCTCGCTCTGCACGCCCTGCCCGCTCAGCATGGGCGAATCGGCCCTGCGCGGGTAGTTCATGGTCCGCGACTCTATCCACTGCTCCACGAGATGCGAGGGGAAAAGCCATTTGCCCGTCGCCTTGGTCGCCGGAAGTCCCTTTTCCGAAATGAGCGCGTAGACCATTTTCTCGTTCACGCCGAGATACTTGGCAACTTCCTTGGTAGAGAGCAGATTCTTCATGGCAGTACTCCTGCGGGTGGTGTCAGGGTCTTTTACGGCAAGCCGGAAACCCTTGTAACGCGTTCCCGCCGCACAAGGCAACGGCCCGCGTGCGCTTTGTCGCATCGGGCAGTCCGCAGCCCTGTGCATTTGTTCTTGCCTTCCCGCCCTGCATGGAGTAAGCACATCTCCCCTCTTGCGCGAAGCGGCGGGGCATCGTACCCTGCCTGCTGAAAGCGTCTGATCGGGCAGCGCCTCTTCCCGGCATGCCGTCACCTCCTCCCCCCTTTTTTTCGGAACAAGGCCATGTATCCCAAAATAGCACTCATCGGACGACCCAACGTAGGCAAATCCACCCTGTTCAACAGGCTCATCCGCAGCAACCGCGCCATCACCCACGACCGGCCCGGCGTTACGCGGGACCGCATGGAAGGCACGGTAAAACGCGACGGACGCACATGGACCGTCATCGACACCGGCGGCATCCATCTGGATGAAAGCTACAAGGCGGCAGAAGGCCCCAACGAACTGCGCGGCTTCGAGTCCGAAATCCTGCGCCAGACGCAGGAAGCCATGGCCGAATGCGTGGCCCTGTGCCTTGTGGTGGACGGACGCGACGGCCTGCTGCCCTTTGACCGCCGCCTTGCCGAATATGTCCGCCGCAGCGGCCTGCCCGTGCTGCTTGCCGTGAACAAGGTGGACGGCGGCGAGCTTGAAGACCAGCTCACCCCGGAATTTCACGAACTGGGCCTGCCCATGCTCGCCATATCCGGCGAACACGGCTACAACATGCGCGCCTTTGAAGAAGAGCTGCGCGACCTGCTGCCCCCCGAAGACCAATGGCAGCAGCTGGAGCAGGAAGCAGGGCTCAAGCTGGCCATGCTCGGCCGCCCCAACGCGGGCAAGTCCTCGCTGGTAAACGCCATTACGGGCATGAACCGCATGATCGTTTCCGACATGGCAGGCACCACCCGCGACTCCGTGGATGTTACCTACGTGCTGGACGACAAGCGCTACACCTTTGTGGATACGGCGGGAGTACGCCGCCGGGCCAAAATTACCGACACCGTGGAACGCTACAGCGTGAACTCCTCCATCAAGTCCAGCACCAAGGCCCATGTGACCATTCTTGTGCTGGACGGGCAGGAAGGGCTTACCCAGCAGGACAAGCGGCTCATAGACCTGCTGGACGAGCGCAAGACCCCCTTCATGGTGCTGGTGAACAAGACCGACCTTATAAAACCCAACGAGCTTGCAGCGGTTAAAAAGGTCTACAAAGACGCCCTGAGCTACTGCTCCCATGTGCCCATTCTTTATGTTTCCGCGCACACCCGCGCCAACCTGAAGCGCATTATCCCCCTTGCGGAGCAGATATGGTCGGAATGCCATGTGCGCGTCCCCACCGGACAGCTTAACCGCGTGCTGGAAGCCATAGTCACCAAGCAGCAGCCCCCCGTGGTGAACAGGGTGCGGCCCAAGTTCTTCTACATGACGCAGGCAGAGACGAATCCGCCCACCTTTGTCTTCTTTGTCAATGATGCAGACCGCATGAAGGACGCCTACATCCGCTACATGGAGCGTTCTCTGCGCAAGACGTTCAAGATAGAACACGCTCCCGTGCGGGTGCGCTTCCGCTCCAGCCATACCAAGCGGCCCAAAAAGTAGCCGCCCCTCCTGCATGAATGAAATCGCCCCCGCGGGAATTCTCCTCGCGGGGGCGTTGCTTTGTCCGGTGTTTTCAGCGGATTCTGTGCGTCAGGGGTTTTCGGGGGCGCGCCGTGTCCGGCTCACGCAGCCGGGTTTGAAGTTTCATCGCTTCCGGCGGCACCGTCTGCTTCCTGTTCCGCCATTCCGTTGCCATTCTTATCCGATTTGTCTGCCTTGTCCGTCTTGTCCGTCTTGTCCAGTGCCTGCAACGTGACAAAGAAGGCGGCACCCGTGCCCGTGGCGGGGTCCAGAGGCGATTCCACCCATATGTCCCCGCCGTGCGACTTGACTATGCGGCGGCAGATGGCAAGGCCAAGTCCTGCGCTGCCATCCTTGGCGGCAGGTTCGCCCCCCTGCTCAATACGGTAGAAGCGCTCAAATATCCTGTCCTTGGCCTTCTCCGGAATACCGGGCCCCTCATCCCGCACGCAAAAGGCCACCCTGTCCTGCGCCGGACGCATGGAAACGCTCACGGTGGTTCCCTTGGGGCTGTACTTCACGGCGTTGTCCAGCAGGTTGCGGAAAACCTCCATCAGCCCGTCCCGGTCGCCCAGCACGGAAATATCCCCTTCCGGCAGGTTGTTGGCCAGCGTAATCTCCTTGGCATTGGCAGCGTGCAGCACATCGCGCAACGACTGCCGCACCAGTTCGTGGGCATCCACAGGGGCAAGGTCCGTCTCCTCTCCCTTATGCTGGCACCGGGCCAGCACCAGCAGCGAGTTGACCATCTTGGTCATATGGTTGGCGTTCTTGAGGATGGTCTTCAGGAACATGGCGGTCTGTTCCGGCCTTCCGGGCGGCGTTTCAATGAGGGTTTCCGCAAAGCCCTTTATACTCGTCAGCGGCGTCTTAAGCTCGTGGGAAACGTTGGCCACAAAGTCGCGCCGCACCTTCTCCAGCCGCTCCCGCTCGCTGATATCGTAAAAAACCACCACCATGCGCCGTGATCCCGCAGGGTCCGTAAAGGGCACCAGCGTCACCTCAAAAAACCGCCCGCCGGAAAATTCCATCTGCGTGCGCATGGTCGCGTCATTGTCGGAATGCTCCAGCAGATGCGAAACCATTTTCTGAAGCTCCGGCTTCATGGTCGCTTCTATGGGCGTGATGCCCACCTTGTTCTCTATGCCGGGGAAGATGGCGGCCAGCGCCTTGTTGCAGGAATGGATGCGCCCGTCGCGGTCCAGCACCATCACGCCCTCGTTCATGCCGTTGAACACGGCTTCCAGACGCCCCTTCTGGTCCACAAGCATGGAAAGATGCTGTTCAATGTTGTGCGCCATGCCGTTAATGGCGTCTGCCAGCGGCTTGAACTCCTTGCCGGGATACTCGCGTATGCGGCGGTTGTAATGCCCCTGCCCTATGCTCTGTGCCGTGCGCGCAAGGGCATCAATGGACCGCAGCAGCGGCCGGGTGGACAAAAAGCCGATCAGCGCGCTGGCAAGCACCGTAAGCGAAAGCACCCACACCATACCCGATTCCAGACGGTTCAGCCGCTCCTTGACAATGGAAACGGGAACGGCAATGCGCAGCACCCCTTCCGGCAGACCGGGCACATCCCGCAGCGGGCGGGCGGCGTAGATAAGCTCCTTGTTCACGGTGGTGGAATAACGCACCTCCACTCCCGTGGCACCCTGCATGGCCTTGCGCACTTCAGGACGCGCGCCGTGGCCTTCCAGGGCCGGAACCTCTTCAAAGGGCACGCTGGAATCGGCCAGCACCACACCGTCCGCAATGTAGGAAATGCGAATGCCCATGCTCTCGCCAAGCCGCGTGAGCCGCGCATCCAGCTCTGCCATATCGGGACCGCCGCCGTATTCACGCAGCACGTGGTCCACGGTATCCAGCCCTTTTATGGCCCTGTCTTTGGCATCCTGCATGATATCTTCACGCAAGGAGCTGTCATAATAGTAAAAGGGCGGCACAAGAGCCACCATGAGCAGCAGCAGGGTGCCGAAGAACAGCCGTTTGCGGAAGGAATAGTTTTTCATAAGCAGACACTACACCGTAACTTTGTGGCGCTTGCGTCACAGAATTGTTACAATTGCATGGTAGGCAGGTTGCGTTTCTTTGACATTCCTACCTTTTCCCCTTAGGTACACCCGCAATACGGGATACGCAACCCGGCTACAGTGCCGATAACCAGCTCTGGAAATCATCGGGAGCCTCATGGATATCTATACCATCTTTCTTGCCTTGGCCGTGCTGGCCGGGTTCATGATGGCCTTCAATCTCGGCGCCAACGATGTGGCCAACTCCATGGCCTCCGCCGTCGGCGCCAAGGCGATCACGGTCAAGCAGGCCGTTCTGATCGCGGGCGTTCTGAACTTTGTCGGTGCGGTCTTTCTCGGCTCACACGTCACAAAGACCATCTCGCGCGGCATCATCAATCCGGAGATGATCACAGACCACAGGGTTCTCATGGTGGGCATGTTCGCCGCCCTGCTCTCCGCAAGCCTGTGGATGCTCATAGCCACCCTCACCGCCCTGCCCGTCTCGTCCACGCACTCCATCGTCGGGTCCATCATCGGCTTCGGCTTCGTAGCCGGGGGGCCTGAGGTGGTTCAGTGGAGCAGTCTGGGTGTGGTGGTGCTGTCGTGGATCGTCTCGCCCCTGTTCGGAGCCGCCATAGCCTACGTGGTGTTCTGGCAGATACGGCGTTACATCCTCTTTGAAAAAGGCGACATGCTTAAGGCGGCGCGAAAATGGGGGCCGTTCTGGATAAGCATGACCGTGGTACTCGTCTTCCTCTCCTTTGTGTTCAAAACGCCCATGGGCAAAAACATGGGCCTCACGTGGAGCTCCATGCTGTATGTGGCCCCCGCGCTCATGGCGGCAGTATGGGTGATTTCCCGCGCACTGGTCAGGCGGATCATCCCGGATGTGGCCGAACAGCCGGAAGCGGTGGAAGGGCTTTTCCGGTCCATGCAGGTGGGCACCAGCTGCTATGTTGCCATATCGCAGGGTGCCAACGATGTGGCAAATGCCATAGGCCCCGTGGCTGCCATCTACCTTATCGCACGCGACCAGAACATGGCCTTTACGGCAGAGGTGCCCACATGGCTGCTGGTTCTGGGCGGGCTGGGCATTGCGCTGGGCATTGCAACTCTGGGATACCGGGTCATGGACACCGTGGGGCAACGCATCACCCAGCTGACCAACACGCGCGGCTTTGCTGTGGACTTCGGCGCGGCAACCACCGTGCTCATGGCATCCAATCTGGGCATGCCGGTCTCCACCACCCATGCTGCGGTCGGCTCCATTGTGGGCGTGGGTCTGGCCAGAGGCTTCGGAGCGGTGGACTTCCGCGTCCTGTTCAAGATCGTGCTCTACTGGGTGCTCACCGTGCCCATTGCGGGCTTCACCTGTATCGTTATTTTCCAGCTACTCCGTTGGGCAGTACTGTAACCCCGGCCGCGAGTCATATTTTTTTCGGAGGAACAAGCCAATGAAACTCTTCGTACCCTTTTTCGGACTGCTTTCCGAACGCAATCCCATGGACGGGCTGGTCGAACATTACGCCCAGATAGGCAAGGGCATGGCCCTTATCCGCGAATCCATGGAATGCTACATAACGGGCGGCACCTGCCGCGAGTTCTCTTCCCTGCAGGAAGAGGTGAACGAGGTGGAGGACAAGGCGGACAAAATCAAGCGCAACATCCGCAACCACCTGCCGCGCGGCCTGTTCATGGCCGTGGACAAGACCCTGTTCCTGAACTACACGCGCAGTCAGGACAACATTCTGGACGCCGGGCAGGAAGCCCTGAACTGGCTGGCCATGCGCCGTGTGCTGGTTCCCGAGGAATTCCACAAGCAGTTTCTGGACTACATGGACAGCGTGGGCCACACGCTGGACCTGCTCGGCCCCGCGCTTGAGGCAACCATCGGCATGGTCAACGGCGGCGGCAAGCTGGACCGCGAAGCAGTGAAAAACACCTACCGCGCCATCCGCCACAACCATAAATCCGTGTTCCGCAGCAAGCAGGCGATTATTTCCGCCATCTACAACTCCGACATGGAGTTCAAGGACATCTATCAGCTTCTGCATTTTGTGGAATGCCTGAACGCCATGTCCCACAACGCGGAAAACTGCTCCGACATGCTGCGGGCCATGAT
>CAYRLL010000084.1:5675-14537 GCA_964425115.1 uncultured Desulfovibrio sp. | reverse complement strand
AATGATATAGATGCTATCTATACATGATACATCGGAGGTACCAATGCATGTACTCATCACCATTTCCAGCAGTGAGCCGGAAATCAAATGGAATGCCGTCCGGTTCGGCAATTTTCTTCTGGAACAGGGGGAGGATGTAACCATCTTCCTGAACGGTCCGGGAGTTGCCCTTACCGCAGGCGAAAGCGAGCAGTATCCCATAGGCCAGCAGGCAAAGGTGTTCTCTCTGAACGAAGGTACCCTTGTAGGCTGAGGCAAATGTATGACCGCCCACGGTGTGGGCGAAAACCCCTTTGTCTCGGTTTCCAATATGCCGTTCCTGTACGAGGCCATGAAAAAGGCCGACAGGATTCTGAATTTCTGATTCCCTCTCTGCACCACGCATAAAACAGGGGCCGCTCCGGAAAATTGTCCGGAGCGGCCCCTTCCGTTGCCTACGGGGTTAGGCACCGGAAAGAAAAGAGCCCGGCATCAGGAAAATGGCGGGGCGTGCCCGCTCGCCCCGCCGCCTCACATATGGACCGGACGGCAAGCCGTCCGCCGCTCTGCGGCACCACGGGCGGGCTGCCCGCAGCCATTGCCGCCCTGCGCCGCAAAAGAGCATGGCATTGGTCACAATACACGCCCCTGCGCCGCCCGCAACCGGTTTTCGGTGAACGGAAGCGGCAGTGCGGCAAACGGTAAATGGCAGCAGGCAACACATCAGCCGCACGGCAGTCTCCAAGACCGGCGAAGGACGGCACGCGAGGCGGCAGTGCCTGCCTCTCCGGGCAACACCGCCCTGCACTCCATGAAAAATCGATCGGGAAGGGGGAACGACAAGGTGCCGGGACCGGGACAGACTGAACCGGCGGCAATAATTGTGGGGGAGGAGGAGCAGCGGCGGCGGACCAGCCCTGCAAACGCGGAAACGGCTCAGGAGCCACCCTGAGCCGTTTCCGGAAATTTGTTGTAAAAGAAAGAAGGTAATCTGGATATAGCAACAGGCGTGCCAACAATTTCCACCCCTTCGCGTAAAATATAACATACTAAAATAAAAGAGTATTTTATTTTAGTCGCCATTCATCATGTGCAACCCGCCGCTTTTTCCCGTGCAAAAATTTAAACCTGCACGCCGGATTAACCCCACCCATGCCTGTTCCGGCAACGGCAGTTCAAAATCCTGCACGCACACCACAACAGATAACACCCTGATAAAAATAGCTTATTGAAAATGAACCACTGCCCCCGGCACAAAAAAACAGGCCGGGAAAAGCCTGCGCCTTTCTCCGGCCTGTGCGGTGCAAAATGTTGAACCGGCTGAATCGGTACTCCCTGCAAAACCTGCTGTGCTGCCCCTACTCCACGTACAGATACCGCTTTATCTTGTGGGTGGGCGTCTTCTCAAAGGGTTCGGTCTGCTCAATCATCCTGTGCAGTCGTGCAAAGGTAGAAACCTTGCCGTTCACCTCCTGCCGGAGCGATTCCAGCAACTCGTCCACCTTGGTCTGCATCTTGGCCACGGGCAGCTTGCCGAATTCCTCGTCCGCCTTGGTGTAGTCAATATGCACCCGGGCCGCCAGCTTGCCGTCCAGTTGGTAGACTATGCACTCCATAACCCACGATGACTGGAGCAGCACACCCTCTATCTCTTCCGGATAGATGTTCTCTCCGCTCGGTCCCACGATAACGTTCTTCAGCCGTCCCTTGATGACCAGATGCCCGTCCCGGTCCAGCTTGCCAAGGTCGCCTGTCCGGAACCAGCCGTCTTCCGTAAAGGTGTTCCGGGTAATCTCCGGCCCTTTGTAATACTCGCGCATCACGTTGGGTCCCTTAACGGCTATCTCGCCCTCTCCCGTCACAGGGTCTTTATCCAGAATGGCAATCTGCACCCCGTGCAGCGGCTTGCCTATGGAATACAGATTGGCCCTGCCGGGGGCATCACCCGCACACAGGGGGCTGGTTTCTGTCAGACCGTAACCCAGACCGTAGGGGAACCCCGCCTCGCGCAGAAAAAGCTCCACATCCGGGGCAAGCGGCGCGCCGCCTATGCAGAACATGCGCAGGCACCCGCCGAAGGTTTCCTTCAGCTTTTTTCCGGCAACCGCGTTCAGCTTTTTGCGCACTGCGGCTATGCCATAGAGGCGGCGCTTCAGCCAACTGCCCGTAAGCTTGGGCAAAATCGCGGTTTTAAAAATCTTTTCTATGACCAGCGGAACGGAGAGCATGATAGTGGGCCGCACCTGCGCCAGCGCGGGCAGCAGCGCGCGCGCCGTGGGCGGTTTGTCCAGATAATGCACATGCGCGCCGTGCGCCAGCGGCAGCACCATGCCCAGCGTGCATTCATAGGTGTGCGAAAGCGGCAGGATGGAAAGCAGCCTGTCTCCGGGGCCTACCTGTATGATGGTTTCCACCACCGCCACCGCGTTGGAAACAATATTGCCGTGCGTGAGCACCACACCCTTGGAGTGTCCCGTGGTGCCTGATGTGTAGATAATGGCAGCCACGTCGTCCGGCTTCACTTCGTGCGGCGGCACATCATACCACGCCTCGCCGGGCGTCTCTGCGGCCTCATCACCCGTGCTGCGCACCTTATCGGAAAACCGCTCCGCCATGCGCAGCGCTTTTTCCTTGAACTTGCGGAATTCGCGCAGCCCGGCCTTCTTCATCTCCTTCAGACGGTCCTTGCCGTCGTCCAATCCCACAGGCACAAAGGATTCCATGAGAATAAGCAGCGGTTCCTCATCATACTGCCCGTCTTCCAGCTTGGGAAAGAGCTTTTCAGAGACAAACACCGCGCGGGATTCCGAATGCCGTATGATATGGTGGATGGCGTCCGGGTGAAAATCCGGCAGAATGGGCACTGCCACCGCCCCCATGCTGGTAATGGCAAAGTAGGCAACCGCCCAGTGCGGACAGCTTTCGCTGAGAATGGCAACCCTGTCGCCACGGGCGATGCCGTTGTCCGCCAGCATACGGCTCAGGCTGTGCACGGTTTCGCCGAACTCGGCGTAGGTTACCGGCTCTTCCCCCACGTTCGAAATAGCAGGATGCGCCGCAAAGCACCGTACGCTGCGTTCCAGCACGGCTTGCAGCGTCTGCCTTTCCAATTTCTCCATGCTCCGCTCCCTTAAAATAAATCCGCCGACCTCCTCGTCAGCACACCATCCCCGATGTACGGCAATATGCAATAACGCGCAATATCACACGTCCGCCCCATGCGGGCGTGCCGGAGCAGGGCAGCGCCCTGCATCACCGGCACTTGACCCGGGGCGTCCCATGCCGCATACCGGAACGGCAGGCACGGCACAGTGGCCGTGCTCCCGTCACATACGCTAGCAAGACAAGGAACACGACATGATCAAACACCTCGTATGGTGGACGCTCAAGGAAGAGGCTCTCGGTGCTACTGCCAAGGAAAACTGCGCAAAGATGGTTGCCATGCTCAGAGGTATGGAAGGACGCATCCCCGCGCTCAAGAGCATAGAGGTTTCCACCGAGTTTCTGGAAACCACCACGGAGACCGTTCAGGTCATCCTGCAATCCACCCATGACGATGCGGAAGGGCTCAAGGCGTACGCCGTGCACCCGGAACACCTGAAGTGCGTGGAATTCATCAAGCAAATCGTGGCAACCCGCAAGGTCATGGACTACGTGGTCTAACACACCGCCGCTTGCGCCGGCGCAAGGCTGCTGCCTGACCGGAAAAGCCTAAAAGCCACAGCCGAACCGTTGCAATCATCCAGACCGCCACCGGAGACCTCTCCGGTGGCGGTCTCATTTTCTCTCTTAATTCCACCTGTTAACTTAGGAAATCCTGCCCGAAACGAAAAAAGTGGCGGAGCGGTGCAAAAAAGACTTGATACTGAAAATGAATTTCAATATCAGATTTTGACGTCACCCGGATACCCGGGAGCAGCAAACTCATCCGCACCGGCCTCTCCGGCGCGCCAACCCGCAACGAAAGGATTCCACCATGGCCAAAGCTCTCATCGTTTACGGTTCCACCACCGGCAACACGGAAAACACGGCACGCTACATAGCCAGTGCCTTTGCCGCCAAAAGCATAGACACGCAGGTCATGAGCGCGGCAGACGTGAATGCCCCCGACCTCGGCGGCAACTATGATATCGTCCTTCTGGGGTGCTCCACGTGGGGTGACGAGGAAATCGAACTGCAGGACGATTTCATCCCCCTGTACGATGAACTGGAAAATTCGGGCCTCTCAGGCAAAAAGGTGGCCGTCTTCGGCTGCGGCGACTCGTCCTACACCTATTTCTGCGGCGCGGTGGACGCCATTGAAGAAAAAATGGAAGCCGTCGGGGCTAATATTGTCGTGGACTCCCTGAAAATTGACGGCGACCCCGTGCGCGACGACGTGTGCGCATGGGCGGAAGAAGTCGCCGCCAAGCTGTAAACCGCGGCCACGCCGCCTGCCGCCCGCAAACGCCGCACGCAACCACCGCACGGAGAACGGATGCCTCCGGGGTTATTCACCCCCTCCGTTGTGCGGCGCGGCGGCACAGGGCTTTGTCCGCAAACCGGGGCCGCGTGGGGATGCGGCCCCGTTACTTTGCCCGGAACGGTCTGCGCGCCCAATGGGATTCCCCTACACGGCAACACCGACCCACTCTCCGCCCACCTACCGCTTGACAGAAACCATGGCAGAACATAATGTCACCACATGGTGACTAAAAATTTCAAAACCACCCCCCGCATCCCCGGCCCCAAGTCTTCCCCGCGAGACAGCGAAGGCACCCGCAAGGCTCTCATTGATGCCGTGGGAAAGACCTTGGGAAAGGCAGGCTTTCTCGGACTTGGTGTTAACGCTGTCGCCCGTGAGGCTGGTGTCGATAAGGTTCTGATTTACCGATATTTTGGAGGACTAAGCGGCCTGATAGCCGCCTTTGCTGCGGAAGGCGATTTCTGGCCAGACAGCCATGAACTGACCGGAGGCGACCCAGAAGGATTTGCAGCCTGCCCCCTGCCTGAACGCCTTAAACGTCTCGGGCGCAATTACCTTCGGGCTATACGGAACAGGCCCCTTACACGGCTCATCATGTCTTGGGAAATGATCCAGCGAAATGAACTTACGCAGGAACTTGAGACGCTACGCGAGAAACGGATCATAGAGTTCTCCCGGCTTTATTTCGCTGACAGGCCGAAACATCTCGATCTTATGGCCATTTTCGCCGTCATAGGCGGGGGGCTGGGGTATCTGGCATGCCGTGAGGGGCACATTACCATTTTCAACGGTGTGGATATCGGCTCGGAGGCCGGGTGGGAACGAATCGAAGCTGCGGTAGCTGTAATTATCGATGGCCTGAACACCCTGAATACACATCCTGAAGCGATATCTTGAGTACGTAATTGTCTTTTTTTTACCCCAAAAGTCACCGCAAGGTGACAACCAAAGGAGAACCCGATGCTGATCCTGAAACAGCACTCCATCCGGAAAACGTTCCGCTACGCCGCATTCCTGATTTTGTTCCTCGTATCAGGTTGTGCAGTCAAGGCACCAGAACCCTCAGCAGACCTTGGGGCAAGGGTGCCGCTCAAGCAATGCGCCAACGATCCTTCCACACAATGGTGGGCGCGTGACGGGTTTGCATGGTCCCGTTACAGCAAGGTCATGCTTGAGCACGTTGCCTTCTCATGGGGAGATGCCAACGACATCAGCCAGCAGGAGATGGACGATATTTCTGCGCATACGCACCGAGCCCTTGAGGAATCGCTTTCCCCTGATTTCTCTTTGGTACAGGAAAGGGGGCCGGGAGTGCTGGGCGTCAGGCTCCGGATTACAGAAGTCGTCACTTCCCGCCCGTTTCTGAATGTCATCACCACGGCAGCCGTATTCGTGCCACTTGATATGGGCGGCGCGTCCATTGAGGCCGAATTGTACGATGGAGAAAGCGGCGAGATGGTGGCGGCAATGACCGCCAAAAAAATGGGAACCCCTCTGCAAGTCATCGGGTCGCTTAGCCGGTTCGGGCACGCAAAATCCGCTTTGGACACATGGGCAAAGGAACTCAAAGCCGCCTTGGTCACCCAGCCCTGACACTGCAGCAAGGCGAAGAGAGACTCTCTGCCGTGCATGAGCAACCGATACCCCTAACAGTTCACGAAAACCGATACGCGGTTCCGTTTCAACCGATTCCGCTCCTGACGAAAACTACCGGAATCGCGTTACCGTTATGAAAGCATGTTCAATCAAGGCGACTTCGCTGTTGCCGGTCGCAACAGCGGCAGCCCCCCGTGCCCGGCCTGTTACACCATGCCTTCCCTTCCGCCCCGGTCTGGGCTAGAAGCGTCTGCGAAACGCGCGACAAGCAGCCCTTGCGCACCGTCCGTGCTCCACTGGCCGTACTGCACAGGCCGCGCAGCACAGCCCATGCAGCACGGTCCGCCAAACTTTTTTTCGGAGACACCCTTGCCCCTACCCGCCCAAACCATCTCATCCGCCCGCGCTGCGGCAGCCCCCCGGCTGTCTGACGAACAGTTGCGCGAACGCATGGAATCGCTGCTCCGCCAATACCCCTGCGACTACGATTACCCGGCCATACGCGCATTCCTCATGGGCGAGGCTGTGGCTCCCGTTGCCATGGACCCCATGGAGCTGTGCACTGTCTTCTGGGATGAGCAGGCCCTCGTCTTTGCCGATGCCGCCGCCCGCAATGCTTTTCACCAAACCTTCGCCCTGCTGTGGAACAGGTTGCAGGAACACACCCGCAAAAAATCTCCGTTCCGCCTCACCCCCCTTGCCCTGCCCGGCACGGGCGCACAACTGGAGCACTACCTGAACGTGCGCGGCAGCGAATTTTCCTCCCTGCACGCAGGCTTCCTGCAAGGACGCGATTCCTCAGAACTGGACGATGCGCACAACGCGCTGGTGGCCACGCTTTCCGCCGGTTCCTTTGTGGTGCAGCGGCTGTGGGGCGAGGTGTACGTGGCTGCGGAAGACGACATCCTTCCGCGCGATGCGGTGCTTACCGTGCGCCGGTTCGAAACCACCGCCAACCGCGATGTGGCCGAATTTGTCTGGAAGGCCGCACGCCTGCGGCAATCTGTGCGTTCCTGATTGACTATACGCCCATGCTGTTTCCCTTGCTCATAAACCACGGCGCACCGCCGGATGAAACACATCCCGCCTACAACCACGCCGCCTCCTGCGCCGGCTTCTGCTCTGCGTGCGGCAGGGAACATACTCTGGCGGCGGGCTTAGCGCATGCGGAATGCACCGCCCTGATGAACCTTCTGCATGCGCACGACACCGTGGACATGCTCTCCGCTGAACCGGACCCCCGCCTTTCGCTGGACTACCTGCGGGGCGAGGCACGCGGGCAGATGTTCGGGGTGCTGGTCTGCCGCACGCCTCAGGGCGCATACGGCACCCTGCGCGCCTTTTCCGGCCAGTACAACGGCATATGGAGCGTGCCGGGCTGGGTTCCGCCCATCCCGGACGTGCAGGCGTTTGATGCGCTGGTCCGGCAGGACGACCCGCCCATACGGGAACTGAGCAGGCGCATTGCAGATCTGGACGCCGCCCCGCACCCCGCCTGTGCCTGTACGGACGAACACGGAGCCGAACCGTCCGGCAACTCCGCGCACGAAACCCGCAAACAGCTCACCGACCAGCGCAAAGCCCTGTCGCAGCAGGCCATGCGCCGCGTGTTTTCGCTCTACCGCCTGCGCAACTTCCGGGGTCAATGCGCCGTCCTGCACGATATCCTGCCCACAGGCAAAGGTGCGCCCACAGGCACGGGCGACTGCTGCGCCCCCAAGCTGCTGCACTATGCCGCCCTGCACGGCCTTACCCCGCTGGGACTGGCAGAATTTTACTGGGGCCGGGAAAACCGTTCAGGCACACGGCAACACGGCAGCTTTTATACCGCCTGCACGGAAAAGTGCGGGCTCATTCTCGGCTTCATGCTCTGCGGGCTTGCATCCCCCGCAGGGCCGAAAAGCGTCATACAAGGAACCAACGGTGCAGATACTCCATAGCGATTCCCATGTGGTCGTAATCATTAAACCGGGGGGAATGCTCTCCGTACCCGGAAAAGGCCCGGATATGCAGGACTGCGCCATGCGGCGCGTGCGCGACCTGTTTCCCGGCTGCATAGACTACCCCGCCGCGCACAGGCTGGATATGGACACCTCCGGCCTGATGGTGTTCGGACTTACGAACGAAGCCTATAAAGGACTCAGCCGCCAGTTTGCGGAACGCTCGGTGGACAAGCGCTACATCGCGCTTTTGCAGGGCACCGTGCAGGGGCGCGAGGGCGAGATACGGCTCCCCTTCCGGCTGGATACGGACAACCGCCCCCGGCAGATATACGACCCGGAACACGGCAAGACCGGCATAACCCGCTGGGGAGTGCTGGAGCGTGAAGACGGGCACACCCGCGTGGAGTTTAGCCCCGTGACCGGACGCACCCACCAGTTGCGCGTGCATGCCGCGCATCCGCTTGGGCTGGGTTGCCCCATTGTGGGAGACAGGCTCTACGGCACGGGACGCCAAGGCGATGCCCTGCTGCTGCACGCGGCCTACCTGTGCTTCCGGCATCCGGTAACGGGCGAGGAACTGGCCTTCTGCTCCGTGCCGGACTTCTAGCGGCTGTCTGGGCGTACATGGGACCGTACATCAGGCCGTACATCGGGCCGTACATGGGGCCAGACATCAGGCCGTACATCGGGCCAGACATCAGGCCAGACATCGGGGCGTACATCAGGGTGACACACCAAACAGCTACACGCACAGCGTGGGCGGACGCGATAAACCACCGCCAAGCCCAATCGCACTGCCGGGCTGACGCGCCCCCGAAAATATGTGAAGGTCTGCATACAGGAGGAACGCTCCATGCCTGATACCCCCCACACGGCCCA
>CAYRLL010000084.1:0-5575 GCA_964425115.1 uncultured Desulfovibrio sp. | reverse complement strand
CATGCCGCATTCCATCTGCTTTCTTGTCCGCCACCCGCATGATAACCCGGAAAACGGCGTTGCGCTGGCCCGCGCAGCCCTCGGCATGGGCCTTGCCGTAGCCTTTGGCGCGGCGGGCACTCTGGCCCTGTACGGCGGAGACGTTACCTGTTCGGTCCACGCAGTCACTCAGGCAGTCCGGCAGGATACCGCTCAAACGGCCACTTGTGCTGATACGCATCCCGGGGGTGCCACCGGAACACAAACCGCCCGGCCCGACCATTCTATCCGGCCCAACCATTCTATCCAACCCGACCACTCTACTCGGCCCGACCACTCTACTCGGCCCGACCATTCCACCGGGTCCGACTCCCCCGCCAGCTCCCGCGATCTCCATGTATCCCCGCAGGGCCGCACGGTTCCCCTTGCCTCTTTCGGGCATGTGCAGGTGCTCAGCTTCGGCCCCCGCGCCACCTTTCCGGATTATGTGCAGCTACTGCGCCTGCTGGCGGAACGCGTATCCGTTACCAACTCCCCGGACGCGCTCATGCACCTGAACAGCAAATACCTGATGGCAGGCATGGGCCACCTGTTTCCCACGCCGCTCACCCACGCCTCCACCGATGCGGACTCCCTGTGGTCCGTGGTGAGCCAGTCGGATGAACCGTGGATCGCCAAGCCCCCGGCAGAGGCGTTCGGCCGTGATGTTTTCCTCATTTCCCGCACAGATACCAACGCCCGCGCCATCCTGCAAAGCATGACCGGGCACGGAACGGGACGCTACTGCCTGCTACAGCAATACGTGCCGCAGATCCGGCAGGGCGAGGTACGCGTTCTGCTGGCGGGCGGCAGGGTTGTCGGCCAGTACCGCCGCCGCGCCGCGCAGGACCACCGCACCAATCTGGCGCAGGGCGCGGTGAGCGAACCCTGCGAACTTGCGCCGGAAGAACACGCCCTGTGCGACAGGCTGGGAGAATGGCTGCGGGAGCGGGGAGTGGTCTTTGCGGGAGTGGATCTCGCCTACCCGTACATCATAGAATGCAACGTGCTCAGCCCCGGCGGCATCACCACCATCGCAGAACTGACAGGGCGCGACCTTTCCGGCGCGGTGCTGCGCGGCATTCTGGGCATATCCTGAAACATCGGCACGCGTATGCGTCTGCAGCCTGGCACATCGGCTGCGGACGCCCCGCATGCCCCTCACGAACAGACGATATGGCAGGCACCACGCCATTCCCGGTCCATATTCCGCCCCCGGAACGCCCTTCAGGCCCCCCTCGCCGCGCCGGGCCACCTGTGCCCCACGCATTGCAGCCACGCACCGGCTGGGGTATCCTTGTAGCCATGCTCATCGTCAAATGCGCGGCCTGCCGCCGCAAACTCTGGAAATACCTGAAAATAGGCAAAGGCGAAGTGCTGCGCTGCCACAAGGACAGGATAACCCGCCTGTACGAGGCAGAGGAGCGTGAAGGCAAAATATACTGTCTGTGCGGCAAACCTGTGGGCATAGACAAAGGCGGGCACTACAGCATGATACGCAACGCCTTTACTTACGCAGGCACCAAGGAACCGAAATGAGCGCGCGGCGGGCTTCCTTTTCCGCTGACGGCCCGCTTTTCATGGGGGTACTTGAAATCTTGCCGTAAAAGGCGCAATGGGATGGTGGCGTCGCACCGTTCAGCCGTTACCCGCAAAGAACGCAACGCCGCCCAAAGCTCCTCAAACGCAAGCACAGGGTCACACGGCCATGCAGCATATTCTGGTAGCCACAGATAATCAGGCAGCCGCCAAAGCAATCTCCCGCAGCTTTTCCACGCAGGTGCAGCTCAGCGTGGTGCGCCACCCGGACGAGCTTAAACCCGCCCTCGGCAAGCGCACCCATGATGTCATCTTCGCAGACATAGCATGGCTGGACCCTTCGCCGGAGCGCAGCTTTGAGAGCATCCGCACAGCCCTGCGCGCGCTGTGGGCCATTGCGCCCAATCTGGAAGTCATCATCCTCACCCCGCAGGAAAATATCCGCGAAGCCGTAAAATCCGTCCGTGCCGGGGCAGACAACTACCTCACCTACCCTGTCTCGCCGGAAGAGGCGGCCTACGTGCTGGAAAGCCTGCGCGAATCGCACATGATGCAGACCGAGCTGGAATACCTGCGCTCGGCAGACAGCGGTTCTTCGCTCGCCCCCCTGCAGCAGGTGGCCAGCCCGGTCATGCAGGCCGTGTTCGACAAGGTGCGCCGCGTGGCGCAGGCAAACACCACGGTCCTGCTGCAAGGGGAAACAGGCACCGGCAAGGGCGTGCTCGCCAAGCTCATCCACGCCCAGAGCAACCGCGCCAGCGGGCCGTTCATGGGCGTGCACTGCGGCGCCATTCCCGAAACGCTGGTAGAGAGCGAACTCTTCGGTCACGAAAAAGGCGCGTTCACCGGTGCCAACCGGCGCAAGGCCGGCCGGTTCGAGGTAGCCGCCAAAGGCACCATCTTTCTGGACGAGGTGGGCACCATCTCGCAGCCCACGCAGGTGCGCCTGCTGCAGGTATTGCAGGACAAGGTGTTCCAGCGCGTGGGCGGCGTGGCCGACATTCCCATGGAGGCACGCATCATCGCCGCCAGCAACGTGGATCTGGAAGATATGGTGCGCCGGGGCGAATTCCGCGCCGACCTGCTCTTCCGGCTTAATGTTTTTCCCATCCGCGTCCCTTCCCTGCGTGACCGGCGGGAAGATATCCCCCTGCTGGCAGAAATGTTCCTCCAGCGGCTGCGCCAGCAGCACATGAAAAAAATAGACGGCATCCACCCGGAGGTGCTGGAGGCCTTCAGCCGCTATCCGTGGCCCGGCAACATACGGGAACTGGAAAACCTGCTGGAGCGCGCCTACATTCTGGAAACCTCGCACATGCTCTCGCCGGACAACTTTCCCCCGGACCTCTTCGTGGGCGGCGCCCCCCTTGCCAACGTTTCTCTGGACCTTTCCCTGCCCCTTTCAGAGGTGCGCGACAGGGCCAAGGAGCACGCCCAGCGGCGCTACATAGAAGAAATGCTCGCCGCCTGCCGCGGGCGGGTTACCCTCACCGCGGAACGCGCGGGCATAAGCACCCGCCAGCTCAGAAAACTGCTGGGCCGCTACGGCATAGACAAGTCGCACTACAAACCGGCCAAAAGCGGAACAAAAAATGCCTCTTTATAAGAAGCGGAACAAAATATTCCGCATGGATTCCTAGACCGAATCTAGACTTCACGCCCCGTTTGCGCCCCCGCCTGCCGCCTCGCCCGGAAAAGCGGAACACCATGTTCCGCACCCCTCTTTCTTACCACATAAAAAAGCACGTTATATAAACATGTTACACCCATGGCACGCCCATTGCTCATTGCGAAAATGATTGCCCGCCGCCGCTGCGCATGGCGCGGAACACGGGCCACCCGGCATACATGCGCACAAAATACAGGAGCAACCCGTGACCAGCAGCTTGGCCGAACTCGAACAGCCTCCTCTGGAGCCTCCCTCTCTATTCGGAAACACCGTTTCCGGCACCCTGCATGACCTGTCCATCCCCATCGGCGTCATGCCTCCGCTTGTCCGCGAATCCGCTCCCGCCTTTGCCGTAAGTGAGCGCTCGGAAGCCTTCCGCAGGCGCTTTTATCCCGATACAAATCTGAAGACCTGGTGCGACTGGCACTGGCAGTATGCCAACCGCATCACGTCACTGGACCAGCTTGGCCGCATGCTGCGCCTCTCGCCCGAAGAACTCGCGGCGGGAACGGGTCTTGCCGCGTTGCCGCTGGCCATAACGCCCTATTTTGCAGCCCAGTTCAATCCCGATGACCCGGCAGACCCTCTGCGCCGCACCATGGTTCCCACCGTGGCCGAGCGCACCCTGAACCCCGGGGAATCGGCAGACCCCCTCGGCGAAGACGGGCACAGCCCCGTGCCCGGTCTGGTACACCGCTACCCGGACCGCGTGCTCTTTCTCGCCACAGACACCTGCGCCGCCTACTGCCGCTACTGCACCCGTTCGCGCTGCGTGGGCAAGCCCCACACGGCGGGCACGGCAGGTGCCACGCGCAAACGCTGGCCCGCTGCCATCGAATATATCAAAAATCATCCGGAAGTGCGCGATGTGCTCATCTCCGGCGGCGACCCCCTCACCATGTCGGACGCAGCGCTCGACCATCTGCTCTCGCGCCTGCGCAGCATCCCGCATGTGGAAATCATCCGCATAGGCTCCAAAGCGCCCATCGTCATGCCGCAGCGCGTTACCCCCTCGCTGCTGCGCGTGCTGCGCCGGTATCATCCGCTGCTCATGAGCATACACTGCACACACCCGGACGAGCTTACGCCCGAATCCACAGAAGCCCTGCGCCGCCTTGCCGATGCGGGCATACCGCTGGGCAGCCAGACCGTGCTGCTCAAGGGCATAAACGACAACGTCGCAGACATGAAATCGCTGCTCCACGGCCTGCTCAAAAGCCGGGTGCGCCCCTATTACCTGTACCACTGCGACCCCGTGCAGGGCACGGCGCACTTCCGCACGCCCATCTTCAAGGGTGTGGACATCATCCGCGGCCTGCGCGGTCACACCTCCGGCTACGCGGTGCCCACCTATGTGGTCGATGCCCCCGGCGGCGGCGGCAAAATCCCCCTCATGCCCGACTACGTTCAGGGCTATGACGGCGAAGACCTTGTGCTGCGCAACTATGAAGGCGGGCTCTACCGCTCCTACGACCCTGCCGCCCCCGCCGTGTGCGAACCGCACGCGGGCACGGCACAGGGAGGCGAGCCGTGCTGGTAGGCATCACCTACGACCTGAAGGCCGACTACATAGCCATGGGCTTTTCGGAAGAGGACGCGGCAGAGTTCGACAGCCCCGTGACCATTCAGGCCATTGATGACGCGCTCTGCGCCCTCGGCTTCCGCACCGAGCGCGTGGGCGCGCTGCCCATGCTGGCAGGTGCCCTGCTGCAGGGCCGCCGCTGGGACATGGTCTTCAACATCGCAGAGGGCCTTAACGGCTTCGGGCGCGAAAGTCAGGTGCCCGCCCTGCTGGACTACTACGGCATACCCTGCGTGTTTTCAGACCCCATGACGCTGGGTGTATGCCTGCACAAGGGTGTGACCAAGCACGTGGTACGCGACAAGGGCGTGCCCACGGCGGATTTTGCCGTGGTGGAAACCGCAGAGGACGCAGCCCATGTGCGCCTGCCCTTCCCCCTGTTCGTCAAGCCCGTGGCAGAAGGCACGGGACTGGGCATAGGGGCAGCCTCCAAGGTGCGCAACCACGAGGAGCTTGCCGCTGCCTGCGCCCGCCTCATCGCCCGCCACAACCAGCCCGTGCTGGTGGAAACCTACCTTCCGGGACGCGAGCTTACCGTGGGCATAACCGGCACGGGCAAAAACGCCCGCGCCGTTGCCGCGCTGGAAGTGGTTTTCGCGCAGACGGCAGAATCGCAGGCATACGGGTACGTGAACAAGCAGGAATTCGAAGACCGCATGGAATACCGCCTTGCACACGATGCGGTGGGTGAGCACGCCTGCCGTGTGGCACTGGAGGCGTGGCGCGCCCTCGGTCGGGTCCTGGACGAGGCCGAGGGGCGTCTGGGT
>CAYRLL010000083.1:0-14665 GCA_964425115.1 uncultured Desulfovibrio sp. | reverse complement strand
CGCATTCCGCCCTTTTTAGTTTCCGGCGTGGGAAAACAGCCCGGCGGCTGCTACCATGGCTTGGTGGGGAACTGGCTGCCGAGCTGGGTATCCAGCATGGCATTGGAAGTTTCGCGCACCACGGCGCAATGGTAGGCGCGCTTGTCGGCATCGCCTATGCGGGGCAGCAGATTGATGCCGAAGCGGACGGAATGGGCGGCAATGTCCGCGAGGGCGAAAAAGAGCACGGTGAGTGAGCAGTAGTGCTTCCAGAAGTACATCTGCTCGCTGCGGGTGCGGGCGCGGACCACGCCTTCGCCGTAGAGGGCGAAGTCTGCCGGTTCTGCCTTCATGGCAAAGCGGTCGAGCACGCGGGCGCTTGCCTGCGGCACATAGGCCACCTTCCATGTGGGATTCAGGGCTTTATGGGCGCGGCGGCAGAGGTCCATGTCCGCATGGGTGCCGAAGAACCGCTCGTCCAGCTTGCCGATGTTGCAGAAGAGCGCCTTGCGCACCACGGCAAAGGCAAAGTTGACCGCGCAGACTTCCTTGGGCTGGGAGATGGCAGCCTTGCAGCGGCAGCGCACGCCCAGAGCGGAAGCCATTTTGGAAACAAACCCGGGAAGACGGCGCGCGCCCTTGAGCATGAAGCCCTTCTGGTCCGCTATCTTGCCGCCTGCAATGCCGCAGGCGGTGTTGGTTTCCATGTAGTCCAGCAGGCGGCGTGCGGAACCGGGTTCCAGCGCGAGCTGCGGGTCGACGAAGAAGATCAGGTCGCCGGCAGCGGCGGCAATGCCCTGATTGGCAGCGGCGGCGTAGCCCTTGTTATCCGCGTTGCGGATGAGGGTGATCTGGGGGAAGGCGCTCTTGGCGGCATCTGCCGTGCCGTCTGCGGAGGCGTTATCCACGACCACCACATTGGTTTTTACCTCTGCGCCTTCCAGTTCTGCGGCGGTTTCGAAAATGGATTCCAGACAGTTGCCGATAAACTTTTTCACATTGTTCGTGACGATGACAAAGGAGATGTTCATTGTGCGCTGTTCCTTGCGGTCTTAACGTTTTGCCAGCCCCACACTGCCGGCAATGGGTGTGATCGCGTCAATCGCAATCTGAAAGAAGTCACCAAGTTCCAGTCCAACTGTTTCGCATTCCCGTATCCGGTCTCTGTTCACGCTGGCGGCAAAGGCCTTGTCTTTCATTTTCTTTTTCAGGCTCTTGGGTTGCATTCCGTCCATTCCTTCCGGGCGGACAAGGGCATTGGTGCAGACAAGGCCGGTAACGCTCTCTGCGCAGCGCAGCGCGTGATCAAGGCGGGAAGACGGCTCGTGGCCGGTATATTCCGAGTTGTGGGCACGGATGGCCTGCAACATTGCGGCGGGCAGTGTGTCCGGCAGCAGTTCGGCGGCCATGGTTCCGTGTTGTTCGGGAGAATCCTTGGTGTAGGGGAAGTCTATGTCGTGCAGAAGGCCTGTAAGGCCCCACAGGTCGGCGTCCTCGCCAAAGAATTGCGCCAGATGGCGCATGACGGCTTCTGATGCGAGGGCGTGGTGAACAAGGTGCTCTTCCGGGTTGTGGCCGAGCAGCAGTTGCAGGGCTTCTTCGCGCGGTATCATGGCTTCTCCTGATGAGCGGGGGGAACCCCCTGTGAAAGATTTCTCATAATCATGTTCGGGCAGGTTGACAACCACATATTCACCGTGACCCCTTTGTTGACACAGACGCCATAAAAGTCGAAAAGAAGAGGTTGCGAATGCGCGATTCTACCTGCCTGTGCGCCCCGTGCGTGCGGGACAGCATACCATATACGCCGCCCGTCGCGCGGTGAGTAAAGAGAATACCGATGGCATTGATATTGGGCATTAAGTTCCGTGAATACGGGCAGATATATTATTTTGAAAAAAGTTCTTTCGAGGTGGAGGTTGGCGACAGGGTCATTGTGAAGACCGAGCAGGGACAGGGGCTGGGAAAGATTGTTTCCGAGCATGATGTTCTGCCCGATGACGCCGAGGTGGACGAGATAAAACCGGTGCACCGCCTTGCCGTGAGCGAGGATCTGGAGCGCGAACAGGAAAACGAACTGCTGGCGAGGGAAGCCCGCCAGTATTGTGTTGACTGCATCCGCAGCCGTAAGCTGGAAATGAAGCTGGTGGATGTGGAGGTCTATTTTGACCGCAGCAAGATAGTTTTTTATTTCACGGCACCGGCACGCATAGATTTCCGGGAACTGGTCAAGGATCTGGTAAAGACCTACCGCACGCGGATTGAACTGCGGCAGATAGGGGTGCGGCATGAAACGCAGATGATCGGTGCCGTGGGCAACTGCGGCATGGTGTGCTGCTGCCGCCAGTTTTTGCGAACCTTTGCCCCTGTGACCATAAAGATGGCCAAGGAACAGAACCTGTTCCTTAATCCGGCCAAGATTTCCGGCATATGCGGTCGCCTGTTGTGCTGCCTTTCTTATGAGCAGCATAACTATGAAGAATTTCACAGAGCCTGCCCCAAGCTGGGCAAGAAATATCAGACCAAAGAGGGTGCGGTGAAGGTGCTGCGGGCAAACATGTTCCGCAACAGCATTGCCGTGCTGACAGAGACGAACGAGGAAAAGGAATTTACGCTGGAGGAATGGGAGACCCTTAAACCTTCGCGTCCCGATCAGGCCAAGCAGGATGCGGCAAGAGCGGCTGCCAAGCGCGCGCTTGCCGAAGGCGCAGACCGCGATGCCGGTGCCCCGGCTGCCGGGGCGGAGCTGCCGGAACCGCTGGAGGCCCCTACCGGCCCAGCCCGTGGCGGCATAACGCTGCCCGTGTATACGGATATTGCCGGGCCGGTGCAGGGAGATGATGGTGAACCCGTGTTTGCCATGGGGCCGGACGATGCGGAACCCGTGGAGGCTCTGCTGGGCGAAGAGGCCGATGTGGTTGCACAGGCCGAGTTCGGCCCTGAGGACGTGATCGGGGAGATGGGCGTGCTGCTTGCTGCCCCTGTTCCGCCTGCGGGGACTGGTGAGGCGGGTGCGGCATCTTTAGCCGCTGCTCCTGCGCGGTCCGGGCTGCCCCCCTTTATATCCGCAGGGCTGGAGAATGAAGGGGATGACGAGAGCACCGACGCCACCGACACCACCGATCCCGTTGACGCCGGGAATGCCCCTTACGCAGCGCGCGGCAATGCCCGCATGGAATCGGGCGAGGCGCATATTCCGAGCGCTCCCGCAGAGGCTTCAGACAGTGCTGCGCCCGAAAACACCTTGCCATATGCCGCAACAATCGGACAGGCGCAGGCTGTTACGGCGGATTCTGCCGACCGGCCCGGACAGGTTGAAGTCTCGGGTGTGGCGGGGTTGCCTGTTCAACCTGATCAGACACCGGAACAGCGTGCAGAACAGCAGGCGTCCGAGCAGCCATCCGGGCAGCCATCCGGGCAGGCATCTGGACAACAATCTGGACAGCAGTCTGGTCAGTCATCTGAGCAGGCCGCCAAGGTTGCCCGGCTGACCCCCCTGCGCAAGCCCGTGAAGAGTGCGGACCCCGGTTCACGCAAGACCAGCCGGGGCAGGCGCAAGCGTAAGCGCAAACCCGCCGGGGAAGACGCCTAGACCGCCCTTGGCGTATCGAACGTAGGCACCTTTACGGTGCATCATGCAGTAATCCACGCCCGGCGGCCCCTCCGCCGGGCGAAGCAATGAGGAGCATCCCCTTGCAACCGTTTTATATAACAACCCCGATCTATTACGTGAACGCCAAGCCCCATCTGGGGCACGCCTACACCACCGTTATTGCCGATACCATGCGGCGGTTCCACTCCCTGATGGGACGGGATACCTATTTTCTGACCGGTACGGACGAGCATGGCGACAAGATAGTGCAGGCTGCCGAGAAGAACGCCTGCAGTCCGCAGGAATACGTGGACAGCATCAGCCAGCTGTTCCGCGATTTGTGGCCGCACCTGAATATCTCCAATGATGATTTCATCCGCACCACGGAGCAGCGGCACAGGCAGGTGGTTCAGGCCGTTCTGCAAAAGGTCTACGACAGCGGCGATATCTACTTCGGGGAATACGGCGGGCATTACTGCTATGGCTGCGAACGGTTCTATCCCGAGAAGGAACTGGAGGACGGCCTGTGCCCGCAGCACCAGACCAAGCCGGAATACATTGCGGAGAAGAACTATTTCTTCCGCATGTCCAAGTATCAGGACTGGCTCAGGCAGCACATTCTGGATAACCCGGATTTCATCCGCCCGGAGCGGTACCGTAACGAGGTGCTGGCACTGCTGGACAGCGGGGCTCTGGAGGACCTGTGTATATCGCGGCCCAAATCCCGTCTGGAGTGGGGCATTGAACTGCCCTTTGACAAGAACTTTGTCACCTACGTCTGGTTTGACGCGCTGCTCAACTACGTGACCGCACTGGACTGGCCTGACGGGGAAAAGTTCGCCCGCTACTGGCCGGGAGTGCAGCACCTTGTGGCCAAGGATATTCTCAAGCCCCACGCCATCTTCTGGCCCACCATGCTCAAGGCGGCCGGCTTTGAACCGTACAATCACCTCAACGTGCACGGGTACTGGCTGGTGCGGGACACCAAGATGTCCAAGTCCATCGGCAATGTGATTGAACCGATGGAGATGGTGCGCCGTTACGGGCTGGACTCCTTCCGGTATTTTCTGCTGCGCGAGATGCATTTCGGCAGCGATGCCAGCTTTTCGGAAGAGGCGCTGGTGGCCCGGCTGAATGCCGACCTTGCCAATGATCTGGGCAACCTGTTCAGCCGCGTGCTCTCCATGAATACCAAATACTTTGGCGGGGTGGTGCCTGCGCCCGGCGCGGAAGGGCCGGAAGAGGAAGCCATACGCGAACTGGCGGCCAACGCCCAGCGTAACTTCCAGCAGTTGTTTGAGAACGTGCGGTTCTCTAACGGGCTGGAATCGCTGTGGGAACTGGTGCGTGCCTTGAACAAGTATGTGGATACCTGCCAGCCGTGGACCCTGTTCAAGGAAGGTAATCTGGAGCGGCTGGGAACGGTTATGTATACGCTGCTGGAATCCATGCGCAAGGTGGCACTTCACCTGTGGCCCGTAATGCCGGAAGCGGCGGAGAAGATGGTGGCGCAGCTGGGTATTTCTTTTGACGCTACGCGCACGGACCTTCGGGCGGAAGTGGATTCATGGGGAGGCATGCCCGCAGGTATTGCACCTGCGCCGGGGTCCAACCTTTTTCCCCGGGTGGATATGGAGGCGCTGCGCAAGGCGGATGCGCCTGCCCCTGCCGATGCAACTCCGCCTGCCAAGGGCGGCGCTGCTGAAGCAAAGGCCGCATCCGGAAAGGACGAAGCGGAGATTGCGGCCATTGAATTTGAAGATTTTCAGAAGCTGGACCTGCGGGTAGGCACCGTGCTGGTGGTGGAAAATCATCCCAAGGCGGACCGGCTGTACCGTGTGGAGGTGGACCTTGGCGAAGAGAAGCCGCGTCAGGTCTGCGCGGGGATTAAAGAGTTCTTCACGCCGGAACAGCTTGTGGGCAGGCAGGTGGTGGTAGTGGCCAACCTTAAGCCGCGTATGCTGCGCGGTCTGGAATCGCATGGCATGATTCTGGCCCTTAAGACGCAGGAAGGCATGGAATTGCTGACCGGTTCCGGCAGGGTGCCCAACGGAACCAAGGCCTCGTAATCTTACGATGCCGGAGGGGACACCGGGCTGCCGGTGTTTTGCTGATATACGCAAAGAAGAACGGGCCTGTCCGGCGAGGACAGGCCCGTTTCATTTTGCGGCAAAGGCGGCTTAGAAGTGGCCGACTTCCTTCTTCACATCAAGCGCGATCTTCCAGAGGACGGAGATCACGAAGAAGCCCACGGCGAAAATGCCCAGCGAGATGAGCAGTTCCGGCACGGTGGGGGTGTACACAGTCACCTTTTCGAAGGGGTTGGGCGTAAAGCCACCGATGATGAGGCCGAGGCCCTTGTCTATCCACGTGGCCAGCACGAGGATGCCCAGCGACCAGGGCAGGAGCTGCTCGTTATCGCGCAGGCTCGGGGGAATGAGCAGCGCAAGGCTGAGCAGCGCAAGGGTTGCACCAATCCACATGGCGCCGGTGATCCAGTCCACATGCCCGTTATGCCCTGCGAACAGGTAGGCAATGGGATGCGAATGGCCGGGAATGCCGCTGTAGAAGGCCGTGAACACTTCCAGCAGGAAGAAGAACACGTTGATGGCCATGGCGTAGGTGATGATCTTGGTCAGGGTCTGCACCGCTTCGCGGCCGGGGTTGAATCCGGTGAGCTTGCGGACAAGGAAGACCAGCAGCAGCAGAATGGCGGGACCCGCGCAGAATGCCGAGCTGAGGAAGCGGGCTGCCATGATGGCCGTGAGGAAGTAGTGGCGGCCGGGCAGACCGGAGTACAGGAACGCCGTAACCGTGTGGATGCTGAATGCCCAGATGATGGACAGGTAAATCATGGGCTTGATCCACTTGGGCGGCTCAACGTCGTGACGTTCGCACTCAAGCGTTACCCAGCCGATGATCGCGTTCAGCACCAGATAGCCCATCAGCACCAGCATGTCGTAGAACATGACGGAGTTGAGGGTGGGGTGGAGCATCACGTTGAGCATGCGCTGGGGCTGACCCATGTCTGCCACGATGAAGAGCATGCACATGAGCACAGCGCCGATGGCCATGAACTCACCGAGGATGATGATCTTTTTGAACTTCTTGTAATGGTGGAAGTACGCGGGCAGCACGAGCATGACGGCGGAAGCGGCCACACCGACCAGATAGGTGAACTGAGCGATGTAGAAGCCCCACGATACGTCGCGGCTCATGCCGGTAATGGCCAGACCGTACTTCATCTGGAACAGGTAGGTGAAGGCGCCCAGACCTATGAGGCTGCCCAGAAAGGCGAGCCATACATAGTACTTGGGAGAACCTTTGAGTACTTTTTCAATCATGTCCGCCTCCTAAATGATGTAGTACACGCCGGGCTGCGTACCCAGGGAGGGCTTGCGGCGGATGGTGAAGTTTTCTGCCAGTGCCTTCCGGACCTCGGATTCGGGGTCGGAGAGGTCGCCGAAGAGAATCTTGCCTTCCGAAGCTTCAACGCACAAGGGCATCTGGCCCTTGGCAAGCCTTTCCACACAGAAGGTGCACTTTTCAACAACGCCCATCATGCGGGTGGGATACTCGGCATTGATGGCCCCCATATCCAGATATCTGCGGGGGTTGGCGAAGTTGAAGGAGCGTGCGCCGTAGGGGCAGCCGGCCATGCAGAAGCGGCAGCCGATGCAGCGGTGGTAGTCCATGGTCACGATGCCGTCGGGCTTCTTGTAGGTCGCCTTGGTGGGGCACACGCGGACACAGGGCGGATTTTCGCAATGGTTGCACAGCACAAAGTAATCGCGCGAGCGGACGGATTCCGAGAGGTGCTCGTTCACGTCGTCCGGGAACACGTATTCATACTTGTCTGTCCACAGCCACTTCACTTCCTGATTGTTCGGAATGTTCGGCACGTTGTGGTACTGGTGGCAGGCCTTGATACATGCCTCGAAGTCGGCAGCGGTTTCGAATCCGCGGGTATCTATCACCATGGCCCAGCGTCCGGCCTTAAGGCCGCCTTCGTTGGGCTGGTATGCAGGTGCGTCCGCGGCGCTGACAATGCCGCCAGCGGCAAGCTGCGCGCTCAGGCCGAGCACGGAGAGGCTGGCAACCTTGAGGAATTGTCTTCTGCTACGTTTCATTATTGATTCCCCTTCGGCTCAACGTGGCAATCCCAACAATAGACGTTCACGCTATTGGACGTATGGCACTTGTCGCAGAAATCGGCCTTGTTGGCATGGCACTTCATGCAGGTGTTCTGCAGGCTGACATTCCATACCTTGCCGTTGGTTGCCACATAGGTGCGCTTGCCTTCGCGCAGCGCCTGATCGCGCCATGTGTCCAGAATCTGCATGTGCTCGGCGCGCATGTAGTCGACCGGCTCTATGCATTCCTTGGCATCGGCGGGCAGGGCAAGTTCCGGACGCTGGTACGATGCCTTGCCCATGTTCAGCCAGAAGGGAGAGGTGAACAGGGCCAGAAAGACAACCAATCCGGCAATGACGTATTTGGTGTTATACATGGTTATTCATCCTCCATCCCGGGCAGGTCATTTTGCCGGATATCCACGGTGCGCTTCTTCTCGCCCTTCATGACCAGCGCGTTGGCCACCAGTTCGTGCGTACCGTAAACGGATACGCCGGGTGCCCAGTAGTCTGCCAGCGGGGGCAGGGTGGCGCGGTCGATGGCGCAGATGCATGCCAGCGTGTCCACGCCGTGCTTCTCCTGCACGTAGCGCAGGGCATTGCCTCTGGGCAGGGCACCGCGCATGCGGATTTCCATGATTTCGTCGGTGTTCAGGCCGGAACCGGCACCGCAGCAGAAGGTCTGCTCGCGGATGGTATTCTCGGGCATTTCGTAGAAGTTGTTGCACACGGCCTTGATGACTTCGCGCGGCTCTTCCAGCAGACCCATGGCCCGTGCGGGGTTGCACGAATCGTGGAAGGTGACCGTAAGATGGTCGTTGCGGGAAGGGTCGAGGCGCAGCTTGTCATGCTTGATGAGGTCTGCGGTGAACTCGGTGATGTGCACCATCTTGGTTTCCGCAGCATTGTGGAACACCGTGCCCGTGATGGGGTTGACCGGGGTTTCCATGCAGGCGGGAGTGGGGCCGTTCATGGTGGACATGTACTGGTTGATCACGCGCCACATATGGCCGCATTCGCCGCCCAGAATCCACTTGGAGCCAAGGCGTTCCGCTTCGGCGTACATCTTGGCGTTCAGCTTCTTCATCACCTTTGCGGAGGTGAAGAGGCCGAAGTTGCCGCCTTCTGAGGCGTAGGTGGACAGGGTGTAGTCCAGCCCGATTTCCTCGAAGAGCATGAGGTAGCCCATGAAGGTGTAGATACCCGGGTCGGCGAAGGCATCGCCGGAGGGGGTGATGAACAGCACTTCGTGACCGGGCTCGTTAAAGGGCGGGTTAATGCGCACGCCGGTGATTTCTTCGATGTCATCACACAGGAATTCCACGATTTCCTTGAAGGCGTGGGGGGTGATGCCAAGGTGGTTGCCGGTGCGGTTACAGTTGCTCACGGGGTCCATGATCCAGTGCAGACCAAGGCCCAGCTCGTGCAGCAGTTCGCGCGCCATCATGGTCACTTCCGCCGTGTCTATGCCGTAGGGGCAGAAGAGCGAGCAGCGGCGGCATTCCGTACACTGATAGAAGTAGTAGAACCACTCCTTGATGACTTCCTTGTCCAGCTTGCGGGCACCCGCCAGCTTGCCGAGAATCTTCCCGGCGGTGGTGAAGTCTTTGCGGTAGACGGAGCGGAGCAGTTCTGCACGCAGAACGGGCATGTTTTTGGGGTCGCCGGAGCCGATGTAGTAGTGACACTTGTCGGCACAGGCTCCACAGCGCACGCAGATATCCATGAACAGCTTGAAGGAGCGGTACTTTTCAAGGCGTTCCTTCAGTCCGTTATAGATGATTTCTTCCCAGTTTTCAGGAAGATTCCAATCTTCCTCAAAGGGGTTCCACGTGTGCGGATTGGGCATATGCAGGCCTTCCATGGTTTCCTGCTTGGCAGGATAGGCCACGGCGCCCGGGACAATTTCCGGCTTGGTGTCCATCCAGGACTCAACCGGAGTATTGTAGCTGATGTTAATCAACTCTTCAGGGGTAGGCAGTTTGGACATGGCTGCTCCTTATTCCTCTGCGTCTTCCGGCAGTTTTACAACAGGGAGACCCGCTTCATACATTGCATCCCTGAACTCGTCTTCATACTCTTCGTATGTGCGGTATTCCTTGGCCGGATTCCACGGGTTGACGTGGAGCTTGACTCTGCTGTCGTTGGGCAGGTTGCGCGTGGGGCTCATGAATACCCCGCCCATGTGCATGAGCTTGCTGAAGGGGAAGTACATGAGGAGCACGGAGAGGAAGAACAGATGGACAAAGAACATGGGGCCGATGTTGGCCAGTACTTCCGTGTTGGGCTGAAGCGCCACAAGGCTCATGATGAAAGCCTTGGCGGAAGCCACGTCCACCTTGGTGAAGTAGCGCATCATGATGCCGCTGCCCACCAGCCCGAGAATGAGAAGCAGGGGGAAGTAGTCGTTCGCCAGAGAGATGTAGCGCACCTTCTGGTTGAACAGCCTGCGGCCGAGCAGGTACAGGACCGCCAGCACCACGAGGGCATCCGTCATGAACAGGCGGGGAACACCGATCTGCATGATGCCGTCCAGAATTTCCAGAGCGCTGATGGCAAACGGAACAGGCTCGAGGAAGAACCGGAAGTGACGGATGAAAATGACCAGGAAACAGTAATGGAAGACGAGGGCGAACAACCACAGGAACTTGCTGGACCAGTAGACGACCCGGTTGCCGTTCTCAATGGAAACCTCGGTGTTTCTGAACAGGGATCTGAACAGCAACACTTCCAGAAGCATGCGGATGACCACGCCCTTGGAATCGGACGGGTTGTCCAGAGGGGCGGGCTTGATCCACGGCAGAGACTTTTGCTGGCCTCCGGTGGTCGGGATGCGGAAAGGAACAGGACGGCGCGCCCAATCCATGATCCGCCATGCAAACCCGATCAGGAAGACGGCCAAGGCAGTGTAGGGAAGCCATGCCCCGAAGAGAATCTGAAGGCCCGATTGGGCTCCCAGCCAGGCAATGACCCCTAATGCTGTGACCGCGAGAAGTGAAATAATCATTCCGTACCTCGCTGCTAGGCTATCGGTTTTCGTTATCCGGTTCCCCAACCGGTTTTTCCAATATACGCTCAGCTCTACGTAAGAGCTGGGAGTGCTGGCGCTTGAACTCGTCCACGCGCATTTGCTGTACCTTGTCACGGCATTCGGAATATACCCGGAAGCCGAGCAGGGTCATGGAGTCTATGTTGGATTCTATTTCCAGAAGGCGCTGGTAGGCACCCGTGGTGGTGAGGGAAGGCTTGGCGTGCTTGCGCAGTATGCTCTTCAGGAAGAAGAGAATGGACATGGCGGAATCGGCCTGAAATTTCTGAATCGCGCGGACGCGGATGAGCTCGTCGATGGCAGGGGAAACGGTTTCCGAGTCCATCTGGTTGTCCAGCAGGGCGTTCACGATGGTGGTGGCCGCCTTGCGGGTTTTCGCACCCACGGGATTGGAAAAGGCATTGGACTGGCTGCGCAGAAAGCCCACGGTATCAAACGGGTAGGTGCCGTAAATGGCTTCGACCCATTCTTTGATTATTGTTTCGCGGTGTTCCTGCAAACTTTCCAGAGTGTTCATTATGCGTATCGTCGGTTAACGGGTTTGAGACAACTGAGATTCTGTTGTGTGGTCATGCCCCGGCCCTGCCGTGAATCCTGCGGTGAAATCCCTTCCGGGGGCGAAAATTCGCGTCATTTTCATCCGCGTGTTTTGCCCGGCTTTCGCAAGGGGGAAAGCGATGGCCGCCATAGTGGGCAGTGCTTCCGTCACTTGCAGCCAGCCGGATGCGGCTGATCGCATCTGGTATTCAGGCAGCCCGCAAGGCGCACCGGGCCTTAACCCGGAGCGTCGGCAGCGGAACACCCTATAATGTGTTTTCAGGGCATTGTCCAAATGAAATCGCATAGTAACCGCATGCGGATTGCGTCGTCACAGACATCCCCTTCGGAAAGTCATAAAAAATGATTTTTTTCACATAGTCCGAAAACGGGAAAACGTCAACAATTTCACCGTTTTCTGAGTGCGTAAACAGTATTTTGCATGATGCTGAATTATAAGGGGAATATCTTTGTCAGGGCTGTGCTGCGGGGTCGTCGCAGGGCTGCGGGGCGGATTCTCCGCATCCGGAAAACGCATCAATTCCGGGGAGCAGCGGATCAACCCCGGGAGTATCCTTTGCCGGCTGGTTGGCCGGAACGGGAGGAGCCGGAACCGGAGACGGGGCGGTAAGAGCGTTCAGCAGGCTGCCGGATACGCCGTTGGTGAGAATGGCGGGGATGGTATCCACCCCCATGGCGTGCAGGTGCGCCTTGTTGCGGAATATCTTCCAGCGCATGGACAGATCGGCCCAGCCTGCGGGGGCGGCAAGCGATTCGGGATCGCGGGTACCCCGCCGGAAAGCCACCAGAAAGGATGTGCCCTTGGCGAGGGATTCTTCCATCGCTGCCAGCGCAGCCCGGTCCGAGTCCTTTTCGGCAACGGGGAAAAAGGCAATGGCGGCCGCAGGGTCCTTGGCAAGCGCCTCTACAGCCATGACGCACACCGGGCAGCTGGGAGAGAAGAATACCCGTATGTCCGGGCGCTCCGGGCCGTGTATCTTCCAGGTTCCCATGAGTTCTTCTGCCGTTGCGAACAGGTTGGGACACAGCGCGATGAGCCACACCAGCATGAGCATGCTCATTCTGCGGTTGCGCGGATACTGGGCACGGTGCAGGACGATGAAGAGCAGGGCCATGAACAGGGCTGCGCCGAGGCACGGCAGGCAAGGAGCCGTAAAGGCCATGAAAAGCAGGAGGAGCGTGTCTGCCAGCAGGCCGAAGCCGGCAATGGCCAGTGCGATGGAGCGTCTGCCGAAAAGGGATGGAAGCAGAACGAGGCAGAAAAAGGCAACTCCGGCCCACCAGAGGGAGTAGCCCTGATAGGTCATGGCATCTTTGAACAGATCGCAGCCGCTGGTGACACACAGGGCATCAGCCTTACCCAGTGCGTTGGTCAATGAGAACGCCAGACCGGCAAGGGCGATGAAAACCGCGGGCCAGACCGGGGCGTTGCGGCGCGAAATTTCGAACATGCTCAGGCTCCAAAGGGGCAAATGCCCGCGGCTCGTGGCAGCCGGCGGGGATTTTTTCAGCTAACCGCAGGTGGTTATTCCGCAAAACCAAAAGACGCTCGGCGGTACTGTACTGTGTATCTCTTTCAGGGTAAAGAGGCGGACAAACCTTCTTACGGATTGCAGAATGCATTGTTTTCATCTTTCAGCAGAAGAGTCTATCCCTTACGCCATCACCGAGAGTGTTCGTGCCCGCAAGGTGACGTTGAAGTTTTCCGCCCATGCCGGGCTTGTTGTTGTGGTGCCTGCCGGGTTTGATAGGGGCAAGGTGCCGCAGATAGTGGATGGCAAACGGGCGTGGATTGCCCGGGTTGCACGCAGGCTCAAGCCGCGCATGACGCGGATGGGGGCGGAGCCGGAGTTGCCGGATTCTGTTATGCTGCGCGCCGCCGGGAGGGCTGTGCAGGTTGTGTACATGCCTTCCGCACGCCCTTTGTCTGTGAGAGAGCAGGACGATGTTTTGGAATTTCGGGGCAGATGCGACGCCGGGCGCGTCCAGGAGGTGCTGCGCGACTGGCTGCGCAACAGGGCGCGGCATGTGCTGGTGCCCATGCTGTTTGCTCTGGCTGAAGAGTACCGCATCTCTGTGCGGTCTGTGCATATACGCCTTCAGCGCGCACGGTGGGGAAGCTGCTCGGCTGCGGGGAGTATCAATCTGAATGCGCGCCTGCTCTTTTTGCCGGAAGAGTTGGCTCGGTATGTCTGCGCGCACGAGTTGGCCCACCGGGTGCACCACAACCATTCCTCCGCATTCTGGGCGCATCTTGAGTCGCTCATGCCCGGAGCGGGCAGGCTGGACAGCGAACTGCGGGACGCGGGAGATTTTGTGCCGCGCTGGGCGTTTGTTCCCATGGAGTAGCAGTATGGCTGCATCTGACGATATTTGTTCCGCCGGGATATGTTCCGGAGAAGGACGCAGCGACGGAGGTGCGGACGCGCCGTTGGCGGGCATGTCCGTTCTGCTTGTGGAAGACAGCGATCTGAGCGCACAGGCTGCTTTGCTCGTACTCCGGCGGGCGGGCGCCGATACCGAGTGGGCGGATAGCGGCAAGGCGGCGCTGGACGCCTTCCGACTCCGTGATTTTGATATGGTGATCATGGATCTTTCTCTGCCGGTCATGGATGGGTATGAGGTGGCCCGGCGTATGATCGCCGTTCGGCCCGGATCGCTGTTGCTGGCCTGCACTGCAAGCCGGGGTGATGTTGTCCGTGAGGCCTGTATACAGGCCGGATTTGGAGCTGTTCTTGAAAAGCCCCTCATCCGGCAGTCGCTGGAGCGTGTGTTGCGGCAGGTGGCCGGTCTTTCCGGGGGGCGGGACACTGCGGAGAGCCCTGATGGTGAACGGCCTGCTGGTGCGTCAGATGCTTCAGCCGCGGTGTGCGATGCGGAAGCAGTCATGCGGGAAATGGGGCTTTCACGGGAAGAGTACGGGAGCCTGCTGGGTGCTGTGAGTGATGTTCTGCAGCCGTACCGTGAGGATGTGCTCAGGCTGTACGAGCGGGGGGCGCATCAGGCCCTGTCGGAGTATGCCCACAGGATAAAAGGGGAGTGTGCAGCCGTGGGGGCATGCCGGGCGGGGACGTTTGCAGGCATTGTGGAGGCGGCGGGACGTATGGAGGATGTGGAAGCCCTGCGGGGGGCCGTAACCGGCCTTGTTGCCGCACTGGATGAACTGGCCGATTTTGCCCGGAGCTGGAAATAGCGAAGGCCCGTGCCTGCCGCCGGGCAGGTGTTTATTCCGGCAGGTTATATATAATGATGAGGGGGAGGCGCATTGCGTCTCCCCCTCTTTCAATTACAGTCAGTCAATCAGCGGCGTAAGCCGAGATTACATGGCTGCGCCGGAAGCGGCACCCTGCATCT
>CAYRLL010000082.1:0-14817 GCA_964425115.1 uncultured Desulfovibrio sp. | reverse complement strand
GGTGCAGCCGCACGCACCGGGGCCGGGCTTACGGCAGGTGCCGGTTTTACGGCAGTATCCTCCCCCTGTTCGGGGTCCGGCTGCGGGCCGCTCTGCGCCGCCGCGCCGCCCAGTTCCGGCGGCAGGTCAGGCGGCGGCCCCATATCGTAGCCTGTGGGCGGTCCGTCCTGCGCGAAGATATCTCCTCCCCCATCTGGCCCGAAGGCATCGTTGCCATGCCGGGGAGCAGCGGAGAATGCAGGTTCCGTTTCGCTGTGCACATTCCGTGCGCGCTCCGGCCGGCCTGCTTCTTCCGGCTGTCCGGCCTGTCCTATCTGTCCAATTTGACCGGCCTGTCCGATTTGACCGGCCTGTCCGATTTGACCGGCCTGTCCGGTTTGACCGATTTGTCCGATTTGTCCGATTTGTCCGGTTTGACCGATTTGATCGGGCTGTCCCATTTGTCCGGCTTGGCCAGTTTGGCCAGTTTGGCCGGACTCCCGTGCCGCCCGCGCACGGCGATGCGGCGGCTCTTCCCGGCTCCCCTGACCCGCACGGGCCGCAGTGCTTAGGGCACGGTCCGGAGCATGGTCCGGTGCATGTGCAGTATGGGCCGAAGCGTGGCCCGACGTTTGATTTGGGGCAGTCGGCGCATCGGGCACCCCGCCCGACCTGTTCGCGGCACCGGCTGCACCGTCAAAAGGGTTCTGCGGTCCTCCGTGACCACCTGCCCCCTGCACGGGCCGGCCTCCCTGCGCTCCCCCTTGCACGCCCTGTGCGCCATGTCCGGCCTGAGGACCTTGGGAGACAGGGGAGCCCTGGGAACCTTGAGTGCCCTGAGAGACAGAAGCGGCGGCAGGCCCCCGCGAAAGCTGCTCCATATTCAGCAGCTTGGGCAAAAAGGCCAGATTAAGCAGCAGCAGTTCCAGCGCCATGGCAGGTTCAAGGCTGGTAAGCACCCTGCGCTGCCCTTCCAGCGTCAGCTGCCAGCAGGCATGCACATGGGCCAGTTCAAATTCCGGCGTCCACGCCAGCCACTGCGCCGCCTCATCCTGCGGCAGGTCCAGCAGGGGCAGCGCAGCCTCACCCGCCTGCTTGAGCATGAAAAGATTACGCCATGTGGCCGCAAGCTCCCGCAGGAAAAAGCCTATGTCCACACCCTGATCCAGAATGGTGCGGATGACGGCAGAAACGGCCAGCACATCCTGCGCCTTGAGCGCCTCCATGACCTTGAAGAACATTTCCTGCCCCGCCAGCCCCAGAATGGAGCGCACGGCCTGTTCCTCCAGCCGCTCGTGCCCGAGTGCCAGCACCTGCCCCAGCAGCGACATGGAATCGCGCACAGACCCCGCCGCCCGCCGCGCAATGAGCTTCACCGCCTGCGGCTCGTAGGGCCGGGCTTCCAGCCCCAGAATCTTTACCAGATGCGCCTCAATCTCCTGCTCGCCCAGCCGCTTGAAAATATAGTGCTGGCAGCGGCTGATGATGGTCACGGGAAATTTGTGCGGTTCCGTGGTTGCCATGATGAACGTGACCCCGCGCGGCGGCTCCTCCAGCGTTTTGAGCAGCGCGTTAAAGGCGTCACGGGTCAGCATGTGCGCCTCGTCGATGATGAACACCCTGTAGCGCCCTTCCATGGCGGCATAGCCTATGGATTCGCGCAGCCTGCGGGCGTCGTCTATGCCGCGGTTGGAAGCGCCGTCTATCTCCACCACGTCCACGTGCATGCCCTGCGTGATCTTGCGGCAGTGCTCGCAGGCGTTGCACGGTTCTGCGGCTGGAGCCGTGGCGCAGTTCAGCGCCTTGGCGAAAATGCGGGCAATGGTGGTCTTGCCCACGCCCCGCGTGCCGCTGAAAAGGTAGGCGGGGGCAATGCGGTCTTCCTGCGCGGCGCGGGAAAGAATGGCCTTTATGGTGTCCTGCCCCGCCACATCCGCAAAGGTCTGCGGGCGGTGGGCAATGGTAAGGGATGCTGTGCTCATGGTATCCTGCGGTTGAAGAAAACGGGTGCCGACAAGGGATACAGGCTAAAGAAAAAGCGGCAAAGTGGCAAGGCGCGCGCCACAAAGCCCCACTTAGGTCTTTGAGTTTGCGGGCGTTCTGGCATATACTTCCTGCAACCAAGCAACGGTGCATGCCGGAACACCCCGTCCATGCCCGGAGAGGAAAAGAGAGTGAAACGTCGCACCTTCCTGCGCACCCTGTCCCACGCCGCCGTCTGCCTGCCCGCCGCCTCCGCACTTTCGGGGCTGGCAGCCCTTGTTCCCCGCGCAGCCCGCGCGGACCGGGACATATCTCTCTTTCCCGCCCCGCAACCCGGCCCGTACGACCTGAACATCCGCGACTACTACACCAAGATGCGTCACTTCGATTCCCCATCCGAGGGCGACATCGTGCTGAACGCAGAAGACCACGCCCTGCTGCTTTCCTCCCTTGCCCGCATGGAACGGCTCATTGCCGTGGTGGGGCACGCCAATTTCTGTCTGCTGGGGTTTGACGAAGCCCTGCAGTACGCGCGCAACTACTCTTCCATTGGCGCGTTCACGCCTGCCGAACTGGAATTTCTGGAATGCCAGTATTACGCGGATGCCGCCGTTTACGGATTTTACGGCATAAAGACCATCCCCCGCCTCACAGACACACTGCCGCAGGCAGATGCCGTAAAGGTGCCCTACAGCGGCAATTTTCTCTTCGCAGGGCACCCGCACCGCACATGGCTTACCATACACAAGGCACTGGGCGATTCGGTGGTGCTCACCTCCGGCGTGCGCGGGGTGATGAAGCAGTTCCACCTGTTCCTGAGCAAGGCCGCGCAGAGCAACGGCAATCTTTCGCTGGCCTCGCGCTCCCTTGCGCCGCCCGGTTACTCGTTCCACGGCGTGGGCGATTTTGATGTGGGCCAGCAAGGTTACGGCGAGGCGAACTTCACCTCGCGGTTCACGGAAACAGAGGTGTTCCGGCGGCTGGAAGACATGGGCTATCTCACACTGCGCTACCCGCGCGAAAACCGGCTCGGCGTAAGGTTCGAGCCTTGGCACGTCAAAGTGAATCAGACATGAAACTACTCCTCACGCTCCTCCTCGTCCTGTGCACGGTTTTGCCCGCTCAGGCCCGCAATCCTCTGGACTTCCATCTGGTCAAACTCAACGGCACGGAATCCGGCCCCACCCTGCTGGTGGTGGGCGGCATCCAAGGCGACGAGCCGGGCGGCTTCAATGCCGCAGGCATGCTGGCCAGCAACTACACCATACGCAAGGGCAACGTGTGGGTGGTTCCCAACCTGAATTTTCCCAGCATCATCTCCCGCTCCCGGGGCGGCCACGGCGACATGAACCGCAAGTTCGCCACCCTGAGCAAGGATGACCCGGACTACACAACTGTTCAGCGTATCAAAGAAATCATCCTGCACCCACAGGTGGACTTTGTGCTCAACCTGCACGATGGCAGCGGCTTCTACCGGCCCGCATGGGAAAGTGAAACCCACAACCCCAAACGCTGGGGGCAGTGCGTCATCATTGACCAGACGGCCATCGGCGCGCAGCGGTTCGGCAATCTGGAAGACATGGCCCTTGCCGCCGTCTCCGACGCCAACAACGCCCTGCTCATTCCCAACCATGCCTACCACCTTAAGAACACCCGCACCAATGAAGGCGATGCGGAGATGGAAAAAACCCTCACCTACTTCGCCATCACACACGGCAAACCCGCCTTCGGGGTGGAGGCCAGCAAGGAATTCAAAACAGCCACCCGCGCCTACTACCATATCCGCGTTCTGGAATCATTCATGCGGCAGGCAGGCATTGAGTACGAACGCGATTTCGTGCTCACGCCCGAAGGGCTGGAAGCAGCCATGAACCGCAACCTGCATCTGGCCTTCCACAACGGCAAGCTCTCGCTGGATATGCAGGACATCCGCAGTGTGCTGCGCTTTGTCCCGCTGAACCGCAATGCGGAGCGCGAATTCTCCTCTTCCAAGCCGCTGCTCACCATGGTGAATAACGGCAACGCCTACCGGGTGTACTACGGCAACACCCACCTGACCCAGCTTGTTCCCCAGTATTTCGACTTTGATGACAGCCTGAACGCCCTGACCATTCTTGTGGACGGCAAACCCCATAACGCCACTGTGGGCAGCATCGTGCCGGTGGGCAATGTCTTTGAGGTGGCAACGCAGGAGGGTTACCGGGTAAATGTCATCGGCTACACCCACCCCAAGCTGACCAACGAGGTGGATATTCCCATCCGCAAGGCGGATTTCCTTCCCGGCTATTCCGTGGACAACGCTGGCACCCACTACAGGGTGGAGGTCTATCGTGACGAAAAGTTCGCGGGCATGGTGATGGTGCGTTTTGACGAGGCAGCGGCGGCAGCCCTGAACAACAATGCCGCCCCCCGTGCGGAAGACGGCAGCACGGAGCAGGACCTTGCCGGCAATGGTGCCGACAGCAACGACACGCTGGGCTGGTAAATGATCCTGCACAGTTCTCCGTGCAGATGGCTGTGGTGGCGTGTGCCTGCCTGACAGGATTCGGCCTGCGGTGCGTCACATACAACCCGGCAATCCGCAAATCTGAAAACCTGGCGATATGGCAATCTGGAAACCCTGTAGCCCGACCCTTCAGAGAAGCATATGTCTCCTGCAGTCCGTAACACGGCCTTCGCCCTTGCTCTGCTTCTGCTGCTCCCGGCCGTTTCCCGCGCGGAACAGCTTACGGTGGGCTACATTGAATATCCTCCCTACTATTTCACGCACGCCAACGGCACCCCGGGCGGGCTGCTCATGGATATCACCACGCAGATTCTGGAAGATTCGGGCGTCAGCTACACGTACAAGCCCCTCCCTTCCAAGCGCATCCTCAGCTATCTTGAGGATGGCAGGCAGGATTTCGCGTCAACGGGATGGTTCAAAACAGTCCAGCGGGAGAGCTTTGCCGTATTCTCCCTGCCCATCTACCGGAACAGACCTGTCGGGCTTGTTTCGCTGCGGGAAAAGGCACACCATTTTGCGCGGTACGGAACTCTCCTTGAAATCATGGAGAGCGGCCTGTTCACGGCCGGCCTTCTGTGTGGGCATTCTGAGGGAGAGTACATTGACGGCATCATGAACCGGCACGAAAACAGGGTCATGCAGATAACGGGCGAACAGGCAGTCCTCATGCGCATGCTGGCAGCCGGACGCTTCGACTTTGTCCTCCTGCCGCCGGAAGAGGTGCCCGGGCTTGCCCTTGCCGCCGGGGAAACACCGGAAGCATTCACACTCACGGAACTGCCGGACATTCCCGCAGGCAACACGCGCCACATCATGTTTTCCCGGGCAGTCTCCCCGGACATTGTGGAACGCATCAACAACGCCATCCGCAGCCGTGAGGATAACACCCCGCAGCCCTAGCTGCCGCCGCTAGTCCAGTTCAAACTCGTCGCGCCAGTCCGCCTGCTCTGCCCATGCGGGCTGCTGCTCCTTGCGGAACAGGCAGTCGCCCATGACCAGCACGTCCATCTCCGTGCGCATAAAGCAGGTGTAGGCATCCTTTGGCGTACACACTATAGGCTCACCGCGCACGTTAAAGCTGGTATTCACCACCAGCCCGCACCCCTGCTCGCGGCGGAAGGTATCGATAAGCTGCCAGTAGCGCGGATTGGTGCGCCTGCTCACGGACTGGATGCGGGCGGAATTGTCCACATGCGTCACGGCGGGAATATCGGACCGCTGTACATACAGCCTGTCGTACATGGGCAGGCTGTCGTAATTTTCCGGCAAGGGGTTGCAGCGCGCCTCTGCCACCTGCGCCACCAGCAGCATGTAGGGCGAGGGACGGTCCAGTTCAAAATACTCGGGAATGGCCTCTTCCAGCACGGAAGGCGCAAACGGCCGGAAACCTTCACGATACTTGATCTTCAGGTTCAGTTTCTTCTGCATCTCGGGGTGCCGGGGATCTCCCAGAATGGAACGGTTGCCCAGCGCGCGCGGGCCATATTCCATGCGTCCCTGAAACCACCCCACCACGTTGCCCTGCGCCAGCAGTGCCGCAACCTCGGAACACAGTTCCCCGGCATCGTCATACTGCGTGCAGGGAGCGTCAAACCGCCCGGCCACCCGCAGCACGTCCCGGCGGGTGAATTCCGGCCCCAGATACGCCCCGCGCATGGCATCCGCCTCATCCCGCTCCAGCGGAACCCGCGCGTTGCCCTGCCAGATATGGTACGCGGCAAGGGCCGCACCCAGTGCGCCGCCGGCATCGCCCGCCGCAGGCTGAATCCATATGTCGCGGAACATGCCCTCGCGGAGCAGCTTGCCGTTGGCAACGCAGTTCAACGCCACCCCGCCTGCCATGCACAGGTTCTCGGCACCTGTCAGTTCCTTTGCCGTGCGGGCAAGACGGAACACGATCTCTTCCGTCACCTGCTGGATGGCAAGGGCCATATCCATGTATTCCTGTGAGATGGCCGATTCGGCAGGACGCGGCGGCAGGCCGAACAGCGCCTCCCAGCGCTCGTTGCGACACATGGTCAGGCCCGTGGCGTAGTTGAAATAATCCATGTTCAGCAGCAGCGAACCGTCTTCGCGCACGTCCGCCACCTCGTCCAGTATCTGCTTCTTCCAGCGGGCCACATGCTCGCTCTGCGGGTTGCCGTAGGGGGCAAGACCCATGAGCTTGTATTCGCCGCTGTTCACCTTAAAGCCGCAATACGCGGTAAAGGCGGAATAGAGCAGCCCCACCGAATGGGGAAAACGCAGCTCGCGCTGCACGGTGATATCCTTGCCGCACCCTGTGGATATGGTGGTGGTGGCCCACTCACCCACGCCGTCAATGGTCAGGATGGCGGCATGCTCAAAGGGCGAAGGATAGAAGGCACTGGCGGCGTGCGAAAGATGGTGTTCCGGGAAAAGCAGCCGGGGCTTGTTCCGCCCCTTGTACCTGCCCACCTTGTTCAGTTCTTCGGTGAGCATGCGCCGCATGAACAGCTTTTCCTTAATCCACACGGGAATGGCGGAAAGAAAGCTGGTCAGCCCCTGCGGCGCAAAGGCGTGGTAGGTTTCCAGCAGCCGTTCAAACTTCAGGTAGGGCTTGTCATAAAAGGCAATGGCGGAAAGATCGCCCAGTTCTATGCCCGCCTCGCCCAGCACATACCGCACTGCCTGCGCAGGAAAATCCGGGTCATGCTTCCTGCGGGTAAAGCGTTCTTCCTGCGCGGCGGCAACCACCACGCCGTCACGCAGCAAGGCTGCGGCGGAATCGTGATAAAAGGCGGATATTCCCAGAATATACTCTGCCACGGGGTTCTCCCTGAAGGCTGTCGTTTCCTGCACGGATACAGACCTGCCCGCTCCCGCCTCCCGTCCGGCGGGGGGCCGGAAAAGGCGGGCCGGTGCACCTGCTAAAACACGGTATAAATGAAGGGGGCTATGGCGGAGCCGCTGGTCAGCACAATAAGCACGCCGAACAGCAGAAGCACCGCAATGAGCGGCAGCAGCCAGAACTTTTTACGTTCTTTCATGAAGCCCCAGAGGTCAGTCAGAAAATCCATGTCGCATCCTTGCTGTGAGTATGGCGAACCGCGCAGGCGGGTCGCTAGAACGGCATCTCAATATCACGCGGCGTGTAGGTGTGGTCGCGCACCGCAAAGGCGGTTCCGGTATCCTTCTTCCACCGCCGCAGGGCCAGACTGTCTTTGCCCATGGCCCGCCGCAGCATGGCCACCGGCACCACCACGGCCACAAACACGAGGCTGAGCAGCACCTTGGACATAACCGTCCCCAGCAGGTGCGAAAACCCCAGCCACACCTTGGCCACGGGCGTAAAGGCCGGGGGCCACGTCATCGTCACCACCAGCAGCGCCGTTGCTGCGGCAAAGGCATACTGCCACAGGCCGAAAAGCCCCACAATCAGGCAGATGAGCACCATGGCCATGCCGGTGTCCTTGGCCTGCTCTTTGGTAATGCGCGCGGGAATGAATCCTGCGGCAACGGTGCGGTGTTCGGTCATGCGTTCCTCCGGTTCAGCGGGCCATATCGTTCAGCACGTCTGCCACCACGCGGGCGGCAACATCAACGCCGTTTCGGTTCCAGTGGGTATCGTCCGGCCACCAGAGCAACCGGCCCGATTCCGTCCACAGGGCTGCGGCGGCTTCACGCATGGGTTCGGTCAGGTTGTGGCAGGGAATACCCGCCGCGTCACAGGCGTTCTTCAGCAGCAGCCAGTCCGCTTCGGGCAGCGGTGCCGCCCCCATGAGCGGTGCATACACCCTGTACTTTGCGGGGATGAAAAACACCGCGTCCGCCAGTCCGGCAAGCGACTGCACCAGCGGCTCAAACCTTGGCCCGGCCTTGCTCTGCTCCCGTCTGGTCTCTTCCACATAGGGGCCGTAAAACGCCAGCGGCTGCCCCTGCACGGGCATGATCCGCACCTTTGCCGCCTCATCCGTATCCTTGAAGCGGGCCATCTGCAGCCGGAAGAACTTGCCTATATCCGTGGCATGCATACGCCGCACATAGCGTTCCGGCAGACGGCGCACCTTGCCGTCATAGCGGGCAAAATCGTTCCCTTCAAACATGAAGACCAGCACCGGGGCCTGATGATTGGCGGCGTGGGCCTTGGCGCGGGCCACATAGTCCACCAGATCACCCGGCGCGCCCATGGCGTAGCTCGGAATGCCGTAATCGCTGCGCAGCACGGCGGCAAGGGTGTCTTCCTGCGTGCTGCCGCTGCCCTGAATGAAGGAATCGCCTATGAGTATCACATCTTCACGGGCAAGGTCCACATCGTTGCGAAACCCCAGCGCATCGGTGCGGAATCTCACCTCGCGCGGCACCCGCGGCACCGCCGCATCCGGGCTCATGGCGCCCATGTCCCCGAAGGGCTGCACCATGGTCACATCGGCGTTAGGCACATGCCGCTGCCCGTCCAGCCCTATGTCATACGTAACCAGCATCTGGTCCGGGCGGTAACAGCTCTTGTCGTACAGGCCCAAAACGCTGATCATGCCCCACACCAGCAGGGTGGCGATAAAAAAGGAGCCAACCACGCTCACCGCCGCACCCCGGCGCGGCAGAAGAGCCAGCAGCACAAAGCTGCTGCCGAGCAATCCCGCCAGTTCCGGCAGTCCGGCAAGTCCGTACAGGGCCACCCCCTGCGTGAGCACAACCGCCGCCGCAAGGGCGACAAAAATTCGTCTTACCATGCTTGTTCCGCTCTTCCCCGCACTGTCTGCTACTTCGCGCCACAGAGGCTGCGGCCCGTGATCCTGCCTGCGGCACCTGTGAACCCCGCGCCGCAAAGCGCGTGGTGCACTATCGGCACCGCCGGACACCCGCTCACGTTCTGTATATGGTTGGCGGTATCTCGTCAAACCTCCGCTTTCCCGTAACGGCAACGCCCCCGGAACGCTCGGAAAAAGCGGTCCGGGGGCTGTTTCATGTACCATGCTGCACACCCGCAGCCTGAAATCCTGCCAAGCGGTTGTTGAAAACGTCCCTTTCTGCGGGCCGTATACAACCGGCTACGGATGGTTCTTGAACTTATCCAGCACGTGCTTGGATCCGGAGTGACAGGGCGTACAGTCCTGAATACCCTTGACTATGGGCGACTGCATGCCCGCATCGTGACACGAACCGCAGTACGCCACGGATTCCGGCGTGGCAAAGGCGGCCTTGAAGCTGCCGTCAATCTTTGCGTTCATAATCTCGATGGCCTTGGCAGCAACATCGGCGGTCAGGCGTCCGCAGCGTTCGGAGCGGGTCTTGGAGTTGGCGTCAATCCCGGTCTCGAACGACCACTTGGAAACCGAAACATGGCACAGCACAGATCCGGCAACGCCGGTGGGCAGGGGCCCGGCAACACGCGCATCCGCGCCGGGGTCATACATGGGGAAGGCCGTGTTTTCATACCAGCGGAACAGTTCGGTCACCATGGCATCGCGTTCCTTGCGTCCCCAGAACAGTGCAAAGGCGGATACAGCACCCAGCAGGGCCCCGCAGATGGTGCCCCAGTCGGAGATACCGCCCTTGCCCACTTCCAGCATGTGGTGCGGGAATTGATTGTAGGGCGCGCCGTACTTTTCGCCCATCACACCCACAATGCTGTAAAACGCACCGTAGCCGCAGCCCAGCCCGTTGTTCCAGTACCCTTCGTAGGCCACAGGCGCACATTCCTTGGGGTCCAGCTTGTGCGGGGTCCACATCTCCACGGCGGGAAATCCGGCAGCGGCATGGGCGGACACAGGCGAAACACCGGAAACAGCGGAAACAAGGGCGCCACCCACAACGGCACCCCCAAGCGCGGTCAACATCTGACGGCGGGACATCTTGTTGTTCATTGCTTCTTCCTCTCTCATGATATGATAATATGCCGTGTGCGCTCGCTCAATGCAGCCACACGATGCCCCGCGTATTACAAGGATCATGCCGAAGTCAGTAAACACTTATCCCCGCATAATATCAGGACTTTATCTGCAAGTATGTATCCGCCCCTGCATAGCGTGCTTTTCGCCCCTGCTAACCGGGCATTGCACAAGCACCATGCAACCTCTCGCCATCCTACATTTTTGTTGAAAAATGACACAATCTGACCTTGCAATGCCGATTGCAGGTGGTACAACAAAAAAGCCGCTCATGCGGCCCATGAAAAGAAGACACGGCAACGGCGCGGAGTCTTTTTCGACCCGCCCTTGCCTCTTTTCACAATATCGTGATAATTTGCCGATGACTGCCATAGACAGCGGTCCGGTGTCGCCACAGCGGTCTGCCCCATGGAACCGCACGCAATATTCAAGCATGGAGGTACGGAGGATGAACAACTATCCGGTGTTCAACTGCAAAAACGGTGACGATGTCATCAAGGCTGTGAAGGAATACAATGTCAGCTTCGTCCAGTTCTGGTTTGTGGACATTCTGGGCACCCTGAAGAGCTTTCAGGTAACCCCCAGCGAACTGGAAGCCGCCTTTGAAGAAGGCATGGGCTTTGACGGCTCCTCCATTCTGGGCTTCACCCGCATCGAGGAATCGGACATGGTCGCCTTCCCGGACGCCACCACCTTCCAGATATGCGCATGGCGCCCGCTGGAACGCCCCGTGGCCCGCATGTTCTGCGACATCAAAAGCCCGGACGGCACCCCCTATGAGGGCGACCCCCGCTACATCCTGCGCAAGCATGTGGAACGCGCCGCCCAGAAGGGCTACACCTACTATGTGGGCCCGGAACTGGAATTCTTCCTTTTCGCCAGCTCCTCCTGCCCGCAGCCGCTTGATTCGGGCGGCTACTTCGACGCCCCCCCGCTTGACCTCGGCAACGACGTGCGCCGCGAGATCATTTTCGCGCTGGAACGCATGGGCATTCCCGTGGAATACTCCCACCATGAGGTGGCTCCTTCGCAGCACGAAATAGACCTGCGCTACAACGAAGCCCTGAAAATGGCCGACATCGCCATGACCTACAAGGTTGTGGTCAAGGAGGTCGCCCGCAAGCACGGCTGCTACGCCAGCTTCATGCCCAAGCCCATCTTCGGCGAAAACGGCTCCGGCATGCATGTGCACCAGTCGCTGTTCAAAAACGGCAAGAACGCCTTCTTCGACGCCAACGACCCGCACCACCTTTCCGGCGATGCCCGCGCCTACATTGCTGGCCTTCTGCGCCACGCCAAGGAATTCACCTGCATCACCAACCAGTGGGTGAACTCCTACAAACGGCTTGTGCCGGGCTATGAGGCTCCGGTCTATATCGCGTGGGCGCAGCGCAACCGTTCTGCCCTCATCCGCGTTCCCATGTACAAGCCCGGCAAGGAAGCCGCCACCCGCATAGAACTGCGCAGCCCCGACCCTGCCGCAAACCCTTACCTCGCCTTTGCCGTCATGCTCGGCGCAGGGCTGGAAGGCATAGAAAAGGGGTATGAACTTCCCGCGGCGGTAGAAGAGAACATCTTCGCCATGGAAAGCGAAAACCTCACCGCCAAGGGCATAGACTCCCTGCCCGGCTCTTTGTACGAAGCCGCCATGCTCCTCAAAGGCTCCACGCTCATGAAGACCATTCTCGGCGACCACCTGCACCGCAACGTTGTGGGCAACAAGCTCATCGAATGGGACGAATACCGCACCCATGTCTCGGAATACGAGATAAAGCGCTATCTGCCCATCCTCTAGCCATGTAAACATGAAGGGCCGCCGGCATTGCTCCGGCGGCCCTTCTTATTTGATAGTACAACAAATTTCGTTTTTTGCTTGCTGCGCAAAGCCAGCAGCGGCGTTACACCGACCTTCCAACAGCGACGTTACACCGTCAGGTCCAGCAGCGTTCCCACCTTGGGGGCAAGGGCGGCCTCGCCCTGCGCCACATTCTGCGCCAGCAGTCCGGTGAACGAAAGCCCGGCATTCTGCTCGCCCAGCATCCCGTCAGCCTCGGCAAGCGCCGCCTTCAGCGCCTCAAGCGGGTTCTCCGTTTCCGCCATGGCCTGTTCCAGCAGGGCCAGAATCCCGTCCGCCGTATCCTGTCCGGCGTCCTTGGCAACCGTGGCAAGGGCGGTGGAAAAAGATTGCGAAAGAGAGGCCGTTCCCGGCGTTGCGGCAAAAAACCGCTCGTTCAGCCCGTTATCAAAGTAGGCATTCATCTGCTCGTTCAGGTCGCCGTTCAGCTCGGCCATAAAGGCATCGCCCTCGGCCATGCCGAAGTTGCGGTCAATGAACCGCACACTGTCCAGCAAGCCCTTTCCCAGCGAATCTTCGGTCACGCCGCCCTCGGCAATGCGGCTGTACATCATGCCCATCACCGCCGTGGCAGCTTCCTTGCCGTAGCGTTCCTGCACATGGTCCACCGTACGCCGCAGCGCTCCGGCAAGCCCCTGCGCATCTTCCCCAAAGCCCGCAAGGGCATCCGGGTCCTGCAGGCTTTCCGGGTCGGGCGGCGCAATGCGCGAAACCACGTCCGCCGCAAACACCTCCGAGACATCTCTGTCCTGCCGGGCAGATACGGAAACGCGCCCGTTACCCAGCAGGGAACCGGAGCCACCCGCAGCCCCGCGCGAAAGCCCGAACAGTTGCCCGAACCCGTACGCATCTGCGCCATATCCAGCCTGAATGCCGTTCATCCTTCTCTTCTCCTTGCATGACGGAAACCGGAACGGCCCCGCATACCTGCCACCGCATACGCATGTCCGCGGCAAATCCATACCTCCCTATCGGCACGCCGCACCATTCCATTAGCCTTCCGTCGTACAATTTGCCCGGCACGGCACACCGGCTGCGCCGCACATCCTCCGCTTCCCCCTTCACCCGGCCACATTTTTCGTAGGCCGCACTCCGCCCATCGTTACATATTACAATTTTGTCAGCACAAAAACGCTCGCGCATTGCGCACTTTCTCTCTTTTTCACAATATTGTTATAATAGAAAGGGGTGCCACCTCTTGTTTTTTGCTTTTTTTGTAAAAATAAGCATTGAAAAACTGTGGCAATGGCTACTCAATACTGCTAACGTGCCGTCATACAAGCACTGGCACTGAACGTGCTATTCTTCCGTAACACGCCTGAACCGTTGGCGGCACAGCCGCAACCACCGGGCGGGAACCGGTTTCTCGTTGGCAGGGAGCCCGCCAAGGGCTGGTCATAGGAACAAAATCCCTTTCCGGGGAGTTAACAAACTTCTGCAAGGAGCTGTAAACATGAGCGGATCCCAGGCCCGGCTGAATGCCATCACCGCCGTCAACAACTTCAGGGCAACCGAAAAGCCCCTGAACTTCATGGAAGAAAAGCCCACCGACCTCTTCGGCTGCAACGTGTTCAATGACAAGGTCATGAAGGAACGCCTGCCCAAGAACGTATATAAGACCCTCAAGCGCACCATGGACAAGGGCGAGCAGATGGACCCCTCCATCGCGGAAACCGTTGCCAATGCCATGAAGGACTGGGCCGTATCCAAGGGTGCCACCCACTACACCCATGTCTTCTATCCCCTTACCGGCATGACCGCCGAAAAGCACGACGGCTTCCTCACCCCGGACGGCAAGGGCGGCGCCATAGCAGAATTTTCGGGCAAGCTGCTCATTCAGGGCGAGCCGGATGCCTCCAGCTTCCCCAGCGGCGGCCTGCGCAGCACCTTTGAAGCCCGCGGATACACCGCATGGGACGTGACCAACCCCGCCTACATCCGGGAAAACCCCAACGGCACCACCCTGTGCATTCCCACCGCCTTCGTCTCCTGGACCGGAGAGGCGCTGGACAAGAAAACCCCCCTGCTGCGCTCCCAGCAGGCCCTGAACACGCAGGCGCAGCGCGTGCTCAAGTTCTTCGGCAAGGCGTCTGACGAGCGCGTGCAGTCTTACGCCGGCCCCGAACAGGAATATTTCCTTGTGGACCGCAACTTTGTGCTCAACCGTCCCGACCTGCAGCTTGCCGGCCGCACCCTCTTCGGTGCGCCTTCCGCCAAGGGTCAGGAGATGGAAGACCACTACTTCGGCGCGATTCCGCCGCGCGTGCTGTCCTTCATGATGGAAGTGGAACGCGAACTGTACAAGCTGGGCGTGCCCGTGAAGACCCGCCACAACGAAGTGGCTCCCGGCCAGTTTGAAATCGCGCCCATCTACGAAAATTCCAACCTTGCCACCGACCATAACCAGATGGTGATGACCACCCTCAAGGAAGTGGCCCTGCGCTACGGCATGGTGTGCCTGCTGCACGAAAAGCCCTTTGCGGGCATTAACGGCTCCGGCAAGCACGTGAACTACTCCATCGGCAACGCCAGCCTCGGCAGCCTGTTTGATCCCGGCGACACCCCGCACGAGAACATGCAGTTTCTGGTGTTCTGCGCCGCCGCCATCCGCGCCGTGCACAAGTACGGCCCGCTGCTGCGCGCCA
>CAYRLL010000081.1:11020-15102 GCA_964425115.1 uncultured Desulfovibrio sp. | reverse complement strand
GCTGCGAACAGGGACTGCAGGCCGCCAACAACGTGAGCATCCGCACCCACTGCGCCGTACATGGCCCAGGGGGTGATGTTCATGCCATCCAGTTCGATACCGGCGATGAGACCGAACAGGTCGATTTCATCGTTGTGGTTGATGCCCACGCCGGACAGGGTTTCGCCCTGAGCCTTGTCGTAGGGACGTGCCCAGAAGGCGTTCAGGGTCAGCATGTCGTTGACCTTGTAGGTAGCCAGAATGGCTGCCACGTCGTCATCCAGGATGGAGGAGCCGGCCACGGGGGCGGGCAGGGCCAGACCCTGGATACCCATGCGGAACGCCAGGTCGGTGTTCGGCACGGTCCAGTCGATGAAGGCGCGCCTGGTTTCGATGTTCACGCCATCGGCGCCCAGAGCGCCACCACGGCCTGCACCAACACGGTTGCCACCGGCAGTGGCGCCGCCGCCCTGGCCCCAAGCGTTGTCGATTTCAAAGAACACGACACCGGACAGGTTTTCGCTGGCCACGATGTCGATCTGGGTGCGGAAGCGCTGCTGAGCGATGAAGTCGTCTTCAGAAGTGCCGTCGCCGCCGGTGGAGGAACCCTTTTCAAAGTTCAGGTTGTCCATCCAGCCGTATTCCATGGTGAACGAACCCTTGGCCTTGATGTCGGCTGCGGAGCTGTTGGCGACAGCACCGAAGACGAGGCCGAGGGCGAGCATCAGAGTGATGATGCGTTTCATTGGTAAACCTTCCTTCTTTTACGTTGTTGCGGCTCCTGACGCGGATGACCACAATTGTTACCGGAGTATTTACCGCAGCTTTGACATTGCTGGCAAGGAAAAAAGTAAAATTTTTTAAACATGCAGATTTATGCGGCAACAGCGTTTATTGCTTTATATTATGCCTTGTTATGGCATTGTTGCAATCGTGCGTCGGAGCTGGTTCAAGAATTTTTCCCGATTTCAGGGGTGATTTAGTCATTATTTTGACTTTTTGAGAGGAAGGGGGTAGGCACTGAGTATGGACAAAATTGATCTCGCAACCGTGCCGCTCACGCCCGGAGTGTATCTCTTCAAGGACGAGGGCGGGCGCATTGTCTATGTGGGCAAGGCCAAGCACCTGCGTCGGCGGGTGGCATCGTATTTCCGGCCGGAAGATACGCTGACCCCCAAGACGCGGGCCATGCTGCGCATGGCGCGAACGGTGGACACGATATCCACCACGTCGGAGAAAGAGGCCCTGCTGCTGGAAGCCAGCCTTATCAAGAAGCACAGGCCCCGGTATAATATTCTGCTGCGCGACGACAAACAGTATGTGCTGTTCAGGTTGACCAAGCGGCATGCATGGCCGCGCCTGACGCTGACCCGCAAGGTTGTGCGGGACGGTTCGGCCTATTTCGGGCCGTTTACCTCCGCCGTGGCGGCGCGGGAGACATGGAAGGCCATACACGCCGTATTTCCGCTGCGGCGGTGTGCGGACAGGGCGTTTGCCAACCGGACGCGCCCCTGTCTGTATCATTATATGCAGCAGTGCCCCGCGCCGTGCTGCCTGCCTGTGGATGCGGCGGCATATCGCGAGATGGCGGGCAAGGTGGAGATGCTGCTCCGGGGACGGTCTTCCGAATTGCTCGACATATTGCGTGCCCAGATGGAAGAGGCCTCTGAGAATCTTGCGTTTGAGCAGGCGGCGGTGCTGCGTGACCAGATAGCCGCCATTACCCGCACTGTGGAGCGGCAGGCGGCGGTGCTGCCCGATGCGCGCGATATGGATGTGCTGGGCGTGGCGGAAACCCCGGCCGGGCTTGCGCTGGGCCTGCTCTTTGTGCGCGGTGGGATGCTTACCGATAAGCGTGATTTTGTCTGGCCGGGACTGGGGCTGGCGGAGGCACCGGAGGTGCTGACCAGTTTTTTGGCCCAGTATTACGGCCCGCACAGTGTGATACCGGAGCGGATAGTGGTGCCGTGGGCCATAGACATGGAAACCGCCTCAGAGGACACATTGGACATGGTTGCGCCGGGCGCGACTGGCGGGACGGGCGCAACTGGCGCGATTGGCGGGACAGCAGCTGGCAGGCTGGAAACGGGCTGGTCGGAAGGGCGTTGGCCGGAAGCGGGTTGGTCGGATACGGGGCAGCCTGAAGCTCGCGGGCCGCAGAATCGTGGAGCAGAAATGGACACCGCCCGAGATGAAGCCATGCCCGCGCTTGCGGAAGCCCTTTCAGACCTGCGCGGAGGCATGGTGCGCGTAGGGCCGCCCCGCAACGAGACGGAAAACAGGCTGGTTTCCATGGCGCAGCGCAATGCGGCAGAGAGCGCGCGCTCGGCCCGCGGGCTGGATACGGCGGGCCTGCTGGCGGCGCGGCTGGGCATGGCGCAGCCCCCCGTACGCATTGAGGCGGTGGATGTTTCGCACACCGGGGGGCGCAATACCCGCGTGGGCATGGTGGTGTTTGAGGACGGCAGGCCCGCCAAGGACCAGTACCGTACGTATGCCTTTGCCGACGAGGATGCCGGAGGCGACGACTACGGCGTGCTGGCGCAGTGGATGGCGCGCAGGCTGGAATCCGGCCCGCCGTGGCCCGACCTGCTGCTCATAGACGGGGGCAAGGGGCAGTTGGCGGCGGTATTCTCTGTGCTGGAGCGGGAAGGGGCTGCGGACCGATTTGCGGTGGCAGCCATAGCCAAGGCGAGGAGTGAGGAGCATGGCAGGGCAGACAGGCGCAAAGGCAACGTGGCCGATGTGGTCTATCTGCCGGGCAGGATGAACCCCGTGAACATGAAGGCCGGTTCGCAGGAACTGCTGTTTCTGCAGCTGGTGCGCGATACGGTGCACGATTATTCGCTGCGGCGGCACCGCAAGGCCCGCGCGGGGTCTGCGCTTTCCGGCGAATTGCAGCGTATTCCCGGCGTGGGACCGGCCCTTGCCAAGGCGCTGTGGGCGCATTTTCCCACCGTGCGTGCCATGGCGGAAGCAGGAGAAGAAGAGCTTGCCGCCATTCCCGGTATCGGGCGGGCCAAGGCGCGGAGTATCCGGTCGGCACTTGCGGCCATGCGGGCTGGCCGCTGAACGTTGGCTGCTGGCCTCTGGTTACGGATTACCGGGGGCGGTTCGCCTCGCCGTTTGTGAAGCGTGCATCGGAGCGGTGTTCCTGCGCCGCACGGGCAGAGGATTCCAGCCAGCCTGTGCGCACCGGGCCTGCGGGTGAATCAAAAGCGGGCACATAGGGCTTGATGTCCAGCAGGGGGGTGCCGTTCAGCACGTCTATTCCCTTGATAATCAGTTCCGTTCCCTCCACCCGCAGCAGTTCCACCACGGAGAGCCCTATGGAGTTGGGGCGGCGCGGTGCGCGGGTGGCAAAGAGGCCCCGCTTCTGTGTATCCAGAAAGGGTGTGACGCTGAGGGCGTAGCCTTGGCTGTTATGGAAGTGGTAGAGCAGAATGAGATGGGAAAAGCCCTGCAGGTCGCACAGGCCCTCTGCAAGTTCCGGAAGGAGGGTGATGCGGCCCTCGGTATCCCTTGCGCCTATGGGTTGAATAGGCATATCACTGAGGGTATGGTACGGAGAAGAGATAGTGCCTATCCGTTTGAATATGATGTTCTCGTGCATGGGTGCTCCTTTTGTCGTCGTGCCGTGCCGTCAGCTGTAATGTCGTTCGGGTGATGCCGGACGGCGTTGATGTAGGTAGGAATACCGTGGTAGGGCAATATCATATGATTGGCCGGAACGTTGGTCAGCCCGATAGTGCGCCCTGAAACGGAAATTGGCAAGAACACGCGGGGGGAGTGTGGCTGAAGACCTGTTTGAGGCGTGCGGCCTTGGTGTGGCCGGAGTGGACACTGCCTGTGCTGTGATACAGGCCAATGCTGTTTTTTTTGCCATGTTCGGGCCTGATGCTGACGGAACGGAGCGCGGCAGTTTGGCTGCTCTGTCGCGGAACATGCTTGCGCAGATGCCCTGCGAGCTGCGGGCCGCCGTTGCCGGAGGACGGCATTGGCAGGGACATGTGCCCCTGCCTGACGGACAGGTGGCGTTTGTGGAGGCTTTTCCCCTGAGGTGGGCGGGGATTGCCGGGCATAGAGGGGATGCCGGGGCCGTG
>CAYRLL010000081.1:0-10920 GCA_964425115.1 uncultured Desulfovibrio sp. | reverse complement strand
GCCTTGGCTGACAGGCGGCAACATGTGCGTTGTTTTGCCGGCGGGGTTGCCCACGATTTTAACAACGTGCTTGCCTCCATTCAGGGATTTGCGGAAATTGCCGCCTCTGCGGAGAGGGATGCCGCATCGCTTGCCGGGCGCAGCGTGCGGAATATTCTTAAGGGGTGCGAACAGGCGCGGGAGCTGGTGGAGCGCGTGCGCACCATGGGAGGCAAGGTTCGTCTGCATGCTGCGGGCTGCGATGTTTCGGAATTGACGCTGCGGTGGTGCCGGGAACGGAGCAGTCTGCTCCCGGGGGGAGTGCTTCTGGAAACGGACGTGTGCGCGGAACGGGTGCTTGCGAACGTGGACCAGCCGTTGCTTGAGCAGGCGTTTGACGCCGTATGGCGCAACAGTGTGCAGGCCATGCCGCAGGGAGGCACGCTGCATGTGCGGGTGCGGATGACGGAGGAGCGGTTGCCGGTGCTTATGGAAGTGCGGGATACCGGTCACGGGATGGACGCGGCAACGCGTGAACGTTGCTGCGAGCCGTATTTTACCACCCGGGAGGCTGCCGGTGCACGGGGGCGGGGATTGGCCCTGGCGCGCGGCATTCTGTGGGCGCACGGAGGTGAGCTGGTTGTGGATTCGGTTCCCGGTGCGGGAACGACGGTAAGGATGTGGTTGCCACGGGGATAGAGCAAGGCTGACCGGGGAGGAATATGGCCCGCATTCTCATTCTGGATGACGATCTTCTGTTTCTGGACATGCTGTCTTCCGCCATGTTGATGGAGGGGCACGAGGTATGCGGCGTTTCTACCATTGCCCAGTGCCGGGAGGCGTTGGCGCAGGGCGGGTATGACCTTGTGTTTCTGGACGTGGGGTTGCCGGACGGGGACGGGCTTTCGCTCATTCCGTATATCCGGCAGGATATTTTTGCACCGGAAATCATCATCATCACCGGAGACTGTGACGCGGACGGGGCGGAGCTGGCCATAACGGGCGGCGCACTGGACTACATAACCAAGCCCGCTTCGCTTACGGCCATGAAGCAGGCCGTGCACAGGGCGCTGGCCTTTCGGAACGGCAGGAGCGGGTTGCAGGAGCCTGACCGGGAAGGCATTGTGGGCAGCAGCCCCGGTATGCAGAGGTGTTTTCGCATTCTTGCCGAAGCTGCCACCAGCGATGCTCCGGTTCTTATTACCGGCGAAACAGGAACCGGAAAGGAACTGTTTGCGCGGGCCATTCACCGGAACAGTGCGAGGGCGGGCAAGCCCTTTGTGGCCGTGGACTGCGGCTCCATTGCCAAGTCGCTGACGGAGAGCGAGCTTTTCGGGCATGCGAAGGGGGCGTTCACCGGCGCGGACCGTCCCAGAGACGGGCTTATTCTTCAGGCGGACGGCGGAACCCTGTTTCTGGACGAGGTGAGCGAGCTTGCCATTCCGCAGCAGCGGACATTTTTGCGCGTACTGCAGGAGCGGAGGTTCCGTCCTGTGGGAGGAGGCAGGGAGGTTGCCAGCAATTTCAGACTGGTGGCTGCCACAAACAGGTCGTTGCCCCAGATGGTGGAGCGCGGCTCCTTTCGTAAAGATATGCTCTACCGGTTGCAGGCCATTACGCTGGTGCTGCCGCCTCTGCGTGAACGGCTTGAGGATATTCCGGAGCTGGCAGCGTATTTTGTGGCCAGAGGATGCGCCCGGTACCGGATGGCCGCCAAAAGTCTGAACGAGGTGTTTTTGAGGGAGCTGGCCGAATACCCGTGGCCGGGCAATGTGCGTGAGTTCATGCATGTGGTGGAGCAGAGTCTGGTGCGGGCCCGGTTTTCCGACCAGCTGTTGCCGGAGCACCTGCCCAGCGTGGTTCGTGTTGCCGCCGCGCGCCGCCGTATAGGTTCGGGGGCTGAGGGTGCTGCAGGCCCGGTTCGTCAGATGGGGTGGGGCATGGTTCCCCCTTCGGCGGAGGTGGCTGTGGTGCAGGAATCCGTTTGGTGGGATAGGTCCGGCAGGACGGGGGGCGGGGCAGGTTCCCTGTTTGCAGCGCCCCTGCCCGGGGCAGCCGCGCAGGGCGTGGTGGACAAAGGGAGCGTGGCGTTCTGTGAAGAAACGGAGTTGCCTGTGTGGAAGGAGTTTCGGGATGCAGCACTGGAGTCTGCCGAACGGGCGTATCTGGAGCGCCTGCTCTCACAGGCCAAGGGGAATGTGGCACGGGCCAGCGATATTGCAGGGGTCACGCGCCAATGGCTGTACGCCATGCTGCGCAAGCACGGCATTGCGCGTCGCTGGGATATGACCCGGGGAGAGTAATGCTATTATACTGTTTGTAACTTTTTAGTTTACATTTGAAATTTCTGCTTGAGGCCAGTTCGAATCGCTCTTTATTTTTTGCGCTTTATGCTGCTGTTTTCATAAAGATATTCTGATTTATCTGGTTGGTACGCTTCTTGATACGTTGTGCGGAGTACACCTTTCCGAGGGGAGAAACGCCTATGTATGTTAATCTGGCAAGGATAGTCCACGATATTGTCCTGAACAGCCCTGTGCCCGCCAAGGCGCTTGCCAAGGAGATTGGCAAGCCCTATTCAACCCTGCTGCGGGAGGTGAACCCCTATGATACGGGGGCCAAGCTGGGCGTGGAGACGCTGCTGGACATTATGAAGCGGACCGGAAGTGTTGCCCCGCTGGAATTCATGGCGCAACAGTTCGGGTATGCGCTTGTGCCCGCCGGGCAGGAAGGAGAACCGGAAAACGCCCGAAGTGTACAGGGTGCCGGTATGATGGAGTATTCCGGGCCGTTGCCGGTTGGCGATGGAACGGATGAGCATGAAGCGTTGCCGGGGAGGGCGGCGCCGCATGTTTCGGATATGCGGACGGTTGCTGAAGGGGATGCCGTTCAGGAGGAAGATGCCGCCGGGAGGGGGGCGCAGCACAGCCGCCGGAGAGGGCTTGGCGGCGGAGAAGGACAGGGGCGCGCGGGAAGAGAGGTCACTGAAAGCGGAGTGCGGTCCGCATAGGATGTGTCATGGTTGCTGTCAATGCTAGCGAAAGCAGGGAGAGCACGCGGGTCATTGTTATGGAAGATGATCTGCTGCTCAGACGGATGCTGGAATCCATTCTCAGAACGGTGGGCTACAAGGTGCTCAGCGCCGGAGACGGGGCGGAAGGGATGCGGGCTGTGCGCGCCCACGGGGCCGATATTGTTATAACGGACCTGTTCATGCCTGAACAGGACGGACTGCAGACCATTATGCAGCTGAAGCGGGAGTTTCCCGCCGTGCGCGTGGTGGCCATGACTGCCGGAGCTTCTTATCTGAGCATAGAGAACGCCCGCGCGGCGGCGACGCTGATTGGGGCGGACGCCTTTATCGAAAAGCCGCTGGACCACCGGGTGCTGCTGGATACCATGGCGGAATTGCGTCCCGTCTGAACCGATGGCAAAGGGCGCGACGCTACAGCGCCTTTTCGATGATGCCGCCGCCCAGCACGGTGCCCTGTTCATCGTAGATGCAGCATATTTGCCCGGCGGCGGGAGGGGTTCGCGGACCGGCAAAGTGCACTGTCATGCGTGCCGGGCCTGTTTTTTCCTCACCGGGAACGATGTCTGCCACGTATGCCGCAAAGGGCTGCTGTCTGTAGCGCGTGCGCACCTGCACCTGCTGCGGCCACAGAGAGGGCGGAACGAGCAGGTTCGCGTCCCGGACGATGCAGCCCGCCGAAACCAGATGTTCCTTTTCACCCACCACCAGTGTGTTGCTGTGTGCATCCTTGCGGATGACATACAGCGGTGCGTGCCACGCAACGCCCAAGCCTTTGCGCTGGCCTTCTGTGTAATGCCACAGCCCGGAATGGCTGCCTATGCGTTTGCCGGAGACGGTGACGATGGGGCCTGAGGCTTTTTGCACCCTGCCCCTGCTGCGGAGAAAGGCCCGGTAGTCATCATCGGGGACGAAGCAGATTTCCTGACTTTCTCCGGGATAGGCCGGAACAAGGCCACGGCGGGCCAGTTCCGCGCGCACGGCTTCCTTGGTCTGCCGGCCGAGGGGAAATACCGCCTGCGCGAGAGCCTGCTGCGGAACCAGCGAAAGGAAGTAGCTTTGGTCCTTGGCCGGGTCGTGCCCGCAGGCAAGCACGGTGCCGTAGGCGGGGTCGTGGCGCAGTATGGCATAATGGCCTGTGGCGATGCGGTCCGCGCCCAGAGCGCGCGCCTCGCGCAGCAGGGCACCGAATTTCATGCGGGCGTTGCACAGAGCGCAGGGGTTGGGGGTGCGCGCGTGCACGTATTCATCCAGAAAGGGTTCCACCACGCAGCGTTCAAACTCGTCATGCAGGTCCACGGCGTGGAAGGGCACGTCCAGCGTGCCGCACATGGCGGCAAGGGCGTGTTCCCGTTCCTCGCTGCGGGGCAGGAAGTGGGCATGCAGGGCAAAGACCGGCACGCCCTGCTCCTTGAGCGAGAGCAGGGCGAACATGGAATCGGTGCCGCCGCTTATGGCTACTGCAGTGGTCATGGTGGCGTCTGGTTTGTGCTGTAAGGGGCCGTAATGCCCCGTTTTTATAGTGCTGCAGGCTGCCCGAGGGGGGGCGTGGCCCGTTCCAGTGCGGCGGCAATGCCGTAAAGCGTTTCTTCCGCAAAGGGTTTGCCGAGCAACTGGAGACCGACGGGCATACCGCTTTCCCTGCCCAGTCCCACGGGCAGGGACATGCCGGGAAGCCCCGCGAGGTTCAGGGAGATGGTGTAGATGTCCATGAGGTACATCTTGAGCGGGTCGTCCGTGAGCTCGCCTACCTTCCACGCGGTGACGGGTGATGCCGGACCGCACAGCACATCGCACTGGGCAAGCGCCTTTTCGTAGTCTTCACGGATGCGTCTGCGCACCTGTGCGGCCTTGCGGTAGTAAGCATCATAATAGCCGGAGGACAGCACGGAGGTTCCCAGCATGATGCGCCGCTGCACCTCTTCGCCGAAACCCTTGCTGCGCGACCGGACGTAGAGGTCCATAAGCTCCGAGGCTTCCTTGTCGCGGAATCCGTAGCGCACGCCGTCGAAGCGGGCGAGGTTGGAGCTGGCTTCTGCCATGGCCACGATGTAGTACACGGCGATGGCGTAGCGCGAGTGGGGAAGAGAGACCTGCACGGGCTGTGCACCGAGCGACTTCAGGGTTTCCAGCGCGGCGGAGCAGGCGGCTTCCACTTCCGGGTCCAGCCCCTGCGCCCAGAATTCCTCGGGCAGTCCGATGCGGATGCCTTTAAGGTCGGTGCGGGAGAGGGCGGCCAGATAGTCGGGCACGGGAGATTCTGAACAGGTGGAGTCTTTGGGGTCGTGCCCTGCGATGACCTGCAGCAGGCGGGCATTGTCCTCCACCGTGCGGGTCATGGGGCCTATCTGGTCCAGCGAGGAGCCGTAGGCGACCATGCCGTAGCGGGAAACACGGCCATAGGTGGGTTTGAGTCCCACGCAGCCGCAGAGCGAGGCGGGCTGGCGGATGGAGCCGCCCGTGTCTGTTCCGAGGCAGCCGTGGGCCTGACAGGCTGTGACCGAGGCGGCGGAACCGCCCGACGAGCCGCCGGGAACGCGGGCCAGATCCCACGGGTTGCGGGTGGGATGGTAGGCGGAGTTCTCTGTGGAGGACCCCATGGCGAATTCGTCCATGTTTGCCTTGCCCAGCAGGATGGCTCCGGCCTCCCTGAGCCTGCGCACCGCAAAGGCATCATAAAAGGGGCGGAAATTTTCAAGAATGCGCGAGCCGCAGGTGGTGGGCACCCCTTTGGTACACAGCACGTCCTTGACGATGACCGGAACGCCCCACAGGGGTTTTGCCGGATCGGGGCCTTTTTCATCCATGGCACGGGCGGTTGTCAGGGCTTCTTCCGCCTGCACGGAGAGCAGGGCCTGAATTTTGGGTTCCGTGGCGTGTATGCGGCTCAGGCACGAGGCCACGGTTTCTTCTGCGGAAACCGCACGGGAGGCAAGCAGGGCGCGGATTTCGGTGAGTGTTTTCGCGTAGAGTTCTGACATGGCGCAATTCTCCGGCAGGTTGGCGGGCTGGCGTATATAGTGATTCCGCTGCTGTGCGATGCGTGTCCGGGCTTATGCCGTGTTACGGCGTGCCGGGACCGGGGCAGCGTTCAGTGTTATTGAGGCAGCCTTGGGGAAATTCTTCAGACTATCCTTGGCACAATGAAGAACTGACCATCGGATTCCGGGGCGTTGGAGAGCACATCATCCCGCCGGGCGGTTTTGACGGCCACATCGTCACGCAGCACCGTGGCGTGGATGACAGGGCTGTAGAGCGGCTCCACGCCTGTGGTATCCAGTTCATTCAGCGTATCCATATAGTTGAGAATGGATTCGAACTGGCCTGCGAACAGGGCGAGCTTGGCATCGTCCGGCTCCAGCCGGGCCAGTTTGGCTATACGGGCCACTTGTTCGGGGGAAATTTTCATGGAAGGCACTCCTTGTTCTCCGTAACAGTACGGCGCAATCAATAGGGCTCTGACAGGGCGATCTGGGCAGAACGATGCAGGCAGAGCGATTAAGGCAGCGCGATGCAGGCAGGGGAGGCAGGCCGGGCCCTGAAGCGGACCTGACATCGCGCGAGTATCATTTCATCCATATGTACGGCACAGACAGGGGGCTTGGGCCTCAGCTTGTCCGTGAGGGCCGATGGCGCTGCCCTTGCCGTTTTGCGGGGCGCTGCGCAGTGCAGTAGGCCTTTCCCATCTGTTTGCGTCCTGCAAAGGCGGCACTGGACGGGCAGGTTCGGGAGAGGCACTCCCCGCAGGCCGGATACCGGCACAGGACGGTGCCTTGTTCCTGCTTGCTGTCTGTCTTTTCCGTGCTGCCCGTGCTGCCCGTACTGCCCGTACTGCCTGCAAGAAGCTGGCAGGTCACTGACGTTTCTGCTGGCGGGCCTCTTCCAGCATCTTTACCCGGTCCGCATGACGGGCGCGGGTATTCTCCAGTCGTTCTTTGAACTGGGCGGGATCAATGGGCGTAAAGCCTTGCGCGGCAGGCGTGAAGAGGAACATCTTTTGTGCCGCAAGCCCGTCTGCCGTCCAGCGGATGGGGGCGATGCTCCAGTCCATCTGCTGCGCGGACTGGATGCGCGTATTCATGGCGGAGGCACCTTCACCCTTTTCCGGTGTGCCCAGCATGGAGGCGAAGCGGACGAAATCATACCCGAGGCCTACCCACAGGTCGGGCTTGCCCAGCCCGGATTCATCCAGCGCCCCGGCCAGAGACATGGCCGCCGCAGTGGGGGCATACGGGTTCCATGAGCCGGGGAACACGGCCAGATTGAGGTAGCGGGTTTCCGTATCGCTGCTGCCGGAAAGTCCCTGTTCCCACAGGGCGTTGCCCAGAAAGACCATGCGGTCTTCCTGATAGTAGAAGAAATGGGGGAGCAGTGCCTGCATCTGCTGCCAGCCATCGGGCAGGAACACGGCCTGGAACGGCGGATTGGGCGGCATGGGGGTATCTTCACCTGCGCGCTGCGCGGGTACCCGGAGGAAGGTGTGCAGGACCTTGCTCCATGTAAGCGTGTCCTTGGGGGCGTATGTTGCCGATACCGTGGTGCTTGCTCCCATTTCTGAAGCTGTCTGGCGGAACATCTGCGCCATGTGTGCCCCGAAAGGTTCATCCGGAGCGAGAATGCCGTACTGGGCAATTTCCAGATCCTGCTGTGCAAAGTCAAGCAGGCTGCGTATCTGGTCCCGCGGGCTGGAGAAGAAGCGCCATGCGATGCGGCCTTCCTCTCCTTCGTTCAGGCTGGTCAGGAACGTGAAGAACGCCCGCTGCCGCAGCAGGCCGGTGCGTTGCATGGTGGTGTACGTTTCTTTTTGCAGCGGGCCGCCCACGATGGAGACACCTTCCGGCAGGGATTCCAGCCTCTGTTCCCAGCCTGCTGCCGCAGTATTTATGACAGTGACGGAGAGGTCGTTCCCCTGCCGCGCCAGTTCCCATTGGGCAACGCCCGCCCCGCGCAGGATTTTCCAGCCGATGTTGCCGAACGGCCCGGTCAGGGGCAGCGCAAGGGCAATGCCCTGCGACGGGCGGCCGAACTCCTGCTCCAGCGGCATGAGCACGCGGTCCAGAAGGAGCCTGTCTGCAAAGGTGTCTGTGTGGCGCAGGCGCTGCATGGCCTGCCATGCGGGAGGCCAGTCTGCGCTGTCAGTGGCCGTGCGGCGGGCTTTTTCCAGCAGGATGATTGAATAGGGGTAGCGCAGTTCGTTCTCTGCCGTGAGATGTCCGGCAAGGCGCGCCAGAGCGTTCTCGTCCGTTTCCTGCAGCAGGGTGTAGAGACGTGACTCCAGTGTGGCGCGCAATCCGGCATCGGCAGGGGCCGATGTCTGGGCGTAGAGGGTCTCCAGCGCCTGCAGGGCTGCGGCGTTGGAGGCCTTGTCGCCGCCTTCCCACTGCATGCGGGCAAGGAGCAGGGCCGATTCTGCCCTGACGGCCCACGGGCGCTGGTCATCCTGCACCGTGCCTTCCAGCGTGCGGGCAGCGCCTGTTCCGGACATGCCGGTCATGGCCCGGTTATACGCGTTCAGCCACTCCGCGCCGGTCTGGGCTTCCGGGTCCAGAGAACGCCATTTTTCCAGCGCCTCCAGCCCAAGATGATGCTTGCCGTAGGCAATGTTTGAAAGGGCGAAATACTTCCATGCCTCCACGGTCTCGCGCCGTGAGAGCCCCGGTTCCTGCAGCAGCCTGTCGTACAGGGTGGAGGCGAGGCGGTAGTCGCCCTGCATGTAGGCCGCAAAAGCCTTGTCCGCCAGGGGGGCATCTGCGCTGATGGCTACGGGAGTTCTGGGGCCTTCTCCGGGAGGGGTGAGCACTGCCTTCTGGCAGCCGCCCAAAGCGGAGAGGAGAAGAACGAGGACGACCAGAAGCTTCGGCAGTGAAGATGCGCCGGAACGGGAGCCGGCAGCTCGGAAGAACGGTATATATGTCATGTCGTTGGCTACCATAAGTGAAAAGGCCTGACCCGCCAAATGGCGAATCAGGCCAAGCTAAACGCATACCGAGGCAATTGCAAGAGCGGGAATGGCGGTTACGCCGCTGCCGCTACTTCTTCACTTCGGTGTAGTCGGCATCCACCACGTCGTCGTCATCCTTGCCGGAAGAGGCAGAGGCGGAAGCCCCTGCGCCTGCTGCGCCGGCGTCCGCAGCCTGCGCCTGCTGGGCGTAGAGCTGCTCGGCAAGCTTATGGGATGCCTGCGACAGTTCTTCTGTGGCCTTCTGGATGGCTTCGACGTCTTCGCCCTCCATGACTTTGCGCAGGGCGGTCACCTTGGCTTCGATGTCTGCCTTGAGAGCTGCATCCAGCTTGTCGCCAAGGTCGCGTACGGACTTTTCCGCCGAGTAGATGAGCGTGTCTGCCTGATTGCGCGCCTCTATGACCTGCTGCTTCTTCTTGTCTTCATCCGCATGGGATTCCGCTTCCTTGATCAGGCGCTGGATTTCATCTTCCGAGAGGCCGGAGGAGGCGGTGATGCGTATGGACTGCTCCTTGCCGGTGCCCAGATCCTTTGCGGAAACGTGCACGATGCCGTTGGCGTCAATATCGAAGGAGACTTCGATCTGGGGCATGCCGCGCGGTGCCGGAGGAATGCCGGTCAGTTCAAAGCGGCCCAGCGTCATGTTGTCTGTCGCCATGGGGCGCTCGCCCTGCAGTACGTGGATGGACACCGAGGGCTGGTTGTCCGCAGCCGTGGTGAAGGTTTGCGACTTCTTGGTGGGAATGGTGGTGTTGCGGTCGATGAGCTTGGTGAACACGCCGCCCAGCGTTTCGATACCCAGCGAGAGCGGGGTAACGTCCAGCAGCAGCACGTCCTTAACATCGCCTGCAAGTATGCCGCCCTGAATGGCGGCACCCATGGCCACCACCTCGTCGGGGTTTACGGAGCGGTTGGGCTCCTTGCCGAAGAATTCTGCCACCTTCTTCTGCACCAGAGGCATGCGGGTCATGCCGCCCACAAGCACCACTTCGTCAATTTCCGCAGCGGTGAGGCCTGCATCGGCAAGGGCCTTTTTGCAGGGGGCGATGGTGCGATCAACAAGATGTTCCACCAGCTTTTCCAGCTTGGCCCGGGAGAGCTTGAGCATGAGGTGCTTGGGGCCGTTCTGGTCTGCGGTGATGAAGGGCAGGTTGACTTCCGCCTCCATGGAGGTGGAGAGGTCTTTCTTGGCCTTTTCTGCCGCTTCCTTCAGGCGCTGCAGGGCCATGCGGTCCTTGGTGAGGTCTATGCCGTTTTCGCGCTTGAACTCGTCCGCAAGGTAGTTGATGACCGCAAGGTCGAAGTCTTCGCCGCCGAGGAAGGTATCGCCATTGGTGGCGCGCACTTCCACAACGTTGTCGCCCACCTCGAGGATGGAGATATCGAAGGTGCCGCCGCCGAGGTCGAACACGGCGATTTTTTCGTTGGCCTTTTTGTCGAAACCGTAGGCGAGGGACGCGGCCGTGGGTTCGTTGATGATGCGCTTGACTTCAAGACCGGCGATGCGCCCGGCATCTTTGGTGGCCTGACGCTGGGAGTCGTTAAAATAGGCGGGAACGGTGATGACCGCTTCCGTTACTTCCTCGCCCAGATAGGCTTCTGCATCTGCCTTGAGCTTGGCCAGAATCATGGCGGAAACTTCTGCCGGAGAGTAGCTGCGGCCTTCTATTTCAACATGGGCGTCACCGCCGTTGCCGGAAACGATCTTGTAGGGGGAGTGCGAAGCCCAGCGGCCCACTTCCGGCGCGCTGAACTGACGGCCCATGAGGCGCTTGATGGCAAATACCGTGCGCTCGGGGTTGGTAACGGCCTGACGCTTGGCAATGTCGCCCACCAGACGTTCTTTGTCGGTGAAACCCACGATGGACGGCGTGGTGCGGCCGCCTTCGGGGTTGGTGATGCACTTCGGGTCCTTGCCCTCCATGATGTAAACGCAGGAGTTGGTGGT
>CAYRLL010000080.1:0-15209 GCA_964425115.1 uncultured Desulfovibrio sp. | reverse complement strand
ACAACATCGGCACCTTCATGACCGACAAGGACCATGCTTGGGAAGTGAACTTCGACCACAAGTACATGATCTATGAAAACCTGGCCATGATCGTTGAACTGGGTTACGTGAACCTGGACCTCGACGAATCTACCTGGAGCATGGGCAACAACGCCATCAAGTACGACGAAGATGCATGGAAGGCTAACCTGATCTTCCAGTACACCTTCTAAGGTACTCTGATCAGACCATAGATCGCGTATACTCCTGACGCTTTGACAGCCGGGGACCTTCGGGTCCCCGGCTTCTTTGCATCCTCTTGTCCGGTGACCCCTTCGTGTTCCCGTTGCCCCTTGCCCGCCCCGCCCCTGCCCCGCGCGCGCCATACGCAAAAAGGCCTACAGGTCACCCCGTCGGCCTTGGTTGTTTCACAAATCCCCCTGCTCTTCAGGGCCTCATCACCTGTTGTCCCGACTATCTGACAGGATACGGCCCCGTACGGTCAGGCAACGCCCTGTCGGGCCGCCTATTCCTTATTCAAACCGCACCGTCACGGCAGAGGATACCCGCTGTGCCTTGCGCTTTGCTTCTTCTACGGAGTCAGCCAATGCCAGAGCAACTCCCAGACGCCGCTTGCCCTTCACTTCCGCCTTGCCGAACAGGAGCAGCTGCGTCTGTGGTTCGCTGAGTGCCTTGTCCAGATTTCCGAAGCTGGGCCCGGTGCCGTTGCCCTCCACCAGCACCACGCTGGAGGCGGCAGGACCGCGCTGAATGATGGCCGGGACCGGCAGCCCCAGAATGGCCCGCACGTGCAGCGCAAACTCGCTCATATCCTGCGAGATAACGGTCACCAGCCCCGTGTCGTGCGGGCGCGGCGAAACTTCGCTGAAAATCACCTCATCCCCGCGTATGAACAGTTCCACCCCGAATATCCCCCGGCCGCCCAGAGCTTCCGTAATGGCCCCGGCAACACGGCGGGCTTCCTCCAGCGCCTTGGGGCTCATGGGCTGCGGCTGCCATGAAAGGCGATAGTCACCGTCCACCTGTACATGCCCTATGGGGTCACAGAAGCTGGTTCCCCCAGCGTGGCGCACAGTCAGCTGCGTGATTTCATAATCAAAGGCCACAAACCCTTCCACTATCACGCGTCCGCCGCCGGTGCGCCCGCCTTCCTGCGAATATGCCCACGCTGCGGCTATGTCGGCCTCCGTCCGCACCGTGCTCTGTCCCTTGCCGGAAGAACTCATCACCGGCTTGACCACGCAGGGCAGCCCTATGGCGGCAACAGCGGCACGATACTCCTCTTCCGTATCCGCGAAACGGTAGGTGGATGTGGGCAGCCCCAGTTCCTCCGCAGCCAGCCGCCGTATGCCCTCGCGGTTCATGGTCAGGCGGGCGGCGCGGGCCGTGGGCACCACGGTAAAGCCTTCACGCTCCAGCTCCACAAGGGTATCCGTGGCAATGGCCTCTATTTCCGGCACAATGATATCCGGCTTTTCGGTCTCTATGATGCGTCTCAGAGCCGCCCCGTCCAGCATATTGATGGGGTAGGAACGGTGCGCCACCTGCATGGCCGGAGCGTTTTCATACCTGTCTACCGCAATCACTTCCACGCCCAGCCGCATGGCCTCTATGGCAACTTCCTTGCCCAGCTCTCCGGAGCCGAGCAGCATCATACGGGTGGCGGAAGGGGTGAGCGGGGTTCCAATGGATGCCATGACGCATGCTCCTCACAGATAAAAGGTTCAAAAAAACGCAGCCCCCGGGCCGCTTCCTGCCGACTTGCGGCATACAGATATTTTTCCGGCAGACGCACCCAGGCAACGGCACGCCGGAAATTCGTTACTCAGCAGCCCCTTCACCCAGTATCACCCCGGTAAAGGTCTGGTTCACATGCAGCCCGTCCACCTGCTCGCCGTAGGTATGAAAGCCCACATGCGGCACCTCGCGCAGCACGGCGCACAGGGCTTCCGTCAGCCCGCACCGCTCTGCCTCCAGTCTGCGGTGCACGCATTCGCAGCCAATAAGCAGCTTCGGCCGGGGCACACCGGAAAGGGCACGATGCAGCGATTCATCCAGATCATACACCATGTCCCTGCCCGTTCCCATGTGCAGCACCAGTCCCTGATCAATGGGACTCATGAACACAAGGCTCCCGTCCGCATTCACCCTGCCCACGGTACGCACATAGTTCCGCCCGCCCAGCCGCAGGATGAAGGGATGCAGCGTGAAGTGCCAATCTTCCAGTGCCTCCGTCGCCACACCCAGCACCTCTGCATACACCTGCACCGCAGGAAGCCCGTCTATGGAAAACACGGTCCGGGTGGCCGGATCGGCCGATGTTATCACAAACGACCTGTCCGAGCGGATGAAATGGTGGGTCTGAAAAATGGCAAAGGGCAAATCCGTTTCAAACAGGGCAACAAGCGCAGCGTCCGGATGAAAATCTCCCCCGTGGTACACTGCTGTCTGCCGGAACTGCATATCGTCCCCGGCGGAACCACCCACCACAGGCACATCGCCCAACGCGCCCTGCAGCAAAGCGATAACCCGTTCCTCGCGAGCCGTCAGGCCGTCCACCAGCAGCAGGGCGAACATGCGCTCCGGGTCCAGAAAATTCTGCGCCGTACCCGCCTGCAACTCCATGGCAGCCATCACGGCATCGGTGGAACCCAAGGTGGAGACGGGCGAAACAAGATGTGTGTGCATGACCACATGCCGCGAGCGTATGCTCGCCGCCACAATGGTTCCGGAAAGATACCCCGCGCCGGTCACAAACTCGCCCGCCGTGGTGCATCCCGCCACCGGGCAGGTAAACGCCTCATCCACCGCCTGTGCCAACCGGCCCAGATCATACCGCGAAGACGCAAAAAACAGCACAGCCGCCATGTCCGGCTGGTCAATGGCCTGCGCTATCTCCGCCACCGCCAGAACAGGATCGGGGTTGGCGGAAAAGGCTGTCTTCACGTTCATGGTTCCGGACATGGCAGAGCCTCCCCCAAAGGATGAACAGCGCCTCACGTTGCGCGTGTTCCCAGTCTACACGAAAATCCGTCCGTGTTCCATCACCGTAATACGCCCCCCGCCGCTCACCGCCGTCAGCCGCTCACCTCTGCCGACCTCTGCTGGCATCCGCCGGCCTCCGCTGGCATCTGCTGTTTCCCCGGCACCCGCCGTGAGCGCCTTGCCCGTTTACATTACTCCCGCGCCCCGCTACAACCGGAAAAACCCCAGCCGGAAACACGCCATGCACCACACGCCCGCAGAACATATCCTGCTCATCGAAGACGACCCCGCCTTCGGTGCCATGCTCACCGAGGCACTGGACGCCAAGGGCTACCGCGTGCGGCGTGAGGTGCGGGCGGAAGATGCCCTGCAACACCTGCGGGACCACGGCAGCCACGGGTTCGACCTCATCCTCACAGACGTCAAGCTGCCCGGCATGTCCGGTCTGGAGGCCATTCCCCGGCTGCGGCAGATGGCCCCGGAATCGGACATCATCGTCATGACCGCCTTTTCCACCAAGGAAATGGCGGTAGAGGCGGTGCGTCAGGGGGCCTACGACTTCTTTTCCAAGCCCTTCAGTCTGGGCGAACTGGAAGTGGTGGTCCGCCGCTGCATGGAAAAACGCCGCCTCCAGAGCACGCTTGCCCAGCTGCGCTCCACCCTGCTTTCCAGTGGCCCGGCCGGGTGCATCATCGGCGAAAGCAGCGCCATCCGCGAGGTCAAGGAACGCATAGAACGCATCGCCCCGCTGGATACCACCGTGCTCATCCTCGGTGAATCAGGCACCGGCAAAGAACTCATTTCCGATACGGTCCACGCCCTTTCGCCGCGCGCGGGCAACCCCTTCATCCGCGTTAACTGCGCCGCCATTCCCGAAAACCTGTTCGAAAACGAACTCTTCGGCCACGAAAAAGGGGCCTTTACCGGTGCCGCGCAGGCGCAGGCGGGCAAGTTCGAGCAGGCGGACAAGGGCACCATCCTGCTGGATGAAATAGGCGACATGCCCCTGTCCATCCAGCCCAAACTGCTGCGCGTGGTGGAACAGAAGCAGGTGGAACGCCTCGGCGGACGCAGGCCCGTCAATCTGGACGTACGCATCATCGCCGCCACCAACCAGCATCTGGAAGACCTCATCCGCGAAAAGCGGTTCCGCGAAGACCTCTACTACCGCCTGAACGTGGCGGTCATCCACCTTCCGCCGCTCCGGCATCGCCGGGAAGACATCATTCCCCTTGCGCACCATTTCCTGAACCGCATCCGCAGGCAACTCGCGCTGGATGTAGACGGCTTCACCCCGCAGGCGGAATCCGCCCTGCAACGCCACGACTGGCCGGGCAACGTGCGCCAGCTTGCCAACGTACTCGAGGGCTTGGCCATCAGTGCCGCGCCGGGCCGTATCGAAGAGCACCACGTGCTGCGCGCGCTGGGCTGCGCCGGGCAGGAAGCCCCCTCAACCGTACCCCACGCCATAGACCTCCGCGAAGCCGTGGAACACTTCGAAAAAACCCTCATCCTCAACGCCCTGCGCCGCACCGGCGGCAGCCAGAAAGACGCAGCGGCCCTTCTCGCCCTCAATCCCAAAAACCTCTGGGCCAAGATGCGCAAGCACGGCATCACGCAGGACGACATCGCCGTCCGCACCCCCTGACTCTATTTTCTTTAGAACAGCAACCCCGCCTCATCCGCACCTCCCTTCCGCACGGCACAGCACGGTGAGGGAAAGCCCTACCCCAAGTCTAGAAAATCCCTAAAAATCAAGCTTGCCAGCCAGTCTACAATTTTTAGAACAACACTCGGGACCCCCCTTTTCCCTTGCCCTGCAACAGGTTCCGGCCTTCTTCCAAAATCTTCCACCATTCGTCCAGTCTAATATTCTTGGAACAGGCGCTATTATCCCTCTCTCCACTCGCTTCCGTTGCAAGCCCTCATAGCCAAATCTACTTGATATAAAAGCGCCACTTGCATTTTTATCTTTGCAAAATCAGTTGCTTACAAATTCATCCTGCTCAAGATTCCCCCTTTGGCACGCAGGTTGCCTTAGAGGAGGCGTGCAGCATTGATAGGCAGTCACAAAACAACAAACGTCAACCAATTCATCCCAAACAGGAAGGAGAACCCCATGCGTGCCATCATGAATTTCATCCGTGAAGAAGAAGGTGCAACCGCTCTGGAATACGGCCTGCTCGCCGCCCTTATCGCCGGTGTGCTGACCGCTGCCGTTACCCTGCTGGGCGGCAACATCCGCGCCCTGTTCGAGCGTCTTGCCGGCGACATCGGTGCCGCGTAAGCCCCCCACCGCTTCACAACGTCCCAAATTACGCCTGATCGCGTAACGCGTTCGACGGGACCGGGAACCCCGACCCCGGTCCCGTCAAGCGTTACAGGCCCCTGAAGGGAGCAACCCGATGCAACTGTTCATGAACCTCACCCTCGCCGCCGTGCTGCTCACAGCCGTCATAACGGACCTGCGGGCGCAGCGCATTCCCAACTGGATCACCTTTCCCGCCATGGCCCTCGCCCTTGCCGCGCACACCACAACCCAGGGCCCGGAGGGACTGATCTTCAGCCTTTCCGGCCTCGTCCTCGGTTTTGGCGTGATGTTCGTGCCCTACCTCATGGGCGTCATGGGTGCCGGAGACGTCAAGCTCATGATGGTCGCGGGGGCCTTTCTGGGCATGGCCGCAACCCTGCAGGCTTTCATCCTCACCAGCCTTGCAGGCGGCCTTTACGCACTGGTCATGCTGGCCCGCCGCCGCGATGTGCTGGCGAACGTCTTCCGGGCACTCAAGGACTCGGCCGCCCTGTTCCTGTCCACGCGCCAGTTGGCCTATGTGCGGCAGACAGACCACGCCAGCTTCCCGCGCCTGTGCTACGGGGTGGCCATCGCAGCGGGAACCCTTGCCTCCATGTTCATCACGGGGGGGGCAGCCGGATTTGTTCCGGCACAGTGGATGTAAACGGTAATTTTGCAGATCGCCGGGGGGAACCATGCGCGCATCAACTCTCATTCCGCTTTTTCTGGGGCTCCTGCTCTCGCTGGCAGCCGGTTTCATGGTCTTCACGTGGATGACCTCCAGCCGCCCGCAGCCGCAGGCGGTTCAGGCACCGGAAACGGTGAACATCGTGGTCGCCGCCCAGCCCGTGGGAAAGGGCACCAAGCTTTCCGAACAGCACCTCAGGCTCACCGCCTTCCTGCCGGAATCGGTTCCTGCGGGCACCTTTACCGCCCCGGGAGAACTGTTGGGCAGGGTAACGTCCGTACCGCTGGAACCCGGCGAAATAATCACCACCGCACGCCTTCTGGATGACAGCGTTCAGTACGGCGGTGTCTCCACCCTCATCAGCCCCGGCATGCGCGCCATCGCCGTCAAGGGCAACCAGATTCTCGGCATCGCCGGATTCATCCGCCCCGGCAACAGCGTGGACGTGCTGGTAACCATCGACGACGAACGGCGCGACAAGGACAAGGCCGTCACCAAGACGGTGCTGGAAAACATCCGCGTCATCGCCACAGGCACGGAGCTGGAAAAGAAGGGGGATGATACCGAAACCTCTTCCGTAGAAGTCTACACGCTGGAAATGACCCCCGTTGACGCGGAAAAGCTGGCACTGGCCGCCACACGCGGCACCCTGCACTTTGCCCTGCGCAATCCGGCGGACGCAGGCACCGTCCGCACCGGCGGCACCAACGTGCCGGATACGCTGGCATCGCTCACCCCGCCGCCCGCCAAGAAGCCCCGCAGCAGCGCGCCCCCTGCCGTGACCGTGGAACTGATCACCGGCACCAGCCGCCAGACCATGAGGTTCGCACAATGAAAACCACCCGCGCATACCGCGTAACGCTTGAATCACGCCCCCGGCAGGGTGGTCCCTCCCGCCCGCTGGCAGCCGCCCTCATGCTGTGCGCCCTGCTGCTCGCCGCAGCTTATGGTTCTACCGCCCACGCGCAGCCATACGGCATCACGCCGCAGACCGTGGAAGTGGTCAAGGGCAAGTCCATTGTCATCCGGCTGGATGCCCCCGCCGCACGCGTTTCCCTTGCGGATACGGACACGGCAGACATCATCCTGCTCTCTCCGGTGCAGGCCTACGTCACGGGCAAAAAGCCCGGCGTCACCAATCTCACGTTGTGGTCGGGCACGGGCGAACTCGCCGGTGTGTATGATATCCGCGTCACCGCCGACCTTGCCCACCTGAAGGAGATGATCCACCGCGTGCTGCCCGGCGAACAGGATATCCGGGTCATCGGCACGGGCGAGCACATCACCCTTTCCGGCACCGTCACCAGCGCCGCCAGCCTCTCCACCGCTCTGGAAGTGGCGGAAATGTTCGCGCCGGAAAAGGTGACCAACCTCATGAGCGTGGGCGGCGTGCATCAGGTAATGCTGGAAGTGAAAATTGCTGAGATGCACCGCTCCGTGCTGGAACGGCTGGGTATAGACCTCGCCTACGCATGGAAGGGCGATTTCGCCTACTCACTGCTTAACAACCTGTTCAATCTGGACCCCAAGAACGGGGCCATTTCCATGGGCGAGACAGCCGCCGTCATCAATCCTTCCCGTAACGGGCTCTTCCGCGCCACCTCCGGCGGCGTCACCCTCACCGGGTTTCTGGATGTGCTCAAGCAGAACGGGCTGGTCAAGGTGCTTGCAGAACCCACCCTCATCTGCCGTAGCGGTGAAGATGCACAGTTCCTCGCGGGTGGCGAAATTCCCGTTCCCGTACCGCAGGGTCTGGGCACCGTGGCCATAGAATACAAGCAATACGGTGTGCAGCTGGTGTTCAGCCCCTCCGTCATCTCCGGCGACCGCGTGAGCCTTCGGGTGTTCCCCGAAGTCTCTGAGCTGGACTACGCCAACGCCGTCCAGATTTCCGGCATGGTCATTCCCGCGCTCACCACCCGGCGCGCCTCCACCGTGGTGGAACTGGGCAACGGGCAGAGCTTTGCCATTGCCGGGCTCCTGCACAACGAGGTGCGCGAGAACATCAAGCGTTATCCCGGTCTGGGAGATATTCCCGTGCTGGGCACCCTGTTCCGCTCCAGCGAATTCCGCAAGAACGAGACCGAATTGGTCATCATTGTCACCCCGCACCTCACCAAGCCGCTGGACGTGGCGCAGCAGGTTCTGCCCACAGACAACTATACCGAACCCACGGAGATGGAATTCTTCTTCCACGGCAAGATGGAAGGCGAAAAGCGGGTAAACGTGGCCCGCATCCAGCCCGTCAGCACCGGCAGGGCAGAAGACGCAAACCAGCGCACCACCGGCATGGAAGGCGAATTCGGCCACATTATCCCGCAATAGCGGCACAGGAAACAGGAGCAGAACCATGACCCACCGCGCAACCATCATCCTCCTCGCCGCCGCCACCTTTCTGGGCGGATGCGCTGCCGTGCGCGACCTGAACAAGCCTGTGGGACAGCAGGGGTTCAACGATCCCCTCGGCGCCTCCTACCGCCAGCAGTTACAGGCACAGAAGTTCGATCCCATTCCCGCCGGGTCCGACCCCGTCACCGGCATGGACGGCAAGCTCTCTCAGCGCGCCATCCAAGCCTACCAGCAGCCCACGCCGGAAGACAAAGGCCCCACCTTCAACGAAGTCATGCGCTTCCTCATGCAGGATAAGCAGTAGCGCGTCCGCAGAAACGGAGAATCATCATGACCGCCGTATCCATCCACTTCAGACTGCACCACCCGGAAGCCGCCGCCTCGTTCGCACGGCTGGTGGCGGATGACGCGCGTTTTTCCGCCGTGCTGCCCGGCACGCCGGAAGATGCAGCCCCGTCCGGTCTGGTGGTGGCAGAAGTACGCACCGCGCAGAACGTATCCATCATTTCGGACCTGCTCGCCCTGCCGGAAGTACGGGAAGTGTTCGTGCTCGGCCCTGCGCAGGATGCGGACCTCATCCTTGCCAGCATGCGTGCCGGTGCCACGGAATACCTGCCCTTCCCTCTCAAGGTGGGGGAATTCCGCGCCGCGCTGGACCGCTTCACCGTCCGCACCGCCCATTCAACGCAGACTGCGGCATCCCACCCGCAACGGCTGGGCAGGGTCATTCACCTGCTGGGCGGCAAGCCCGGCACGGGCGTGACCACCCTTGCCGTCAATCTGGGAGTGGAAGCCTCTGCCCTGAATGGCGCGCGCCCAGCAGCGCTGGTGGATATGCGCCAGCCTCAGGGCGAAGTGCCGCTCTTTCTGGATATGCACTACACCCACACATGGGCGGCTGCCACGCACAACGCCCACCGGCTGGACGATGCGTTCATGCAGAGCCTCATGGTCCGCCACGCCTCCGGCCTGGACATCCTCGCCGCCCCGGACAGGTCGGAAGACACCGGCTCCGCGGCACCGCAGGCCATCGGCACCATGCTGCGCATCCTGCGCTCGCTGTATTCCACCGTCTTTGTGGACGGCAGCCCTCTGGTGGACGAACTGAGCCTCGCCTCCATGCGTGAGGCAGACGCCGTGCTCATGGTCACGGAACTCTCCCTGCCCTGCCTCGCCAACACCCGCCGCCTGCTGGAAACGCTGGATAACGCGGAACCGGATGTGGCGGACAAGGTACGCCTCATCGCCAACCGCTACACGCCCAAGGCGGGCGTGGCTCTTGCCGAGGCGGAAGAACTGCTGGGCCGCCCCATCGCATGGAAGGTGGACGAAGATTACGTGGCAGCGGTAAGCGCCATCAATCAGGGTACCCCCCTGCGGGACTCGGCCCCCAAGTCGCCCCTTACCCGCAACATCGGCAAACTTGCCACCACGTTCGTGCGCACGGAAGCACAGCGCAAGGCGTCCGGCCTGTTCGGCAGACTGTTCCGCAACGGCGCGGACGACTTGGCGGAAACACCCCTGCACGTCTTGCAGGGCGCGGGAGGCTAACCCATGTCATTGCTTGCCAGACTGAACCGCAGCACGCGCCGCACCCCGGAACCGACGGAAGCCGCTCAGATCATCGCAGTTCCTGCGCCCGCCCGCGCAGCCGCAACGGCGCAGCCACGGACGCCGGAAATTACGGGTACGCCGGAACAACACACCGCGCACCGCCCGCACCACCTGTCGGAATCCATGCCCCCGTTATCCTTTTCGCAGGAAAACACGCCCACTCCGCGCAGTGCGGCACAGCCTGTTGCCACTGATCCGGAAGCCGCACTCCGCCGGAACGCGCTGCCTCCGCAGAATGCCATGCACACCGGCCACTTCAATCAGACTGGCCAGAACCAGACCGGCCATATCAACCAGACCGGCCAGACTGGCCACATCAATAATCAGACCGGCTGCACCGCCCCGGCAGACCAGACAGATTACGCCACCCCCGGTGTGACTGCGGAACAGGCATCGGCCCATGCCCTGCTGGACCTGCTTGAACTGGACCCCGAACCGGCTCATGCCGATACGGCGGCTTCAACAGGCGCGACCGCCCGTCCACACAGGTCTGTGGCAAACGCAGCCCCTTCCGGCCAGCAGGCTACTCCGGGCGACCTGCCCCCGCTGTCTTTTGCGCAACCCGAATCCCCTGTGCTGGCAGCTCCGGCTGCTGCAAAAGGAACCGGAGCGTCCACGGCAGGGGCGCACACCAGCGCCCAATCGCCGGAGCAGCCCGCGCGGGACGAAAGTTATTATCTGGTCAAATCACAGATCCACGAGCGGCTCATAGAGATGCTGGACCTCACCGCCGTGGAAGCCCTGCCCCCTGCCCGCCTGCGCGAGGAGATAAGCCGCCTTGTGGAACGGCTGCTGCGCGAGGAATTCCGGCAGGCTCCCCTGAACGCGCGGGAGCGCCGCGATATCCTGCGCGAAGTTCAGGACGAGGTTCTGGGGCTGGGACCGCTGGAACCGCTCCTGCAAGACCCCACCGTGTCCGATATTCTGGTTAACAACTACCGGCAGGTCTACGTGGAGCGCCACGGCAAGCTGCAGAGGGTGCCCACCCGCTTCAAGGACGACACGCACCTGCGCAAGATCATAGACCGCATCGTGGCGCAGGTGGGACGCCGCGTGGATGAAGCCTCCCCCATGGTGGACGCCCGCCTTCTGGACGGTTCCCGCGTGAACGCCATTATCCCGCCGCTGGCACTGGACGGTCCCAGCCTTTCCATCCGCCGGTTCTCCAAGGACCCGCTGGAACTGGACGACCTCATCCGCTTCAACGCGCTCACCCCCGAGATAGGCGAGGTGCTCAAGGGCATCGTGCGGGCGCGGCTTAACTGCATCGTCTCCGGCGGCACGGGATCGGGCAAGACCACCATGCTCAACTGCCTGTCGCGCTTCATCCCCCATGATGAACGCATCGTCACCATAGAGGATGCGGCGGAACTGCAACTGAAGCAGGACCACGTGGTGCGGCTGGAAACCCGCCCCGCCAATATAGAAGGCAACGGCGAGGTGAACGCCCGCGATCTGGTCAAGAACTGTCTGCGCATGCGCCCGGACCGCATCATCGTGGGCGAAGTACGCTCCAGCGAGGTTCTGGACATGCTGCAAGCCATGAACACGGGGCACGATGGCTCCCTTACCACCATTCACGCCAACAATCCGCGTGACTGCCTCATGCGCCTTGAAACCATGGTCGCCATGGCCGGCCTGAACATCGCGGACAAGTCGCTCAAGCGCTATATCGCCTCTGCCGTGGACGTGATCATTCAGGTGAACCGGCTCTCGGACGGCTCGCGCAAACTGCTCAGCCTGCAGGAAATAACCGGCATGGAAGGCGATGCCATAACCCTGCAGGAAATTTTCTCGTTCAAGCAGACCGGCATTGACGAAACCCGCAAGGTTATCGGTCAATTCACCTGCACAGGCATCCGGCCCAAGTTCTCTGCGCGCCTGCAGGCGCAGGGCATAGACCTGCCGCCCTCGCTGTTCGACCCCACCCTGCGGGAAACCCGCCAGTAAACGCTTTGGCATGGCAAGGCCGATTCCAAGGAGCATCGCATGAACGCCGCAACCCTCATAGCCACCCTCGCCGTCATAGGTCTTTTTGTCCTGTATATGGGCGTGGTCAACCTGCTGCTCTCCCGCAGGCGCAGGCGGCAGGAGCAGGTGAGCAGACGCCTTGAACGCCTGCGTGCCACGCTGGAGCAGGCAGAAAGCGTGTCCATAGAGCGGCATCACAGTTTCTCTTCCGTGCCGTGGCTGCACACCCTGCTCAACCGGCTGCGCTGGGCGGGCAAGTGGGAACGCATCCGTGAACAGGCTCAGGTGGACGTGAATATCGGCACCCTCATGCTGCTGGGCGGCGTGGGGGCGGTGCTGGCGTGGTTCCTCATGCAGTTTGCCACGGTAAGCCCCTATCTGCGCCCCGTGCCTTCACTGCTTGCCGCCTATGCCCCCTTTGGGTGGCTGCTGCGCCGCAAGGACAAGCGCATGGCCCAGTTCCAGCGGCAACTGCCCGATGCGCTGGACCTCATCGCCCGTGCGCTCAAGGCAGGACACGCCTTCACGCAGGGCCTGCGCATGGTGGCGGAAGAAATGCCCGACCCCATCGGCCCGGAATTTTCCAAGACGCTTGATGAACTGAATTTCGGCATCGCCATGGACGCGGCACTGGCAAACCTGCTGCACCGCGTAGACTGCCCGGACCTCAAGTTCTTCGTGGTCTCCGTGAACATCCAGCGCGAAACCGGCGGCAACCTTGCGGAAATAGTAGGCAACATAGGCCGTCTGGTGCGTGAGCGATTCAAGTTCGACGGCAGGGTCCGCACCCTTTCGGCTGAAGGCAAGCTCACCGCCTATGTGCTCATGGCACTGCCGTTCGGCATCGGCACCATCATCCACTTCATTAACCCGGAATACATGAGCCTGCTCTATTCCACGGAAGAAGGCAGGTTCCTGCTTACCAATGCCTTCATCCAGATGGCAGTCGGTGCTGTGGCACTCAAGCGTCTCATCACCATCAGGGTCTGAAGGAGCACATGAGTATGGATATGCACACTTACGCCCCCTTCATCGCCGCCGGGCTGGCATCTGCCGCCATCCTGCTCATCGTCTCCGCCCTTGCGCGGCTGCTGGGCAACCGCAACCGCCTGCACAGCATGAAGCGACGGGTGGATAACGCAACCAATCCGGCCCGCTCCTCCGGCAGGGGGCTGCATGCAAACGCCCTGTTCCACAACGGGGGAGCTGCCCTTGCAAGCGGCGCGGGTGTGGCGGAGCAGGCACAGCCTTCCGCCCTGCGCCTTCTGCTCGCGCGCTTTGCTTCGGCGGCAGACCGCATGGGCGAGCATCTCAGCCCCACCAAACAGGATGAGCTTACAGAAGCCAACCTTTCCATGGTCCGTGCGGGCTTTGCCAACCCCGCCCGTGCAAACCGCATCTTCTGGGGCGTCAAGGGCGGTCTCGTGCTGGTGGGTCTGCTCAGTGCCTCGGCGGTATGCTTTACCATGCGGGAACAGATTCCTCCGGCACTCATGGCCCTCATCTTCATCTTTCCCGCCGTGCTGGGCATGTACATACCCAATATCTGGCTGCGCATGCGCACCACCCGCCGCCGCCGCGCCATAACCAATGCCCTTCCCGATGCGCTGGACCTGCTGGTGGTCTGCGTGGAATCCGGCATGGGCATTGATCAGGCCATCAACCGCATAGCGCGGGAGATGCGCGCCACCAACCCGGAACTTTCCGGCGAACTGAACACCGTTATCCTTGAACTGCGGGCGGGCAAAAGCCGCACAGACGCGCTGAAGAATCTCGCCCGCCGCGTGGGCCTGGAAGACATGAACAGCCTTGTCACCCTTATCGTGCAGGCAGATACCTTCGGCACCAGCATTGCCGCCACCCTGCGCGTCTATTCGGACCACATGCGAACCACGCGCTACCAGCGGGCGGAGGAAATAGCCGCCAAGCTGCCTGTTAAAATGCTGTTTCCGCTCATCTTCTTCATCCTGCCCGCGCTGTTCGTGGCCATCATGGGCCCGGCGGGCATACAGCTCATGAACGTATTTTCCAAACTGTAGACCATACGCCCCGGCACGGGGCAGGCAGAACATACAAGGCGGACCGTCCGCCGGGAGGAACCATGAAGCGCATCACCATCATCGCCCTTATCGCCCTTACCGCCGCACTGGCGGGCGGCTGCACCACCGGCAAGGACAAGGCCGCGTCCCTGTCGCTCATGGAGCGCTTCCACAGCGGCCATTCCCTCATCGGGGAAGACAAGGAACTTACCGGCACGCAGGAAGACCGCAACCTCACCAAAGAACAGGCAGAGGCGCGCCAGTGCCTCATGCGCGGCCTCTCCTATGCGGCGCAGGGGCGGCAGGAACTCGCCTTCGAACAATACTCCCGCGCCGCCGCGCTGGACCCCGGCCTCACACAGGCCCGTTTCCGCCGTGGCATGGTGCTGCTGGAAAAGCAGTTGCCCGCCCCCGCGCTGGAAGAGTTCACGGCGGTCATGGAACAGGACCCGAACTATGCTCCGGGCTTCGCCGCCGCCGGCAAGGTCTACTTCATGAACGGCCTGTACCCGGAGGCGCGCAAGCTGTTCGAAAAGGCGCTGGCGCTGGATGCCTCGCTGCTGGAAGCCTACGACCATCTGGGCGCCATCCACAATTACAACAAGGAATACCAGAACGCCCTCGCCACCTTCCGCACCGCGCTGGATAAGCACCCGGACGCCGTCTACCTGTTCAACAACGTAGGTCTGGCCCACTCCATGCTCGGGCAGGATACCGAAGCCGTGGAAGCCTTCCGCAAGGCCATCATGCTGGGCGCGCCCTCTTCCAAGGCATATAACAACATGGGCCTTGCCCTGTGCCGCATGGGCCGCTACCGCGAGGCGCTGGAAGCCTTCCGCGCCGCCGGGGGCGAAGCCGCCGCATGGAACAACCTCGGCTACTTCTTCTTTCTGGACGGGCAATATCCCCGGGCCATCACCAGCTTTGAAAAGGCCATTGAACTGGAACCCACCTATTATCAGCGCGCTGCGGAAAACCTGAAGCGCGCCCGCCTTGCCGCCCAGTTCGCGCAGGGAGCCGAAAACGCCCCCGCCCGCCACAGCGCGGCAGACCCGCATGGCGATGTGCTCGGCCCGCGTACTCCCGGCGTGGTTGCGCCTTCTCACGGCACACAGCCTGACATGGGCGGCGAGCAGGATTTTGCCCCTGTGCCTGCCGTATACAGCCCTGTCTCTTCCGCCGCACAGCCGGTCCATGTCTTTGCCCTGCAACCGCCTACACAACCCGCCGTGCAGTCTGTGCCGACCCGTGCGGAATCCGCTGCCGCAGG
>CAYRLL010000079.1:8038-15491 GCA_964425115.1 uncultured Desulfovibrio sp. | reverse complement strand
ATATCAGGTATTCCGCAACGCGGAGAACCTGTGGCGGTATCAGGGGGCGTAGCGGTGGCCTAATGGAGACTTGGCGGGAGCGCAACAGACCGGCCCTACGCCCTTTTCTCAGGCATCGGGAAGGTGAGCGTGAAGGTGGTGCCTTTTCCGGGTTGCGAATCCACGGCTATGGTTCCGCCGTGGGAGTCCATAATCTGCCGGGCCATGTAGAGGCCGAGGCCGGTACCGGCGGGTTTGGTGGTGAAGGATTCTTCAAAGATGCGGGGCAGATGTTCCGGGAGGATGCCTGCTCCGTTATCGGTTATGGAAAAATGCGCCCCCTGTGCATCATGCCACAGGCGCAGGGCAATTTCCGGCGAGGCAGCCTGCTCCACTGCCTGCATGGCGTTTGTGAACAGATTGACGAACACCCTGCGCACCTGCCACGCCTTGCAGCGCACAGGCGGCATAGCTGGCTGCACATGCTGCGTGAGCGCCCCTTTGTAGCGTTTTCTGTACATGCCGAGCACCTGCAGCAGGTCGCTCAGGGAACAATCTTCCGCCGGTTCGCCCACATTGCGCAGGTAGCTGGTGAAGCCTTTGCAGATGCCCGCCCCCACGTCCATGCTTTCCACAGACATATCCACGGCGGCAAGGACATCCGCCCATTCCTCATCAGTGCCGGGACGTTCTCTCGGGATATACCGCAGCACTTCCAGCACGGTAAGGATATTGGCCATATCGTGCGCGAGCCCGCCCGCCTGAATGCCCAGTTCCGCCTTTTGCTGCAGCAGTTCTTTTTCGTGTTCCAGAAGGGAAATGCTTTTTTCCAGCCGTTCCCGCTGTTCCGCGAGGAGGAGATGGTTGCGCACCCGTGCCCGGACCACTGCCGGGCAGAACGGCTTGGTGATGTAATCTTGCGCGCCGTACTCCAGCCCCCGGGCCTCATCCTCATCCGCATCCCTTGAGGTGACGAAGATGACCGGGATGTCCGCTGTTTCCGGCAGGGCTTTAAGCCTGCGGCAGACCTCATATCCGTTCAGGTCCGGCATGAGGATATCCAGCAGGACGATATGCGGCCGCTCAGCCCGCACAAAACGCAAGGCCTCTTCCCCGCCGGTAACCGCGCTGACGTCGTGGTCGGAACCCAGAATCGCTTCCAGAATGTCCAGATGGGCCGGGTCGTCATCCACGAGAAGAACCTTTCGTCTGCTGCTCATGTGCTGCACCTCTGCTCACACCGCTGCCCATTGAGAACGCCCACTTACACACCGCTGCCGGTACAGGAAACACTGCACATGGTTCCATGCGCGACCATGATCAAATGGAACCGGATTGTTCCCGCTCCCTGCATCGCCACATACCAACGATCTGCAAAAGACAACGTGTGCGCCGGTATTACACAGGGATTGACGGACACTTAAACAGTTACAGGAAGTTTCCCTTTTCCTTTCTGTTCCAGTGCCGCATTATTTCTACAATCCGGTCCTGTATATGCAGAAAGTGCTCTACCATATGGGGGTCGAAGTGGCCGTCGCCCTGCGCAATGTACTCCAGCGCCCGCTCCACAGGCCACGGATGCTTATAGGGGCGCTGCATGGTCAGCGCGTCAAAGACGTCTGTTATTGCGACGATGCGCGCTGCCTCCGGAATGGCTTCTCCCTGAATTCCGGCAGGGTAGCCGCCTCCGCCCCACCGTTCATGGTGGCAGAGAGCCACATCCGCCGCCATGACGAACAGGGGCGTGTTGCTGACCGAGAGGATACGGTGCCCGATGGTGGTATGCGTGCGCATGATTACCCACTCTTCTTCCGTGAGTGGACCGGGCTTTTTCAGGATGGAATCCGGCATGCCTATCTTGCCCGTATCGTGCAGCGGAGCAGCGAGCAGGAGCAGTTGCTGCGCCTCCACAGACCAGCCGAGCGATTTGGCAAGTTCACGGGCGTATGAGGCCATGCGCCATATATGCACGCCGGTATCATCGTCATTGTAATGACCGGCGTGTCCGAGCATATAGACCGCATCCTTGTGGCTTTGGCGGATTTCCGTCAATTGACGTTCCACGGTGCGTTCGCAGGTGCGCTGCTGATCCGCCAGTGCCAGATGCGTGGCCACCCGCGCCAGTACGACGGGCGGGGAAATGGGTTTGGTGATATAGTCCACACCGCCTGCCGCGAAGCCCGCAGCCTCGTCCTGCGTCTCGCTGAGGGCAGTGACAAAGATGACCGGGATGCGGTAGGTGGCTCTGGCTGCCTTGAGCCGCCTGCACACCTCGTATCCGTCCATGTCCGGCATCATGATATCCAGCAGGATGAGGTCCGGCGGCTCCTCTTCCGCCATTTCAAGGGCGGTTGCGCCATCCATGGCCACTGCCACCTCATATTCCGGAGCCAGAACATCCACAAGGATATCGATGTTGGTTTCCGTATCGTCCACCACGAGAATGTTCGCCCGGCTATGCTCGCTCATCCTGATCCCCTTCCAGCGCGGACAGCATGTTCCGCGCCAGTGTTTCCGCTTCCTTGAACCTGTATTTGCCTATCTGGTCAGCGAGCCTGCCTACATCTTCACGCAGATTCGGGGGCCATACCAACGTATCGAAAACGGTAAAGGCTTCGCTCACGGGTCTTGGCCTTCTTGTTTTGAGATGGGGCAGCAGGCTTTGGAGAGCGTGCCGCAGGGATTCATTATCCGAGACAGGGCCTTGCGCAGAAGATTCTTCCTGCGGGGCTTCCTCCGGGAGCGCGGCGGCAAGGGCGGAATGCACTGCTGCCAGTTCCCGCTCAAAGGCTTGGGACAGGGATTCTTTCACGCCTCCGATCAGCTGCGGCAGCTCATCGGCTGAAGCCTCTTTTATGGCTGTTTCCAGCAGTTTTGCCGCATCCTGCAGGGCTTCCGCCCCGAGATTGCCCGCCACGCCCTTGACGGTGTGAGCCAGCCTTTCCGCATCGCCCTGATTGCCGGAAGCCAGATACCCGCGCATCTGCGCCGCGGCCTGCCCGTATTCGTCACGAAGCTTGATGAGGAGCTTGCGGTACAGTGCTCGGTTTCCCCCCACGTGCATGAGGCCGGACCGCATATCAATGCCGGAAATGCTTTCCGGCAGAGGAGGTCCTTCATCCTGCCCCTGCCCATGCCGGGGTGTGACCTGACGGAAGGTGCGCGGTTCCGAGACCTGAGATGCCGGAGACAAATGAGAGGGGCCAGACAAGCGGGACAGGCGGGACGGATTAATCCAGCGGATGAGGGTGGCGTAAAGCGCATCAGGATCTATGGGTTTGGTGATATGGTCGTTCATGCCGCTGGCAAGGCTCTTTTCCCTGTCGCCCGTCATGGCGTGGGCTGTCATGGCGATGATGGGAACACCGCTGAAACGGTCATCGCGCCGCAACACCCGCGTTGCCTCCAGACCGTCCATTTCCGGCATCTGGATATCCATGAGAATGACATCATACTCGCCCTGCCCCGCCATCTCCACGGCTTCCTTTCCGTTGCGGGCCACGGCGACCTGCATCCATGCCTGTTCCAGAATCTCTGCGGCGAGCTGCTGGTTGATATCGTTATCTTCTGCCAGAAGAACCCTTGCCCCGCCGATGCTTGACCGGGCCTCTTCCAGCATTCCCTCATTGCGGGCAGGACGGGCGGTCTGCTCCACTGTTTCGCCGAACACATCCATGATGGTATTGAACAGCAGCGACGGGCCCACAGGCTTGATGAGGAACCCGTCCAGCCCTATGGCGTTTGCCTGCTGCATAATCTCTTCGCGCCCGTAAGCCGTGACCATGATGATGGTGGGAATCTGCGCAAGGTTTCTGTGCTCCTTGATACGGCGGGACGTTTCCAGCCCGTCCATGCCGGGCATCTTCCAGTCCATGAGGATAAGCCTGTAGGGCTGTTCCGCCTTCTCCAGCATATCAAGGGCCTCTGCTCCCGTGGATGCCACATCTACCTTGAAGCTGAAGTCTTCCAGAATGCTTTTCAGAACCTCCTGCGAGGTTGTGCTGTCATCCACCACAAGAACGGCGGTGTTTCTGAAATCTTCGCGCACGGCAAAACGCCGTTCCTGCCCGCCTCGCAATCCGCAGCGCACAGTGAACCGGAAGGTGGTGCCGCGCCCGTATTCCGAGTGCACCTCTATGTCGCCGCCCATGAGATTTACCAGACGTTTGCATATGGCCAGACCGAGACCGGTGCCCCCGAACTTTCTGGTGGTGGAGGCGTCTGCCTGCGTGAATGAGGAAAAGAGGCGGGACTGCTGCTCCGGGGTGAGGCCTATGCCTGTGTCACTGACCTCGAAACTGAGCAGGATGCTGCCGCCCTGCCGCTCCGCAACCGCAGCGGTGATGACCACCTCGCCCTGTTTGGTGAACTTGACGGCGTTGCCAACCAGATTAATGAGCACCTGCCCCAGCCGGAGAGGGTCGCCCTCCAGCCGTTCCGGAACGTCCGACGATATGCGGAACAGCAGTTCCAGCCCTTTGTCCTGTGCTGATGCGCCGGTGAGGTGCGCCAGATTGGAGAGCACGTCATCCAGATAGAATTCCGTACGCTCAATATCCATGCGGCCCGCTTCTATCTTGGAAAAATCCAGAATATCGTTGATGAGACGGAGCAAGGTTTTGGCCGACAGGTCGACTTTGCTGATGTAGTCGCGTTGCTTGGGGGTGAGTTCCGTCTGCAGGGCCAGATGGCTCATGCCGATGATGGCGTTCATGGGGGTACGTATTTCATGGCTCATGTTGGCCAGAAAGTCCGACTTGGCCCTGGTGGCCTCTTCTGCCGCGTCTCTGGCTTTTTCCAGTTCGTGCTCCTGCACCTTGCGCTGCGTGATATCGCGCACGGAACTGACCGTGTACCACCTGCCGCCCATGCGGAAGGATGCCACAGCCGTTTCCACGGGGAAGGTGCTGCCATCGCTCCGCAGTGCCGTTTCCTCGCGCACGCCCGCCAGAAGCATACCGCCGTCTTCACGCGGGAGTTCACTGAACGCCCGGTTTTTTTCTTCCTGCCCCGCATCCTGCACGAAGAGCGAGTGGATATTCAGCCCTTCCGCCTCTGACGACGTATAGCCGAACATAGCCTCTGCCGCATGGTTCCAGAACAGGACGTTGCCCGAGGCATCGCACATCATGAGCCCGTCGTGCATGGCGGCACTCATGGCCCGGACTTTTTCCTCGGATTCTGCGATGCGCTGCTGCGCTTCGCGCAGACGGCGGTTGGAAAGGACGAAAACGGACACGATACCCGCAGCAAACAGGAAAATAGCCCCGGCAATGGCGGAGACCATGAACCAGTCCGTGCGCTGTTCCACGCGCAGGTTCACCCAGCGTTCGTGATAGACGGCCCTGTCGCGTTCCGGAATGACGGCCAGCACCTTGTTGAGAATCTGAGCCAGCTCCGGAAGGTCTTTGCGTACGCCGAAGGACAGGTCCATGAAATACGGGGTGGGAGCCGCTACCTTGAGGTTGTTCACCCCCAGCCGCTGGCTGAGGTAGTTCATGACCGCCACGTTTTCCACCATGGCGGCCGCACGCCCCTTTGACACCGCCAGCAGGGCAGCTTCGGTGGTTTCTACCAGCAACAGGTCCAGCGCGGGATGGTCCCGTTCCAGAAATTCCTGCGTCACGTAGCCTCTGGTGACGGCCACAGTCTTACCGGCGAGACTGCCCAGACCCTCCACATAGGGGGCATCGTCCCGGGTGATGACTACCAGCGGAGAGCGGATGTAGGGGCGCGTGAAGAGAAAATGCCTCTCGCGCGCCTCTGTCCGCATGATGGTGGGAACAACGTCCACCTCGCCGCGGGCGGACGCTTCCAGAATCTGCGCCCATGACATGCCGAACTGGGGGGTAAGGGTAATGCCCAGTTTTTCATTGAACAGGCGGACATACTCGGAGGATATGCCGGCAAAGGCTCCGTCGCTGTCACGGAATTCAAAGGGGGGCCAGTCTGTCACCGCGGCCAGCCTGAGCTGGGGATTTGCCTTGAGCCATGCCTTTTCCTCATCACTGAGGACAAGCTCCTGCCCGGCCCACTGGTCTCCTGTCCACCGCTTCAGAATGGCCTGAGTTTCTGCGGGGGTGATGGAGTCCAGTGCCTTGTTCAGCAGCGGCACAAGCTCCGGCCAGTCTTTGCGGACGCCCATGGTGAGCACGGAACCGGGTGCACGCAGATTGCCCTGAATCTGCAGGTTGGTGAGCAGGTCTTTGGCAATAAGGTACATGACGACGGCACGGTTGCCCGCATAGGCATCTGCATCGCCCCTTGATACGGCCTGAAGGCAGGAAATGGTGTCCGGGTAGTCCAGCACCGTGACATCGGGGTATTCTTCCCTGAACCGTTTGTTATTCCCGAAGCCTTTTTCCAGAGCCACGCGCTTGCCGCGCAGGTGATCTTCGTTCTCATAATAGCCTTCGCCCGCGCGGGCGACGATGACATGGGGAACGATGATGTAAGGCTTGGAAAAATGGAGATATTCCTCACGGTCCGGACGCGGCGTGACATCCATGAGGGCGTCTGCCCGCCGTTCTTTCACGGCTTCAAGATTGGACTCGAAGGGCGCGGCCACCACATCGATATCCACCCCGAGACGTGCCCCCACGAGATTGAGGAAATCCACACCTATGCCTTCCGGGGTGCCATGGCTGTTTTTTGCATTGAGCGGCGGCCATGCATCCATGACCGCAACGCTCATGCGGGGATGTTCGCTGAGCCAGGCCCGTTCTTTCACGGAAAGCGGCAGGCGCGGACCGCCGCCGATCTGCCCCGGCAGAAGCCATTTGCCGAGGATATCCCGCCGCTCATCCATGCTCATGCTGTCCAGCGCCTTTTGCAGGATATCGCGCAGAATGGGCTGACCTTTGTGCACGCCTATGGAATTTACGGACGAGGCCTCGGCTATGCGGCCCTGAATGCGCAGCGGGGCGAATTCCTCTTCTTCCATGAGATAGAGTGCAACGGCGCGGTTGCCGATATAGGCATCGGCTTCTCCCGCGACCACCCCCCGCATAGCCTCTTTGGTGGCGGGATATTCCACCACATCCATACCCGGAAAATTGCGGGCGAGAATGCGGCTGATGATGAAACCGCGCTCCACGGCTACACGTTTGCCTTCCAGATCGGCTATGCCGTCCGCATAGGGGCTTTCTTTACGGGCGACGATGACATGCGGCACCGTGACGTACGGTGAGGTGAAGTGAAAATACTCCTCACGCTCCGCACTGGGCGTGATGCCCATGAGCGCATCCAGCCTTTGTTCCGTGACGGCGCGGTAGATTTCGTCCCACGGGGCGGAATGCAGGCGGAGCCTGCCGCCCAGACGGTTATTAAGCGCCTGAACGAACTGTGCGCCGATGCCTGCGGGGCTGCCGGTTGCATCCTCATAGTCCATGGGGGGCCATGAATCCATGACGCCGACGGATATGTGCGGATGCGCATCCAGCCACGCTGTTTCTTGCGGCGTAAGCTGTATGCC
>CAYRLL010000079.1:0-7938 GCA_964425115.1 uncultured Desulfovibrio sp. | reverse complement strand
GGCAGAAGAACGAAGAAAGGCCCGCGCTGCAACAGGCGGGCCGGGTTTATAGTCATATTCTGTCCGGGAAAAGAAATCAGGTTTGCTGCCTGTGCAAAAACCTACACACCGCCTGAAGAAGGCTGCCTGACATTCATAAGGGAACGCAGTTCATTGCGGTGTTCCCAGAATTTATAGAAGAACTTGACGTCATTTCCCGCTATGTTGCCGTGTTGCGACAGTTTTCGCGTTTTGAAAAACGCCGTTCCCGTATTCTGGTGGTGCACACAGGAAGCCAGGCCGCAGTAAACTATTCCGTGTCCCTTAAGCATCATTTCAAAATCATGAGCGATATCATCCATCTGGCTGGGTGAGAAACAGATATCGAAGGTGGGACAGTCCTGCAACGCCTGACGGCGGAAGAGATGGCAGCAGCCCATGACATTGGCTGTTGGCCTTACAAAATCGTAGAGTCCGGTGTCGTTGCGTACGGAAGGTGCCTCGAAACTGATACGGAAGAGGTCGTCGCGTACAACGGAAGGCGTGCGGTAGAGGTATTGCAGTCTGCGCGGTGTGCCCGGATAGACGACCTTGCATCCCGCAACGCCTGCTCCGGGGTTTGTCTCCAGCACCGTGAGCAGCTTTGCCAGCCAATGCTCCTCCACATCCACATCGTCATCGAGAAACGCGGTGTAATCTGCCTCGCGGGTTTCGGGAAGGGCTATGAGCCAGTTGCGTGCGGCAGGAGCGCCTATGTTCACGGGAAGGGAGATGATCTTCATGCTATCCTTGAAGTATTCGTCGCGGATGCGTTCCGCGCGGTTCAAGGAATCATCTGTGCAGCCGTTCAGCAGCAGGCGGATGCGGGCATTGCCTATCTGCGTTGCGGCGAGTCCGCGCAGGGTTTTTTCCAGAAAATCAGCCTTGTTCCATGAATACAGATAGATATTCACGCTGCGGCGCTCGGGCAGGGAATGGTCTGCCGTAAAGGGATTTGCCAGCTCCTCCAGCCGGTAACGGAGGACCTGCTGCCGGGGGTCTTTTTTGATCGACTGCATGTACAGGGCGGACGCCCTGCCGCGGTCGCCCAGAGCACGGTACATCTCTGCCGCCAGATTGAGGCTGTATGGCCCGGAATGGGCTTCATCCATCTGTTCCCACAGGCGCAAGGCGTCTTCATGGAAGCCGAGCGCGGCGTGATGGTGGAAGAGCATTCTGTTCCAGATGGGGCGGATTTTTGCGGGGCATTTGAACAGGGTCTGCCATGAACCGGGATGCCTGCCGTGTTCCGCATCGTCCTGCAACAGCTGGGCGGCAGCCCACAGGCACGCGGGCAGTTCCGAAAGCTGCTGATGGAGCAGCCGCTGAGCCTTATCGAAGTCATCCTGCCGGATATGCTTGACGATTTTTTCCTTGAGGTGCGGGTCCGGCGACAGGCGTTGCAGAAAGGTGAGGAGTTCTGTCCGCTCCGGTTGCGGGGACATGCTGTTCAGCGCTTCAAGAACCTGCACACCGTGCGGGGCGTGTTCCAGAACGCGGTTCAGGCAGTAGTATAAGTCGTGCACCGCACGGGGGACGGTTTCCAGATCCTGCGCGCCGAGAAAGCGGTTTGCGTAGACAATGCCCGCCACATCATCCAGCACGAAGTTGCCCAGATAATTGTCGAGGTGGCGGCATGTTTCCTCAAGCGTGATGAATGCCAGTTCGTTTGCAAGACCGGTGAGGGGGTGTGACATTACCGGGATCATACACGCTCCTGTTCTTGAAGATGGCACAACGGGTCCCGTATGGGCTTCATGCAAAGAGCAGAGCCGCATCCGTGCTCGGCACATGGTGCACGGCAAGGGAAAGCCCGGGCGCCTGCGCGGCAACGCTGCAAAAATAGCCCTCGCGCACCGCGATATCTGCGGTGGTCCAGCCGGGGGAGGCATATCCTTCCCCGCCGGGCGGTTGCCGCAGCCAGTTGCTGGTGACCGCATCGGTTCTGACGCGGAAGCTGGTCAGCGAACGGCTGAGCCCCTCACCCGCCGCCTTGAGCACCGCTTCCTTGCGGACCCATGTGCGGTAGAAACACGCCACAGCCTCATGCTGCGGAAGGGCGGAAATCTCTGCGCATTCGTCTGAATGCAACATGCGGGCCAGCTCAAAAACGTCTGTTGCGGGGGTTACCGCCTCCACATCTATGCCCACGGAGGCATGACGGCAGAACGCGGCCCAGAGCATGGTTCCGGCGTGAGAGATGCTGAAGGAGACGGGACAGCCCGGCAATTCCGGCCTGCCCCACGGATTGCGGGAGAAGGGTACGGCCGGAACGGAAACCTGAGCCGCCGATGCCAGAACCTTGCGGACAAGCGCCCTGCCCGCCAGATGCCGGGCCGCATCTATGGCATGGATGAAGCGGGATGCCCGCTCCAGTTCATCGGGTGCGGCGTGGGGCGAAGCAGCCGTGCACCAGTGGTGCGGATCGCCCGACAGGACCAGCCCCACGCACAGGATGGTGTTCCCGGGCACGGTTTGAGGCAGCTGCGGTTCAGCCGTGCAGTCTGCGGAAACGGCACCGGGCGTGGGGGCGCATGAGGTTGCCTGCGGAGGATTCATAACGGTTGCACCGGATACAGAAGGTTGGTGGCGGGGTTCATCACTGCCTGCCCGTTCGGCGGATATTTTTCGATCGCCTGTATTCCGTTACCGCATATGCGGGGTGCGGGCAATACGGGTATGCCAGCACGATGTAACGGTATGCCTTACAGGATTTTTTCTGGCCGGACTTTTCTTATGAGCCGGAATGGCATAAGACGTATACACTGTAACATGCCGGACGGGTTGCACATGCCCCGTGCGCCACAGCGAAAACGCCCGAGGACCAAGACATGCGCACCCTGCTCATCATCTTCGCATGCACGTTGCTGCTGGGGTCCGGCGTTTACGCTTCTCCCGCGCGGGACGCGGATGACGACAATCTCATCCACATACGCGGCGACTACAACTACCCCCCCTACGATTTTCTGGACAACGGTGTTCCTTCCGGGTTCAGCGTGGATATTGTGCGCGCTGTGGCGCGGGCCATGAACCTGAATATACGCATTGATCTTGGTCCGTGGACCGAAGTGCGCAGCCAGTTGGAACAGGGAGAGATACACGCCCTGACGGGCATGTACTACTCACCGGAGCGGGAAAGGCTTGTGGACTACTGCACCCCGCACATCATTGCCAATCACGCCCTGTTTGTACGAAAAGGCTCGCCCATCACCTCGCTTAATGATCTTGCGGGCAAGAAGGTTGTTGTGCAGCAGGGCGACATTATGCACGACTACGCCCGCCTGAATCTGCCTGATGTGAACTTAGTGACGGTTACCTCGCAGAATGAGGCACTCGACACGCTGGCATCGGGTGAATGCGACGCGGCGCTGCTCGGCAGCCTGCAGGCACTGCACATCATACACGGCCGGAAGCTCTCCGGACTGGAGACTGTGGGCCCGCCCATGGAGCCCAGACGCTACTGCATTGTGGTGCGCAAGGGAGATGAGGCGCTGCGGGCGGCCTTTAACGAAGGGTTGAACATCATTAAAAATTCCGGGGAATATGAACGCATCCACGATAAGTGGTTCGGCGTGTATGAACGGGAATCGATGAGCCGGAGCTTCATGCTCCACGCCCTGTACGCCGGTATTCCCATTGCCCTGCTTCTGTGCGGGTTTTTGTTATGGACGTGGAGCCTGCGACGGGCCGTGCAGCAGAAAACCGCAGACCTGCGGCAGAGCCGGGAACGGTTCAAGGCGCTTGTGGAAAGCTCTCCGCTGGGCATGGCCCTTATAGCCCGCAACGGCACCGTGCTGCTGGTGAACACGGAATTCACACGCATGCTCGGATACACACGCGAGGATGTGCCGAGCATGGATATCTGGTGGGAAAAGGCCCACCCCGACCCCGGATACCGCAAGCGGGTACGCATGCTGTGGGACGCGGCACTGCGCAGAGGGAGGAATGCCCTTGCTCCCACCACCGCCGTGCGGGAATGGGAGGTTGCCTGCAGAAACGGCGAGGTGCGCATTGTGGAGTTCAGGGTTAAGCCCATAGGGAACGAGATTCTTGCCATACTTACGGACATTACCGAACGCAAGCGCACGGAAGAGCTGCTGGTGCAATCCGAAAAGATGCTCTCCGTGGGCGGACTGGCGGCGGGTATGGCCCATGAGATAAACAATCCGCTGGGCGGCATACTGCAAGGTGTGCAGAACATTTCGCGACGGCTTTACGGGGATATTGCGGCCAACCGCAAGGCCGCCGAGGAGGCGGGATGCAGCCTTGAAGCCATACGCGAATACATGCGCCTGCGCCGCATGGACCGGATGCTGGAAGGCATACGTGAATGCGGGCAACGGGCGGCGAGCATTGTTTCCAACATGCTCAACTTCAGCCGGAAAAGCGAGAGCCGACACGCTGCCCATGTGTTGCCGGACATGGTGGAACGGGCCATTCGCCTTGCGGAGTCGGACTATGACGTGCGGAACCGGTTCGATTTTCGCAATCTGGAAATCGTGCGCGATTTTCCGCCCGACCTCCCTGAGGTGCACTGCTCTGAAACGGAAATGGTGCAGGTGTTCTTCAACCTGTTACGCAATGCCGCACAAGCCATAGCCGAACAGGCTGACCGCACTGAACAGGGGCGCATTACCATTGCCGCCCGTCAGGAAGAAAACAATCTGGCAATCATGGTGCGCGACAACGGCCCCGGCATGGACGGCGAAACGAAACGCCGTATTTTCGAACCGTTCTTCACCACCAAGCCTCCCGGAAAGGGGACCGGGCTTGGCCTCTCCGTCTGTTTTCTGATCATCTGCCGCAACCATAAGGGAGAAATGCGGGTGGAATCATCCCCCCTGCAGGGCACCGCATTTCACATCCGCCTGCCGCTGAATCCCGCTGACGTTGCAGTCTGAACGCACCCTGAAGACCGACGGGCAGCTGCATGACGAAAGAGGGGACGCGGCGCTGTATTGTCACCGGAGATGGGACATAGCTATTGCCATATTCCATGCAAGGACACGTATATCCTTGCATAAGGATGAGACAACGCGGCAAAACCTGTTGCCCGTGGCGCGCGATATGCTATACTCATGCATGGTTCCCCAATAGTGAAGCCGCAGTTGCGGCACATAAAGGAACACGGCAGGTTTCTGCGGATATCGCAGCAGTACGGCAGCCCCGGATACTGTCTAATGAAGGTGCACACCATGCAACTGCAGCGTTTTTGTCATCCTTCTCCGGCGGATACCGGCGTGCCGCTGAGCACCATTTTCCGGTGCATGTGCACCCTGCTCATGACGCTGTTTCTGGCCGCCGGCCTCATCTGCGCCGGCGTGACCACCGCCGTTGCGGACACTTTTGCCCCCACGGCATCTCCCATACGCATCGGAAGCTGCTTTGCCAAAACGGGACCTGCCGCAGCTGAGAATTCGCCCAACTACCGCATTGCCCGTCTGGCCGTGAAGGCCATAAATGACCGGGGAGGCGTTCTGGGGCGCCCTCTTGAGATCATCGAGTTCGACACCATGAGCACTCCGCTGGGAGCCCGACAGGCGGCCGCAGCGGCCGTGGCAGCCGGTGTTGTGGCTGTTGTGGGCCCTTCATGGAGTTCGCAGGCCATGGCCATGGGGCCTGTGCTGCAGGAAGCCGGCATACCCATGATAGGCGCGACAACTACGGCACCGGAGGTAACGCGGATTGGCAACTGCATCTTCCGCGTATGCTACACCGATGACATGCAGGCGGGGGTGCTGGCCCTGTTTGCGCGCAGCGACCTGAAGGCCCGCAGCGCCGTTATCGTAACCATAGCCGGAGATGTGTACAGCGAGGGACTGAGCGAAGCCTTTCGCGACAGGTTCACGAAGGCGGGCGGTATTGTGGCAGGACAATCGCGTTATCTGCAGAATGCCATGAATTTTTCGGAACAGGTGGATATGATACGGCAGATGAAGCCTGATGTAGTTTTTGTTCCCGGCTATACCCGCGATTCCGGCCTGCTGCTCAAGCAGGCTCGCGGAGAAGGCCTGACCGTGCCGTTTCTGGGCGGTGACGGGTGGACGGCCCTTGAGCATTACCCCTACCTTGACCCGGCCAGAGGTGAGAATTTTTATGTCTCGCACTGGCATCCGGCAGCGGACGGTGAAGAGAACAGCAAGTTTGTCCGGCTGCTGCACGAAGAGTTCGGGCCAGACGCCCTGTCCATGATCGATGCGGGCAACGCCAATGCCTATGACGCGGTGGGACTTCTGGCAGATGCCATTGTCCGCGCGCAAAGCGTAAGACCGGAAGACATATGCAGGGCACTGGCGGAAACGGAACGGTATGAGGGGGTGACAGGCAGCATACGGTTTTCGGAATCCCGCGATCCCGTGAAACCCATTGTGGTGCTGCGCATCACCCCGGGCAGGGTGGAATTTGTCAGACAGGTGGAACCGATTCCATGAGCAGAAGCATTGCCCAACGGATGAACCATGACATCCTGATTACCTTTACCGTCATTGCCTGCCTGTTCGTCGCATTAGGAAGCTTCATGCAGCTGCGGTGGAAGGATGACAACATCCATACCGTCTGCCGCCTGCTGGATACGCTCGTTGCCCGGGAGCAGGACAACCTTGCCAATGAGCTGTTTGAAAGACGTACTGCAGCCCTGAACATGCGCCTGGCGGACATGAGCCGGATTGAGGACATGGTGCGCGTTACCCTGTACGATGCACACGGGGCGCCTATTGCCGGGGCTTCCGCTGGTTCGGCCCGACCGATGGAAAACGAGCCTGCATTGGAAATATCTGCCCTGAACAGCCGGATGCCTTACATTTTTGAGCACGACTTCAGCACCCTGCACTTTACCCGCCCGCTCATCGCTGCCGGGGAGGTGCTGGGGTGGGTGCGCATTGACCAAGACCTGACCCTGCTCCGCAAGCAACTCATCAACTTCTTCGGCTTCTTTTTCGCCCTGCTGTTCATAACCTTTTTGTGCATGAAAATGCTGCTGCTCAACCGGCTGCGCCGGTCTGTGGTTACGCCGCTCAGCGAGTTGGGAGAAGCCATGCGGGGAATGGATGCGGGAACCGCTTCCGCCGCCCTTCCCGTCTTTTCGCGGGATACGGAGATTATCAACCTGAGTTCCGCCTTTGGCGAACTGATGACCCGCCTTGACACCTCCTACCGCGCTCTTGATCACGCCAACGCAGCGCTCAAGCAGAGCGAACAGAGGCTTTCACGCGCGATCAGCGCAACGTCTGACGCCATATGGGAATGGTCATACGCCACGGGGGATACCTATTTCAGCCCCCGCTGGTACGAAATGCTGGGGTACCGGGATCAGGAACTGCCCATGTGTTTCGGTACGTGGAAGAGCCTGTGTCATCCGGAAGACCATGCCGCAGCCATGGTGCAGATTGATGAAACCATCCGCTCCGGGGGAGCCGTATCCTACAAAGCCGAATTCCGTATGCGCACCAAAAACGGCGGATGGAAGTGGATACTGGGGAGAGGCGATGTAATTGAACGCGACACACAGGGGAATCCTGCGCTTATCTGCGGAACCCACACCGACATTACCGAGCGCCGGTTCAGCGAGGAGAAGCACCGGGTGCTTTTCCAGTCTTCACCGGACGCCATATTCCTGCTTAAGGACAACCGGTTTGTAGACTGCAACCTGCAGACACTGAAAATGTTCGGCTGTACACGCGAACAGATCATAGGGCTTTCTCCCGGAACTCTCTCTCCGCCAGTGCAGCCGGGGGGCGAAGATTCCGTCGTTGCGGCGGCACAGATAGTACGGGACGCGCTTGCAGGACGCAGCCACACCTTTGAATGGCAGCACAGACGCCTTGACGGTTCCGTTTTCATGGCAGAGGTGAGCATTACCGCCATGCAATTGCTGGAAGACACCTATGTGGTTGCCTTTTTGCGGGATATTTCCGAACGCAA
>CAYRLL010000078.1:0-15598 GCA_964425115.1 uncultured Desulfovibrio sp. | reverse complement strand
CCCCGGGCATCCGTGTCCGGGGGTGTTCCGCATTCTGCCGCCCGCCACAGGGCATGCCCGTCTTTTCCAGAAGCCCCTGCGGACAAAGTATAGCCATTTATTGGCCATTTCCCCAATAAATGGCTATACACGCCCATCGCCCATCCGTGATTGCTCAAACATTTGAATTATAACGAAGTTATTTTCTGCCCCCTGTTCTACCGGCACACAGGAGGGCTATTTTGGAAGGATTTTCACACAAAAATAGCCAATTATACGGCCATGACCGTATAATTGGCTATAAAACGGTTTTCCGTTTCCGTTACAGCAGGGGAATATCCCAGTTGAACGGGGAGGTGCGCCGCGCTTCGGGCACTGCCTGCGGCGGCTGCTCCATCATGGTCACAAACATGGTGTATCCCGCAGCCATAAGCTGATCGCGCTTATCCTCAATATTCAGGGGCCAGCCGGGATAAATCCACGAATTCTGCCCGTACTTGCGAATCCAGAACACCTCACCCTTGGGTGACTGGAACGGCTCGTTGGGCTTTACGCCTTCCAGCGGCAGACGGGAAACACCCATGGGCCAGAAGCCGGAAAGCACTATGCCCAGCGGCAGGCAGCTTTGCCTTGGCAGGGCAAGCACGTCTTCCGAAGAAAGCTCCGGCGAGACAATGGCCCCGCGGAAGCCAAGCTGCTTCAGCGCGGCAATGGCGGCAGGGTTGGAAGGATTGCAGAACGGCCCGGCCACAAGGTCTGCCTTGGCATCTTCAAAAAATGCCACCTGCCACGGCGAACCGAGCACAAAATGCCGTGCCCCGTCGCGCAGCGCCTGCTGCACCATCTTTTGCCATCCGGCCTCCTCATCGGGCCACACCACCGGGGGCAGCCACCACGAGATGCGCGGAAAAAGCGTCCGTCCCACGGTCTGCAATGTTCTCGGTCCCAGCCACAGCCCGTTCACGTTCCCCGTAAACTTGCCCGCCTTGCCTTCCTTGCCGTGGGGCAGACCGGGCCGCAGCAGCACGGAGACCACAGGCAGCCGCTTGTCCGGGCCGGGATAGTGCGGTGTAAACTCCACGGCAGAGGGGGTGCGCCCCTTGCATTTGCGCAGCTTCGCCTCCCATTCGTCCAGCAGGCGCACCATCTGGGGCTCCCGCCGGTCTATGAGAAACACGGGCGTGCCGGACTTGGGGTCCTTGCGGGCAGGCGCGCGCAGCATGTAGGTACCGGCCTTGGGCACCCGCTTCACCACGCGGTCGGTAAAGTGCCACGGCTCATCCTCGTAGCCAATGCGCAAAAAGTCGTGCTGCAACAGTTCCATGCGCGGCTTGAAGAAGTATTTGGGATAGGTGCGCTCGCCCTTCTTGGCCTTGGGGGCAGGCTCCATGACCACCTTGCCCACCAAAAGGCCGGAACTGGTCTGCTCTCCGGGCTGTGTGGGCGCATGGGGCTTTTGCGGCAGAAAAAGGGAGTGGGTGGAGGGCCGCCCAAGCGCCTGTTCCAGCAACTGCTCCGCCTGCTTGCGCGCGGAAGGATCTTCGGGATGGTCGCGCAGCAGCCTGTACGCCGTTGTGGTGTAAAAGACGTAGTGAGGCCCCTTCTTGCGGCCCTCAATCTTCCACGAACGCAGATTGGGCACCGTGAGCAGGGTTTTTGCCAGCACGTCCAGCGAAAGATCCATGCACGAGAAGAACCGCCCCTTGCGCTTGTTCTGCTGATACACGCGGCGGCAGGGCTGCACGCAGCGTCCGCGCAGTCCGGACTTGCCGCCCATGTAGCTGGACCAGTAACAGCGCCCGGAAACGCAGTAACACAGCGCGCCGTGCACAAACATTTCAAGGCTCATCCCCTCGGGGCAGGCTTCGCCGCACTGGCGCACCTCGTCCACATTCAGTTCGCGCGGCAGAATAACGCGCGATACGCCCATATCTTTGGCCACCCGGAACGCCGCAGGGTGCGACACGTTGGCCAGGGTGGAAAGATGCATCTCGCCCTCAAACCCCACCTGGCGGGCAAGCTCCACCGCGCCCAGGTCCTGCATGATAAGGGCGTCCGGCTGCACGTCGCGCTTCAGGCGGGCGATAAGCCGCCCCGCCGCCTCCGGGTCGCCGGGCTTGAGCAGGCTGTTCAGGGCCACGTAGATGCGGCGGTTTTCCTTGTGCGCAAGCTCCACCACACGGGAAAGCTCGCTTATGGAAAAATTGCCCGCCTGCGCCCGCGCGGAAAAGTGCTTAAGGCCCAGATATACCGCGTCCGCACCGGCAGCCAGCGCCGCAAGACATGCTTTGGCGTCTCCGGCCGGGGCAAGAATTTCAGGAATGTTCGACATAAGACCTACTTGTTATAACAGCGGCGGAAGCGCAATGGCCCCTCGCCGCAAGCATGGTTGAAGAATCGTATTGCAGTGCCGCTGTGCACACGGCGGGCACTGCACATAACCTTAGATGCGCTTGCCCGCAACTGCAAGCGGACAACATAAAAATCAAGCCTTGCCACTGACGGAATGACGGTCTATGTCAGTGCAGGGGGCGTGCGCCGTAACCGGACCGTACCGGAACCGACGTCCGCCCGGCATCTTCCGCCGGGTACAGACGGCCGTACAGCCCGTCCGATTTATCTCAAAGGTGACGACATAATGACCAAAGAACAATGCACCGTCCTTAAGGTGCTGGATAATGTTCCCTTCGGGCAGGTAGCCGGGGAACACCTCTTTTTTGCCCTGCGTCTGGAGCGCCCCGACTGGACCGACTGGCTGCCCGGCCAGTTTGTCATGGTGCGCCCCTCCGGCTGGGCGCTGGATATGCTCTGGGCACGGCCCTTTTCCATCTGCCGGGTAAGCCCGCGCGACCTTGTGCTCTTCTTTCAGGCCGTGGGCCGGGGCACCCGCCGCATGGCCACCCTCAAATCAGGTGACGAGGTGCTGGTATGGGGCCCTCTGGGCAACGGCTTTGCCGTGGAACCGGAAACCCCCACCCTCATGCTGGCGGGCGGCATAGGCATAGCTCCCTTTGTGGGCTACACCCACCACCACCCCAAGCCGTGGAACCTGCACATGGAGTTCGGCCACCGCATGCCGCTCAACTGCTATCCGTTTGAATCCATCAACGAAAAAATCATGGGCGATGCCCACCACGAAACCAGCCGGGAAGACCTTGCTGCCTTCATCGAACGCATGGACAAACGCATAGCGGAATACGCCGCGCAGGATGGGCTGGTGCTGGCCTGCGGCCCCACTCCGTTTCTGGCCACCGTGCAGCGGCTTGCCCTGCAGCACGGGGCGCGGTGCCAGCTTTCGCTGGAAACCCGCATGGCCTGCGGCGTGGGCGCGTGCCTTGGCTGCGTGACCAAGGTTTCCGACGACATGCACGCCACCGGCGTGGCGGCGGGCAGGGCGCAGGTATGCGAGCACGGCCCGGTGTTCTGGGCCCATCAGGTCACACTGGAAGAAAACTAGCAGGGGCTTTCGGCTCACCCCCGTATGCGGCCTTCAGGTGATTCCAGACGGCTATCCGGGCGACTATCCGGGCGGCTAACCGGAAGGCCTAGGGCGACACGGCCCCGGCATAACAGACGCGGCGGCGCAGCAGTTTTCTGCATCGTGCACCGCACCATTTTTTGAACAGCCTGCACAAGAGACCATTGTTCCCGTGCAGCAGGCAGTCAGGCGGAAACGTACATGGACATGCGATTGAACCTTCCCGGGCTTCCGGACTTCAGCTTCAGAAACCCCATTCTCACGGCCTCAGGCACCTTTGGCTACGGGCTGGAATTTGCCCCCTACGGCGACCTGACCACCCTTGGCGGCATTGTGGTCAAGGGCCTGTCCCTTGCGCCCCGCGCGGGCAACCCCATGCCACGCATCGCAGAAACGCCCTGCGGCATGCTTAACGCCGTGGGCCTGCAAAACTCCGGCGTGGAATCCTTCCTGCGCGACAAGCTGCCCAAGCTGCCATGGCGCGAGGTACCCATCATCGCCAACATCTATGCCTGCGACCCGGCGGAATTTGCCGAGCTGGCCTCCATTCTGGCCCGGGAGCAGGGCATTGCCGCCATAGAGGTAAACATCTCCTGCCCCAACGTGAAAGAAGGTGGCATCCTCTTCGGGCAGGACGCCCAAGCCGCCGCCCGTGTGACGGAATCCGTCAAGCGCGTGGCGGGCGACAAGCCCGTCATCATCAAGCTCAGCCCCAATGTCACGGATATCGCCACCATCGCCCGCGCAGTGGAAGATGCCGGGGCAGACATGATATCGTGCATAAACACCCTTTCCGGCATGGGGGTGGACATACGCACCCGCAAACCGCTGCTGGCAAACATCATCGGCGGCCTTTCCGGGCCCGCCATAAAGCCGGTGGCCCTGCGCTGCGTATGGCAGGTGTGCCGCGCCGTGACCGTGCCTGTCATCGGCATCGGGGGCATTGCCTGCGCAGAAGATGTGCTGGAATTCATGCTGGTGGGCGCACACGCGGTTCAGGTGGGCACAGCCAATTTCCTGCGTCCGGACTTCAGCTTCCGTCTGGTGAACGAATTCACCGAACTGCTGGACAAGCTGGGCATAGCCGACCTTGAGGACTACCGCGGCTCGCTGCGCATATGAGCCTTCCGTCCCCCCTGCTTTACAACGCAGGCAGCCCGGAACGGATAAACCGCTCCGGGCTGCTTTTTTGCTCACCGCACGGGGGTACGGAGAACACGGAGTTTCTGGCGTCAGTCACCCGCCAAAAAGTGAGGCCCTGCGGGTGTGGGCGTGCAGGGCCTCGTAGGGGAAAAAGGAGGAAGAAGCGCAAAACCAACTGGGGGAAAAGGCGTACAGAAAAATGGCAGTACTGTCGCCACCCGTTCCCGTCGTGATGGTGAAAGCATCATATCCGGGGTAGCCCGGAAAGCAAATTTATAATATTTAAAAAGTCGTTAAAATTTTCTGAAGAGGTTGACAGTGAATATCACGGTGCGACAGCTCGAACTCTTTATCTCGCTTATGCGCAATCCGCACATCGGCAAGGTGGCAGAAGAACACTACCTCACGCAATCCGCCGTCTCCATGTCCATAAAAGCGCTGGAAGACGCCGTGGGCGAACAACTCTTCGACCGCATAAGCAACCGCCTCGTGCCCAACGAAAGCGGCCGCCTGCTGCTGAACAGGGTGCGCCCGGCACTGGAGCAGTTGCAGGAGGTGGAAACCATCTTCCGGCAAGACCGCATGGCGGGCGTGCTCACGGTGGCTGCAAGCTCCACCATTGCTGACTACATCATGCCGCAGGTTCTGTTCGACTTCCGCACCCGCTACCCTGAGGTGCAGGTGGAGATGCTCAGCCGTAACTCGGAAGAGGTCATCGCGGGCATAGAAAGCGGCAGCGTGGCGCTTGGCTTCATAGAAGGCGACTACGAATGCCGCGTGGCAGACTTCCGCGAACTGTGCACCGAAGAACTGGTGGTGGTCTCCTCCGACAAGCACTTCGCCTCAGAGCGGGAATACACCATTGAGGAACTGCTGGGGCTCAAATGGGTTCTGCGCGAACCGGGCTCCGGTACCCGGCAGACCATGTGGGAACACCTCGGCCCCGCCAAGAAGCGGCTTAACGTGTTTCTGGAACTGGAGCACATAGAGTCCATAAAAATGGTGCTCAAAAACCCGGATACCGTCAGTTGCATGTCCCCGTTCTGCTTCCAGCGCGAACTGGCAAACGGCGAGCTTTTCCCCGTGCAGGTGCAGGGCGTGCGGTTCACCCGGCGCTTCTACGCCGTTACCCACCGCCAGAAATACAAATCAGCCCTGCTGCTCGCCTTTGGCAACCATGTGCGCCAGCATCTGGAAACCACATGGCCGTGGATTCTGCGCAACACCCACTGACGCACATAACACGCTGATTCTTCAGAAGAAATTCAGATCGATATCGCCAACCCTTCGGTCACGCATCGGCAACTTAACGGAAGGCTGTCGACTGAAAAACTCCGCACCGTGACTAGGCAGCCGCAACACGTTCCCCGACCATCCGCCTTTGGGCATCAACCGGCGCAACGCAAGGAACGGAGACTACTCGCAGATATTGCGTACGGCTTCCCAAGCCTCCCAAGGCAGCGCACTCTCAGCCACGGCAGCCCCGCCTGCGGCAGCCGCCTGCTCTTCAACAAGCGCCCGGAGCGTGTTTATGCGCTCCGCTGTTTCCGGGTGCGAACTGAGCATCCCCAGATAGGCGAACACCCCCTGGTTGTGGCCTGCCTCTTCCTCAAGCCTTTCAAAAAAAGTAAGCAGCCCGGACGTGCTTATGCCTGACTTCTCCAGCAAGGCAAACGCGTACGCATCTGCCGCTCGCTCATAGTCCCGGCTCCATGACGAGGTGGTCATACGAAGGGCAAGACTGCGGGCTGCCCCGCCCATAAATCCACCGTCATGACCAAACAATATCGTGCTCGCGAGCTGCACGCCATAGCTGCCAGCCATGTTGCGCAACCCATGCTGTTCTTTTACGTGCCCCATTTCATGGGCTATTATCCCGGCCAGTTCTTCTGGTGTTTCCACCATCTCAAGCAGGGCAGAGGTAACGAGCATGCTCCCTCCGGGGGCAGCAAAGGCATTCATAATCTGAGAATCCACAACCTTCACTGAAAACGTATAGGAAGACGGCTCCGCAACGGAAAGGCGTTCCACCAAAGAAGCGATGGCAGACACCCCTTCTTGCTGCTCGCACCACTTCGCCTTCCCATCTCTTTTTTTGGCAAGCAAGGTCCCAAGCTGTTCCCGGACATCATTGCCGAGCCGTTGCTCTGTCTCAATGGGCACACGGGCCACCACCGCATCAACAAGGTACGGAAAGGCCCACCATGCCACCAGGCCCAACAGCCAGGCAACAGCAGAAACCCGCCCCCATCTGCGAATCGATGCGCGGAACGCGGAACGGCGAATACCGTTCAAGTACGGAGCCAATTGCCCATGCGCCGCTTGGTTCACCACCGTCAGCCGCTCTCCCGTACCCGGGGTGTGCGTAAGCGCGTAGGGAGGTTTCATGAACTCCGGCAGCACAAGGCTTTCCAGAGACCATATGGCCATTATCGCCCCCGAAGGGGAAGTGATACGAAGGTGCTCTCCCTGCGCTTCAACCTTTACCGTGTAGGGCTGTGCTGTTCTTCCATCGTAATACCGGAACTCCGGGCCATTCTCCTGAACGTCACATCCCCGAGCATGCTGATCGTGCATTGGTTATTCCATCCGTGTCTGTCGCTACACCGCGAGATCAAGATCAAATGCTTCAAAGAAGCCCTCACCGTGCTTGGGCGCATTCTGCTCATCCTGCGCAAGGTGCACGTAATCCAGATCGCCCTGAACGTGCAAAGAATGCAGATACACACGATGGGAACGCACTATGAGCCAAGGGGCTGCAAAGCCAAGCGTGCAAAGACGCAGCAGCAGATTGGTCAATTCCAGCCACAGCATTCTGCGCAGTGTAATGGTGCTGCGAAACTCCACACCGGGGAAACGCGTGTTCATCGCTTCCCAACGAATACAAACCGCGGCAAACCAATAGGTGGACAACGATCCCAACAACAGCATGCCGTAAACGGTGCCAAGTGCCACAAGAAGCCCCTTAACCGCCGCCCTGCCGGGATCTTCATTAAGATTGCCTACCGCTGAACCCAAATCCACCAGCATCATACCGGCTCCACCAAACCCTATCATCCCTACCAGAGCCACCAAGAAGGGCACATACAAAGGTTTTGCCTTTCCGGTGAACCAAAAGCTTCGGGAACCGTACCACATGTTTCCGACTATGCGCTTCCGAAGCACGGCACGGGATTTGGGATACCACAGATAGAGCGTGATGATATTAAGCAGCGTCTGCCCCAGCGCCACCAAGGTGAAGCGCCATGCGCTGCCCGAAAGATTAAAGCGGATGCCGCGCCATACAGTCCGCGTTAAACGGTAGCGGATAGCCCTATACGTTGCAAAAAACCAAAAGGGCACGAGCGCAATGAGCAGCAAGCTGGGTACAATTTGCTGCGCTGGCCCCACATAGAAGTGCACTGCCGAGTTGTAGACGACAAATACCACGGCAATGATCAGAAAACCAAAGAACAGTTCCTTGCCCGTTCCGGTATATTCCAATGGTTCTCCCTCAACGACCGTGTTGGACCACAGGTACTTGCGCACCTTCACTTTCGCCCAGAAATGATAAATACCCAGCGTGAGAACGGTAAGCAGAAAATTGACAATCCAAATTTTGAACAATTGCCATCCGTTTCCTTTAAATTCCACCAAACGGCGAAACTCTCCGGACTGCCCCCCAGACAATCCCTCGTTCACATTTCGCACAGGCTCTGCCATTACCACCCCCGTTTCCTGCGCCTCCCCTCCGGCACTCCATGCGCCCTCATTCTGTTGTTGCATATCTCACTCTCGCAATAATTATGTTATATCACATACCCATTCGCCAAAAAAACACTCCGGTCCAAACACTTCGTTCAGACAAGAGAACATTAGGACAACCTATTACAGCATCAGATATTCAGCTATCCGCTGCCGCACATCCCCAAGCGGCAGTTCCTCACCGGTCCAGATGCGGAACTGCTCGGCCCCCTGTGCCGCGAACATATGCAGGCCGTCCAGCGTTTCCCAGCCTGCTGCCTGCGCCTCTGCAAGAAACCGCGTGTGCAGCGGGTTGTACACAAGGTCATAGGCAAGCCCTTTTCCGGCAAACCCTTCCGCCGGATAGGGGGTGCGCCCCGCGTTCTCTCCCGCCATGCCAAGGGGTGTGGAGTTGATCACAAGATCGGCTCCCGCCCCTGCGCGGTCTTCCCATGGCACCACTGCCGCCCCGAAAGGGGCTGCCACTGCCTCGGCACGCTCACGGGCGCGGTTGGCAATAAGCACCTCGCCCACCCCCAGCTCGTTCAATCCGGCCAGAACAGCCTTGGCAGCACCGCCCGCGCCGAGCACCAGTGCCTTGCGCACCGTACCCGCGCGTTCCCGCAGGGGGGCAAGAAACCCCGCCACGTCCGTATTGTCGCCCATAAGCCTGCCCTGCTCCCAGAACAGGGTGTTCACGGCTCCCACGGCCTGCGCCCTTCCGGTAACGCCGTCCAGCAGGGGCATAACCGCTTCCTTGTGGGGAATGGTCACACTGGCACCGCTCAGGGGCAGGGTGCGAAAGGCGGTGACAAAGTCCGCCAGCTTTTCCGGCGGCAGCGGAAAGGCCATGTACACGGCGCGTATGCCGCACCGGGCAAATCCCCAGTTGTGCAGGGCGGGACTCATGGTGTGACCGAGCGGATGCCCGATGATGCCGTACAGCTGTTCCGGTATGAAGGTCATATCTTGCCGCCTTTGCGTTGCGGTGGTTCAGGGTGGGAAACCACACTGCCGTCTACAGCCGCGCAGGTCAACAGGCTGGCACTACAGGCTGGCTCTACAGGCTGACTCTGCAGGCGAGCTCTGCAGGCAAGGTAGACAGGCTGTTGGCAGGCCGGATTTCAGCATCAAACGGTCTTGGGCACCAACTCAAACGTCATATGGCGCACATCTTCCTGAAACTCCTCGCCGCATTCAAAGGCGGTTTCGTTTTCCGGGTGGTAATGCCAGCGCACGGTAACCGGCTTGCCCGTTTCCGCGGCTGCATCCAGCAGATCAAACAGATCCATGAATGTTTTGGAGCTGGAGCTGTTAAAATAGATAATCTCCAAGTCCAGCAGCATGGGCTGCGTGCCTGTATAGGCCAGATAATGCCGCAGCCATTGGAACACAGGCTCGTAGAACCGCGAGCAGTTTTCCGGGTATGATTCGCCGCGCATGCTCATGCTGTTGCTTGCGGGGTCAAAGTCTATGGCAGGCGATGATTTGGTCGCCGCCACATAAAAACGCGCCAGTGGTGTCATGGGGAATCCCCCTCCCTAAATATGTACCTTCACGGCAAAAAAGGATGTGGTGTCGTCTATCGGGTCAAACCGGTATTGCAGCGGGCGGCTGGCCTTGCGGGCCATTTCTATGAATCCCAGCCCTGCGCCGCACGAATCCTCGTCCGGCCCCTTGCGCCGCTGTTCCTTGTAGTAGGCCTTCAGTTCCTCGCGCGACATGCCGTTCACGGTATCTATCCGTTCGCGGATGCGCTGTTCGCGCTTGCGGCTCACGGGATTCCCGCACGCCACGTAGAACTGTTCCCCCGACCTTCCCACCATGATCTGCCCCACACCTATACACTCCGTGGCCGTGCAGGATTCGCGGGCGTAGCATATGACGTTCTGCATCTGCTCCACAAGCACGGAAAAAACCTTCTGCGCCAGCTGCATGCCGTTTTCTTCAAAGGCCATCTTGCGGCGCATCATCTCGCCAATGCCTTCAACCACACTCTGCGAGATGGGCCCGTTGAAATAGAGCACCACGCCTTCGCGGTTCATGGTCTCGTAGAACGAAAGCATATTCATCTCCATATATTCACACCGTAAAACCGAGAACCGTCACGTCATCGCGCCGGGTTTCGCGGCCCATATATTCCTTGAGGGTTGCTTCCAGCAGGGTACGCTGCCGCGCCAACGGCACGTTCCCGTTTTCCCGGATGAACGAAAGAAAACGCGACTTGCCGAAAGGCAGCCCGTTGGCCCCGCCCACCTGATCCATCAGTCCGTCCGTAAGGCAGTAATACCGCGTGCCCGCCTGCAACGGCAGCACATGGTTTGTATACACATAGTCTTCCGGGGTGCGCACGTAGCCCACACCGCACCTATCGCCTCGAATCTCCACCCCTTCCCCGTCGCCGCCATGTATGCCCGCCGGCAGCATGAACAGCGAATGCCGCGCACCCGCAAAATGCAGCGTGCGGGCGGCTTCATCCACAAACAGCACGGTGCAGTCCATGCCGTCATCGGAAAGAGAGTTGGCCCGGTCCTGCGCAAGGGCTCCGCGTATGGCCCGGTTCATGGCGCCGATCACACCGGCGGGGTCGGCCCGCAGCGCGTCCGTATCCAGCCTTTCAAACAGGGAATGCACGATAAGTGTCATAAACGCACCGGGCACCCCGTGGCCCGTGCAGTCCACCACCGCCACAAAAAAACCGTCACGGGCGCGGCGCACCCAGTAGGCATCGCCTCCCACGGTATCCCTCTGGCTCCATAGCAGAAAATGCTCAGCAAACAGTTCATGCAGGGTTGCCTCGGCAGGAAGAAACGCGTTCTGGATAACGCTGGCATACTCTATGGATTCATGCTGCCGCGCCTGCGCCTCGTTCAGGTTCCGCAACGCCCCGTTCAAGGCCTTCTGGCGGCTGTCTATGATGTGCCCTATCCAGAACAGGTTATGCCGCAGTGTCTGCAGGGCATCGTTGTCTGTGGGCTCCGGCGGCAGAGATTCAAAGGGCGTAAGATTGCCTTCGCGCATCTGCCCGCACAGGGCGTTCAGCTCTTTCACACTGCGCAGGGCGAGAATGTGGGCAAAAAAATGGGACAGCGGAATCAGCACAATAAACCCTGCCGCAATCCATCCCGCAAGCAGGTTGCCCAACTGGGTATGGCTCATGCCCTCATGCAGCAGCAGAAGAACAAGGGGACACAGGATAAGGCACAGCGCAAGGATGATCTTCATCTTGGTAACAGTGCGCAGCCCCGCCGCATAATCGAGAATACGCGCGTACAGCCCTCCCGTTACACGGGACCCGGAAGAGTCAGACTTCATGCCTCCCCCTGGTGCCGCACGCGTTCTGCAGCCGCCACAGGACAATCCGGCAGGCAGTCCGGGCCGGGATACCGCTCCACACGATTGCGCCCGTTTTTCTTTGCGGCATACAGGGCCACATCCGCCCGCTTGAGCATGACCTCAAGATCCAGCCCCTTTTCCTGCCCGCTACCCGTGGTGCAGCCGATGCACACGGAAAAACGCACCGCAGCCTGCTCCACCAGCATAATATGGCGCTCCATGGCAAGGCGTATGCGTTCCGCCAGCAAGGCCGCCTCGCGGCAATCCGTTTCCGGCAGCAGCACGGCAAACTCCTCGCCGCCTATGCGGGCAGGCATATCATGCGCGCGCACCGCTCCGTTCAGCAGCGAGGCTATGTCGCGCAGCACCCTGTCGCCCACATCGTGCCCCCAAGTGTCATTGATGGATTTAAAGTGGTCCGCATCAATGAGCAGAAGCGAAAAAGGCTTGCCCGTACGGCGCGAGCGCGAAAGCTCCTTGCGCGCCACCTCCATGAACTGCCTGCGGTTGTCCAGACCGGTCAGGGCATCCGTCCGCGCCATATGGGTCAGTTCGTCATTCAGCGAACTCAGCTGGGCCTGCATCCGGTCCCCCATGGTCACCAGCCTGCGCGATTGCCTGAGCAGCTTGCGGGCAACATCCAGCAGGTCGCCGAACGGCTTCTCCGCCACGGTTCCCCGCAGCAGTGAAGAGAGCAGCTCTTCCGCCTGTTCAATGCATTCCTCTTCTTTCTGAAACATACATTCCCCCGAAAATATTACCGGAACCTCTTCGAGCAACCTCAAAAATCCCGGCCTTGCTTGTGCGTCTCTCTGTCGCCCTGCCCCGGCAGACATATTTTAGGCAGGCTCGGCAGCGTTCCCCCCTCTCATATTGAATATGATTTTCAAAATCAACAAGAAACTGACTTGCTCCATAATCTTCTGCTTGCGTAAGCCCCCTCCATAGACACCGGCTGTCTTTCTCTGCAGCCCCCGCAGGATCAAGGATCAATCAGGCCCGATTATCCCCGGACTAGCTCGGGACTAACTCCGGACCAGCCCCGCTTTGCCCTCTTCACCGTGAAGCCACCAGCAAGCAGGAGAGCTTTCCATTCCCTGCCCAGCGCAGAGGCACGCCCCCCTCTGCCCGTACCGCGCAAAAAAAGGGACGGAAAAGCCAGCGGCCTTTCCGTCCCTGTGTGCATCGCGCCAGATAAGGGTCAGACGATCTTGTTCAGCGAATACTCGATTATGCCTTCGGCACCCGCTTCCACCAACTGGGGGATAAGGTCGCGCACTATGCTGCGGTCCACCACAATTTCCACGGCAAGCCAGTGGCTGTCCTTAAGCTGGGAAACCGTGGGCGAATTCAGCGAGGGCAAAAGCTCCAGAATGGCGTCCTGCTTGTCCCCCGGCACGTTCATCTTCAGGCCCACAAGGTCGTCGGCACGAAGCGCGCCCTGCAGCAGCAGGTCTATCTGCATAATCTTGCGGCGCTTCCACGGATCTTCCCATGTTTTCTTGTTGGCGATGAGCTGGGTATTGGTCACCAGCACATCGTCAATGATACGCAGCCCGTGGGCGCGGATGGTGGTGCCCGTTTCCGTCACCTCCACAATGGCGTCGGCAAGCCCCTCCACCACTTTGGCTTCCGTGGCACCCCACGAATAAAACACGTCCACGGGAATACCAAGGTCCGCGAAATACTTTTTGGTCACGCCCAGCAGTTCGGTGGCAATGCGCTTGCCTGCAAGGTCCTGCGGGGTCCGGAACGGAGCATCGCCCGCCACGGCAAGCACCCAGCGGGCAGGGCGGTTGGAAACCTTGGAATACACAAGGTCCGAAACCACGTGCACATCCGCGCCGGTTTCCAGCAGCCAGTCCTTACCTGTCAGGCCCACGTCCAGAATGCCGTCCTGTATGTAATGCGGAATTTCCTGCACGCGGCACAGCCGGGCGGTGATTTCCGGGTCGTTGATTTCCGGGAAATAGTTGCGGTGGTGCTGGCGCACCTTCCAGCCGCAGCGTTCAAAAAGGTTGAGCGTGGAATCCTGCAGCGAGCCTTTGGGTATGCCCAGCTTGATCTGGCGTTGCGTCTCGGACATTATTTATAGACCTCCTTGGGGTCGAAAACGAGCGGGGAGCAGACGGAAACCATACCGTCCTTGTGTTCGCGGTAAAAACAGCTTCTGTACCCTTTATGGCAGGCCGCGCCGCCTATCTGATCCACGAGCAGCAAAATGGTATCGCTGTCGCAATCAAGCCGCACGGCCTTGATATGCTGGGTATGGCCCGATGTCCCGCCCTTATGCCACAGGGTGCCCCGGCTGCGGCTCCAGTAGTGGGCCTCGCCGGTTTCCAGTGTCTTGTTCCACGATTCCTCGTTCATGTAGGCCATCATCAGCACCTCGCCTGTGGCGTGGTCCTGCGCAATGGCGGGTACAAGTCCGCCCGTTTTCGCAAAGTCCGGGGCGAAGTCAGAGGCTGCGACAGGGGTCATATCCGGGCTTTTTGCTGCCATATCCTCGATATCCTTACCGTAATCTCACCTCAGGCTGTCTGGCCGCACATCGTCGGGGTGCGGCGACAAACACCGGTGTGGAAGGGGCGAAGTAGCGCGTTTATGCCTATTTTGCAAGCCGCGCCGCCATCCGCAACGGCAATGTCGCTACCGCTTCGTCAAAACGTCAAGGTGTACACCCGCCAGATGCTCAATCTCCTCGCTCAGCGCCAGCGCCCATGCGGCATCCGGCCCCCAGCAGGCAAGGCCGTGGCGTTCCAGATACATCCCCTCGTGGTGCCGTGCGGCAAGTCCCGCGTCACGCGCAAGCGCGTGGGTTCCGGGTTCGTTGTCACGCACGCTGGTAAACTTGGCGCGGATGAGGTCGGCTTCGAAGATGGGCAGCCGCAGCATGTCCGCAACGGGCACATGCACCCCCAGCGCGAGCAGCTTGGGCGGATGCGTGTGCACCACCGCCTGCGCCTGCGGCTGATTGCGGTAGATTTCCAGATGCATTCCCGCCTCGGAAGAGGGCTTGCCCCCTGCCACCGTCTCGCCCGTGCGAATATTCACCACGGCCAGATCGCCGGGCTTCAGATTGCCCTTGGCGGATCCGGTGCAGGTTATCAGGCACAGGTCATCTGCCTGTTCACCGGCGTGGGCGGCTGTCCGCACTCCCGCATGACCATCATGCCCGTGCCTGCCCAGCCGCATGGAGACGTTGCCGTTAAAGCCGGAAAGCAGCCCCCGCGACCACGCCCTGCGACATATATCGCGCAGAATGTCTGCCTCGCGCGAAGGAATGCCCGCTCCCCATTCCTGTCGAATATCGCGCGTTCCGCTGCGTTGTATGAAGTCGGATTTAATGTCTATGACGGGCGTGCCGTCCACCACCTCAAGCGGAAACACCCTGAGCAGGTTGCGCTTTATCTCCAGAATACGCACCTCGTGCAGCCCCACGGGATTGGGACGCGCAGGCGAGCGGGTGTTAAACACACCGCGCTTCTGCCGGTCCGCATCGCCGCGCGGGTGCACGGCAAGAACATCACGGTCAGCCAGGTGCATCCATGTAAGCAGGGTTACGCTTTGGCCTTCCTCAAGCGTATCCAGCCCGTCCACATAGTCTTCGTCAATCTCCACCCACGCCTCGGGCGCACCTTCGTCCCCCTGCTTGGGGCACTCTTCAATGCGCTTGAGCGAGGAACTTACCCTGCCGATTATCCTGACATCCGTTTCCATACGTGCTCCGCGTGTAAGGGTCGCAATTGCTGTATGGCATGATGTATAGATGGGAATGCCGTTAATTTGAAGGCTTTTTCCGGGAAGCCCCTTTTCCGTGTCCCGGTCCTACTAAACAGCGCGCGCCTACCCAACCTACCCAACCTACCCAATCGCCCCCCCTACCCCCACAAACGCAAAAAACTCCGGCCCTCATCGGTACCGGAGTTTTTTGTGTTG
>CAYRLL010000077.1:0-15610 GCA_964425115.1 uncultured Desulfovibrio sp. | reverse complement strand
TCCCGGCGTGGACGGGAACGCCGTCCACCAGCAGCCTGCCGCTGTCCGGCGGCAGAAGCCCCAGCAGCATGTCTATGGCAGTCGTTTTGCCTGCCCCGGTTGTGCCCACAATGCCGACCATGCTGTTCCGGCTGATGGTCATATTCAGCCCGTTCAGCACCAGTCCCGCCTCCTGCGAGTAGGCAAACGACACCTCTTCGAACCGGATTTCCCGCTCAAAGGCTATCTTACCGGCATGGGCTTCCTGTTCCGCTTCATCCGTTCCGTAACGCATGAAATCACTGTGCAGCAGGTTAAGGGCAGGAAGATAGAACCGGATGTTCGTCATACCCGCAAACACCTGCTGCAGAGCGGGCATCATCTTCATGCCCCCCAGCGCGTACACGCCCAGAAGCGGCAGGATATGGCCTATGTTCCAGCCGGACATGAAGAACACCATAACAAGCACCACCATGGCTCCGTATGCCACCACCTCAAGGCAATAGCGCGGGCTCATGGCAACCACCTCATTCACCGTGCACTGCCGGGCGAACGATTCCGAAGCATCCGAAAACTTGTCATAAAAGAACAGTTCGCTGTTTGCGGCCTTCACTTCCTTGATGCTCCTGAATGTTTCACCGGCAATACGGAACCTGCGCTCCGTAGCCTCCAGCCTTTTTTTGGAGACACGCTCCATGACCCGCCGAGTCAGAACATAGGCAAGAACATAGCTCCCGCCGAAGCATACAAATACCGCCAGAGAAACAAGCGGATTAACAAAAATCATAAAGATCATTATCGCAATGACTATGGCGCACCGGGAGAGTATGATCATGGCATTCTGCAGAACATAGCAGCATACAGAGGCCACCTCACCCAGCACGTTCTTAATGATGTCGCTTGAATTGTGATCAAAAAAGAATCTGTACGGCTGAAGAATGTACATCCTGAACATACGCTTTGAGAGCGTGTAGTTGGTCATATGCGTGAACCGCAGCATGGCCCACGTCACAGCAAAGCGAACAGCATTGGAGACCAGCAGCATTCCCAGCGAGAAGATTCCGCAATACATGATGAACTGTTTGTCGCTCCCGGCACCGAGCATTACATAGGCCATATTCACCCAACGGTTCTCCTGAATGATGCCGGGGTCTCCCACCAGCGCCAGAAGCGGCATGACCGAGGCAAGCCCCATCACCTCAAAAACGGCGACCCCCATCTGCAGCAGCAACAGCAGCAGAACGGTACGCCTTTCCGACCGGCTCAGAATATCCATCAATTTTCCGGCGGGCATGAACACAGGCACTCCTCCTCGTTGCTACTGCGCTCTGGGCGCCCATCGCACAACAGTTTCACCGCGCAGACATCTGACCAGCCCCGTCACGCCGCTCGCGTGCATGAGCAGAAACAGGAACGGCAGCTTCAGCATGCCTTTATCCGCATTACGAAAAGCTATGGCACAGGCATAGAACAGCACCTGCAGGAGCAGGGTCCCGCCATACAGAGGCGAGGCAGCGGCAAGCGGGACATTCAGGATAAAAATAACAGCCATCAGCGGCAGAACCAGCCACCGCAGCACCTTGTGCGACATAACCTGCCACAGAAAACCCCACTTTCCCGCGCGGGCGAGCGCACCGGCGCAGGTAAGCACCACCAGCCACGACTGCGTCATGATGCGCCTTTGCCGCCGGTATTCGCTTCCTCCCGCCCCCGGCGATTCCTCGGTGCAGAAAGCCTGCCCGCACTGCACGGGCAACCTGCCCGCAAGCACCACCTGCATTGGGTGCAGCAGGTCGTTGATGAGCGCGGGGTCCAGTTCCACGTACAACTCCCTGCGCATGGCGTAGATGGCACCGTCCGCCCCCACGATGCCGAACAGGCGGGATTCCTTGCGCTTGAGCATGTCTTCATACCGGCGGTAGATTCCGTCGCCCCCCGCCGCCGTATACATGGTTGTGCCGCTCACCAGCCCCACCGCAGGATCGGCGAACTCCGCCACCATATGCCGCACGGTGGCCGAATCCAGCATGGAATTGGCATCGGTGAACAGCAGAATATCGGCATCCGTTTCCGCCACGGCGCGGTTCAACGCCACGGTCTTCCCCATGTTGCGGGGCTGCACGAGCAGGCGCACCCGTTCATCGGAGCATGCCCGCACCACATCGTCCGTACCGTCCGTACTGCCGTCAGAAACCACCACAAGCTCCAGCCTGTCGCGCGGATACTCCAGAGCAAGAAAATTCTGTATTTTCGAGTGAATAACGCCCACTTCATTATACACTGACACAATTACCACCACACGGGGAACGCTGTCATGCGGCTGCCGCACGCTGCAGCGGGGCATAACGCTTCCTGCCAGATGCAGCACGGCGGGATACCCGGCAAACGCATACAGAAACAGCAGGGCGCACCCCCAGAACAACACTTCCGTCATCATGCCGCCCTTCCCTTGCGCATGGCCCGCACCGCCTCGTCCACCGCATCTTCCGTGACATAGCAGTGGGTGGGCAGGGTCATAAGTTTATCCGCCAGCAGGGCAGCACCGGGATACTCGCCATTCCCGCGCCTGTACGGCTTCAAATCTTCCAGCCTGTCCAGACTTTGCGGGTAGCCGCGCACAATGCCGAACTCCCGCAGCGCCTCCGCCTGCCCCAAAACGGGAACCCGCAGCCATACCGGCCCGGAATGCGGCAGAGGTGCCACGGGAACCACCCCGTCACCGTTCAGGCAAGCCCGCCATTGCGCGGCCACGGCTTTACGCCGGGCGTTTATGTGCGGCAGACGCGCCAACATGCGACGGCCCAACGCAGCCTGAAATGCCGTAAGTCCCGCCACATCAATATCCGGAGCAAAGTGCGACTCTCCAAGGCGCAGCCATGGCAGTCCGGCAGGAATCCAATACAGCCGCGGATGCAAAAAAAAGCACAGCACCAGCGCCATGATAACCGTCTTCATCCGCCGCAGGACGGAAGGGCTGCGCAGGGGCATGGCGGCCAGAACCTGTGCAAGGCGCTCGTCATCCGTTACCAGAATGCCCCCGTCCACGGCGGAGATGGTCTTGCCCCGGCTCATGCTGAACAGACCCAGCGTGCCCGATGTTCCCGCCATGCGCCCGCAGCAACGGTTACGGCCAGCACTATCGGCGGTTGCAGAGCCCATGGCGTCTGATACGCTGAGAGCGGCAAAGGTCCCGGGGGCGTCAGGGGTGTCAGGTAAATCAGGGGCGTCAGGTAAATCAGCGGCTTCATAGACGTCCGTAATTTCCGGTGCCCCCACGGCTCCCATGGCCTGTGCCGCATCGTCCAGAACGGCAATGCCCCGCTCTGCCGCCAGCGCCAGCACCGCCCGCATATCCGCAGGCAGGCCGTAAAGATGGCAGACCACAATGCACAGCGTTCTCCCGGTTATGGCCGCCGCAAGGCTCTCCGGTTGCGGGTTCATGGTCTGCGGATCAAGGTCGTACAGACTGACCTTCAGCCCCGCATGCACCACGGCGGACGGTACGGAATAGGACGTATAGGCCGGGAGCAGCACCTCGTCCCGCTGCGGATGCAGCGCATGCAGCGCCTTAAGCCCGCAGCTCATGGCCGCCCTGCCTGATGAAAAGAAAAACACATGCCTGCACCCGCAAAACGCTTCCACATCTCTGCCAAAGTCCCGCAACGCCTTGCTCCCCCTGAACACGGAGGACACGGCGGCGGCCATATCCGCAAAGGTAAAGGGCATTCCTGCCGGTGCCAGCATCTTCCTGCTCACGGAATGCACCTCACGATATGCGGTCCCATAAACGTAGCCACGGATACGGGCAGCCGTTTCCAAATCCGTATAGGCAGGTCATATTTGGGATTATCCGGATTCACACCGGGCAGAGACGCGCCCTCTGCCAGCAGGTAGTGCCAGTACAGCTGCACCGGCTCCGCTCCCCACTGTTTCTTGAAGCGGTATGTCCCCTTGTCCGGCGTGGACCGGCCAAAGTCGAACACCGTGCAGCCCAGTTCGCAGGCATGCCTGAGCATGCCCCAATACAGCAGGTTGTTCGGGCACAGGGAGTTGAATTCGCGCAGGGACGAGGCCCACGGGATTTCAAACACGCCCCGGTGCCACACCCCCACCCCGCCTGCGATGCAGGCATTACCGTGCCACACGGTAAACACGCGCGATTCGCCCGCAAACATATCCAGAACCGCGGCGAACAGCTTTCTGGAATACACGGGAGTGCCCAGATCCCGCATGTTCCGGGCAAAAACCTCGTAAAACGCATCCACCAGTTCCGGGCCACCGCTACGGAAATCCAGCCCCACCTTCTCCGCCTTGCGGATCTGATTGCGCACCTTGGCGCTGAAGCCGTTCCATAACGCATCTGCCGCTTCGGGCAGTTCCAGACGCATGGTCACCTTGTGCGTGCTCGCAGGCAGGTCTTCCATGCGCCAGCCCATATTCCGCAGTTCCACAAACCCCGCCCGCGTGCTCTCCAGCAGTTCGCGGGCCTTGTCCAGCAAAGCTCCGCGTGCCTGTGCATCCTGCGCCAGCAGGCCGCCGTAGTTGAAAAACGGCAGGGAATTGAGTGAACTTCCAAAAATCATACTGCGCACATGCACCAGGGGCAGCACGCCGCGCACGCCCCCTTCCCCGTCACGCACCCACAGGGGATACACCGCATGCCCGAACACCCGCGCCACAAGCAAAAGCCACCGGCTCCTGTGGTAGTTTACGGCGTCGGCGCACCCGTCCACAAAGCGGTCCCATTGCTCCGCATCGCGTCCGTTCGCCAGATCGGCTGCCGAAACGGCATACATTCCCCTCGCCATCACTCCCCCCTGCCCCGCCTGCAAACTCAACCGGCAATCCGGCTGTATTTGTCTTCCAGGCGGACAATATCGTCTTCACCGAGGTAGCTGCCTGTCTGCACCTCTATAAGCTCAAGCGGTATCTTTCCCGGATTCTCCAGCCGGTGCACACGGCCGAGCGGAATATAGACAGATTCGTCCTCACACAGGATGAACTCCTCTTCTCCGTTCACAATGCGGGCTGTTCCGCGAACCACAACCCAGTGCTCCGCCCTGTGGAAATGCCTCTGGAGCGAAAGAACCTCGCCGGGTTTCACCACAATCCGCTTCACCTGAAACCGGTCACCCGCCACTATGGACTCAAAGCTGCCCCACGGCCTGTACACCACGGTGTGTTCCTGCGTTTCTCTGCGACCGGCCCGGTCTAGCTGCCCGATGGCGGTCTTCAGGTCGTCCAGCGCATCGTTGGCGGCCACCAGCACGGCATCCTTGGTTTCCACCACCGTCAGGTTCTTAAGCCCCAGCCCCACCACAAGACGGTCGGAAGAACGCACATAGCTGCCGCTGCATCCTTCCGCCAGCACATCGCCGAAAAGTCCGTTGCCGTTGCCGTCACGCGTCTGCACTGCATGCAGAGCGGTCCACGACCCCAGATCGCTCCACTGCCCGTCAAAGGGCACCACCTCCAAGTCCTGCGCGTGCTCCATAACCGCATAGTCAATGGACCGCGCAGGGCATCTGCGGAACGCCTCCTCATCCAGCCGGATGAAATCCAGATCGCTGTAGCTGCCCGCCACGGCCCCGCGGCATGCGCAGAGCATTTCCGGCGCGTGCCGCTCCAGTTCCCGCAAATACACGGATGCCCTGAACAGAAACACCCCGCAGTTCCACAAGTATCCGCCGGAGGCCAAAAACCCCTCGGCAGTGGCCTGATCGGGCTTTTCCACAAACCTCTGCACGGCGAGCACGCCGGGTGCAGCCTGTTCGCCTGTCCGGATATATCCGTATCCGGTATGCGCACATGCGGGCGTCACCCCAAGGCACACCATGCGTCCCTGCGCCGCCCGCTCTGCCGCCGTTACCACTGTGCGGGCAAAGGCAGAGGCGTCGTCAATGCAGTGGTCGGCCGGAGTCACCAGCAGAACCGGGTCTTCTTCCTGCGCCATCAGCGCAGCCACGGCCACGGCAGGAGCCGTATCCCGTCCGCACGGTTCCAGCACAAGCCGCCCGGCCACCTGACCGTTGCGCATCTGCTCGGAAACCAAAAAACGATGATCATTGTTGCAGACAACCAGTGGCGGCAGCGCTCCGGCTATGGACATGCACCGGGCAAGGGTATCGGCAAAAAGCACCCTGCCCTCAGTCACTTGAATGAACGGTTTTGAGCACCTGACTCTGGACAACGGCCAGAGACGTGTTCCGTTTCCCCCACAAAGTATGACCGGCTGCAACATTGAAATTTCCCACAGCAGCAACAGGGTTACATCAGGCAGACATTACAACGTTGCCGCTGATAGCCAGTTCCATGCCAAAGGGCACCCCATAGCATATCTGCTTATATTTCAATATAATACAGACCACGATTCGCGCCCCCTGCTCCGGCTGCGATGCAAAAGTCCGATAAAAACAGACAGGGGCGCAACGCTGCAGTGCGTACGCCCCTGTCCGGATGGCAACACCTAACCTGCTGCCTTCATGAATCATTTCTTTCAGGGAATGAGAATCTGATAAAACCGGACACCGGCCCCGGCAAACCCAGAGGGCTTACCTGCCTGAACACAGAACCCGGGCCAATTTCCTACGCGGGCCGGCATCCGGCATTCCTCCCGGCCGATGCAGGGCAGAGGGTGTCCGGAAAAGCCGGACAGTGAAAGACGCATCGGCCTTGCACGGACTCCGGTATATCCTCCTCATGCCGGCAAATATGCCGGCGGTCATTTCACCCTGCCGGCTTGCCCCATGTCCTCTTCAAACCTGTTGCCCGTTCCGACTCAACTGTCGGATTGCCTTACACTCCATCGCCCCGCGTTTCTGCACTGCAACGGCACAATCACGGTTTCAGGGCTTTGGCACGCATAATGCTGTCAGAACCCCAATTCAGCCTTAAAAGCACTCTGAGCGGAAATCCGGGAGGATACTATTTTATGAATACGTTGAGACACACACTGGCATGCGGCGTGGCGCTCATCGCCCTTCTTCTCCTGTCAGCTCCGGCCTTTGCGAGCACGGTATCGTTTACGGATACCAGCAAGGTCTGGCCCGGTTTCACGGCAGGCACAAGTCCCACAAAAGATGTCCTCGGCATACCCGACATCCTGTACGGCGAAGTCAGCGGACACGGGGGCCTTGATTACCTGAGCATCACCTACCAGAGCGACCACGCCCTGCGTCAGGGAAAAAACTTCAAGACTCTCACTGATTACGGAAAGCTCTGGAACCAGCTGGACTTCGGCAACATCTTTATCAACACGAACCCCAGCGTTAACAACGACTGGGACATCGTCATTCAGGCCACATCCGGCAATCTTTGGACCATTTACAGCGTTGCGGTCCGCTACATGAACGACGACTACATCATGAGCAGCTCCCCCAGCGGCAGCGTCCCCCGCACCGGGCATCCCGTAGCCGTGGACCTTTCCGACTATGATGCGATTGCCATAGGCACCGCCACCTACAGCGGCTGGCAGGTTCCGGCAGGCGCAGGGGTGGGCACTCCGGTAACGTCCTCGTGGCTGTTCACACTCTTCGACGGGTACTCGTGGAATTTCCTGGAAGACACCTTCATTCTGGGCCTTACCGTAACATGCGCCAACGATGTACTGTATCAGCGCATCGCAGTTCCCACGCCGGAACCCTCCACATGGCTCATGTTCGGCATCGGTCTTGCCGCACTGCTTCTCTTCAAGCGGCGCAGGGACCGGCGCGAAGCATAACATACGCAGATTACCCAAATTGGTCCGGCCGTCCCGGCAACAAGGCGCAGTCCCCTTGGAATGCGCTGTTGCCGGGATGGCCGGACACTGTTGTTCCATAATAACACATAAACATGACACAACCAAACATTCCTCTCTAGACATTATTAAGACACTACAACATGAAAAAACTCACAACATACAGCACGATAGATGCGCACTACATATTATCTTTAAAATAACACATCTTCGTAATGGACATGAAATAAATTATGCGCTACGTCATACGGCCAAGGCTCTCATCATTCACATCGTGCAGATTATGGCTGACGAGGCTCTTCAGCAGAGGGGGGCATGTGACCGAAACCGCAGGGGGCTCTGTCGCGGGACGGGGCAACGGGGAAGGAACATGGCGAATATTCTGATCATTGACGACAGTATCATCCTGTGCACGTCACTGGATGCGAATCTCAAAAAAATGGGACACTCCAGCCGCTACGCCACATCGATCAACGATGCGGTCAAGCGCATGGAGGAAGAGCGGGCAGACATCATCTTTCTGGATGTGAACCTGCCGGAAGGCAGCGGCATCACCTTCATTCCCAGACTGCTCTCCCTGTCGCCCGCATCCAGCATCGTCATCCTGTCCGGTGAAGGAGACGGCGAAATCATTACAGAAGCGTTTGCCGCAGGGGCTAAGGACTATCTGCTCAAGCCCGTTTCACGCGCAAGGCTGGAAAAAGTTGTCCGCAATCTCATCCGTCACGGCATTCCGGAATGCGCAAACCTTACTCTTGCCCGTGAAGAGATCATAGGCGGCAGTGCCGCACTCATGACCAGCCTGCACAAACTGGCACTCGCCTGCAAGGCCAAGGGCAACGTGCTCATCACCGGAGAGACAGGCACCGGCAAAGAACTCTTTGCCCGTGCCCTGCACAAGAACAGTGACCGTGCCGACAAGCGATACATCGTGGTAGACTGCACCAACCTTCCCGGTTCTCTGGCAGAAAGCCTGCTTTTCGGCCATGACAAAGGCTCGTTCACGGGAGCCGACCAAAAGAAAAAAGGGCTTTTCCACCTCGCGGACGGCGGCACCCTGTTTCTGGACGAAATAGGCGATCTGGACCTTGCCACGCAAAAGTCCCTCCTCAGAGTGCTGCAGGAAAAGAAATTCCGCCCGCTCAGTTCAAGCGAAGAAGTCTACAGCGATTTCCGGCTGGTGGCGGCGACAAACTGCGATCTCAAGGAAATGGTGCGCAAGGGCACCTTCAGACACGATCTCTATTACCGTGTTCAGGCGTTCACCATAGAACTGCCTGCCCTGCGCGAACGCGTGGGCGACATAGAACTGCTCACAAAGCATTATGTGGAGGCCATCTGCCGCGAGCACAGAATCCCCTCCAAGGAAATGGATGAAGATTTCCTGCAGGCCCTGCGTTCGTACAACTGGCCGGGCAACATCCGTGAGCTGGTCAACGTGCTTCAGGTGGCCATTCAGAAGGCCTTTTATGATACCTGCCTGAACTACTACCACCTGCCGCAGGAGCTGCGCCTTAACCGCGCCATGCAGGATGCTGTGGAACGCGCCGCCCCGCAGGAAGAACCGCAGCAGGGGCTGCACCTCGGCGACATATTCGTTTCCGCCTCATCTCTGGGCCGTTTCCCGGATATGAAATGCGTCCGGCAGGAGGCCATAAACAGCATTGAGCACCAGTATCTGAAAAAACTGGTGGATGCCAGTTGCGCTTCCGTTGTTACCGCCTGTCAGCTTTCGGGCCTTTCGCGGGCACGCCTCTATGAACTGCTGCAAAAGCACAACCTGTCGCTACGCAGCCACTAACTCCGACCCGGACAGGAAACACCGCCATGAAGGAACATGGATACAGCCAGTTGATCGAACTGGGCATAAGCACTCGGCCAAGCGAAAACGACCCGTTCACCAAGCTGGTAGACCGGATGTGCCCGCAACCGGAACAGCACGCTGAAGAATCAGGCGACAAGCGCAGGTATACCCGGCACAGCACGGCCATCCCCTGCGTGGCCCACATAGCCCGCAAAGGCAATCAGGTCATTGTGCTTACCGGCACCATACGGAATATATCCGCCAGCGGCATGTTGCTGGAACTGCGGGACAAAGGGCATCTCTATACGGCCATGTTCAGAGAAATCGAGAGTTTTCAGGTGTCCCTGATTCTGGAAGGCGACATAGCCGCCTGTGTGGACTGTCATCCCAGACATATCGAAGATGCGGAAGACCTCGTGATAGGCGTGCAGGTCAACGATGATACCGCCCACCCCCTGCTCCCCATGCCGCGCCGCATCATGTAACCGCTCCCTGCAGACCGCAGCAGGCAGCCCCCTGTTCTTCAGCCGGCATACGGCAAAAAACTACTGCACTGCCTGCCCTGTGTGCTCCTGCATCATTCTGTCAAGGCAACTCATAATCCGGTTACGCTCCGAAGCCTCAGCCAGGGAATGCGCCCGTATGGCCTTGTCATAAATATCTATGGGCGTCCTGCAATCGCAGAACTTGGTGCAGCATGTACCAAAGGCCACCACATCCGGCAGCGACGGCTTCATCTTCCTGTACTCCCGCATGACCATATTCTCCAGCCTGCGAGACAGCGCCTGCGCCCCGGCATCATCGGTATTGGAAAGCAGCAGGGTATACGCATTGGCATCCACCCGCGAAAAAACATCCGTATCGCGTATGGTGGAAGCCACGGTCTCGCAGAACAGCCGGTGCACAAACTCGACACTTTTCCCCAATTCCTCAGCCAGCCACTGCACGTTGACCAGTGAACAGCGGATAAGGGCAAGCGGCGTGTCCACCCGCCTGCTGCGGGAAAACTCCGTATCCAGAGCGCGGAAGAAGTACCGCTTATTGTACACATTCGTCAGCGGGTCCACGAGAATCATACCCCGCAACTGCCGCTGTGAGTATGCCAGCGCGCCCGCGCACGCCAGCACATACAGGTAGGAATACAGGAAATACGGCCACACACCATTCCCGGAGCCACCGCCCGCGAAGTCACCCGGAAGAAAAAGAAACACTGCCAGCCAGCCAAGGGGAAAGCCCGCCAGCACAATGCAGGCCCCTCTGTTTTCGCGGATCACATCCAAGGCTTTTTTAGACAGCGGCATCTTCGCGCCTCCTGACTGGGTTTCTCCGGTTCTCAAAAAAGCTCTCTCTGCGTTGTTGCGAACTATCCAGACCTTCACGCAAACCTGAATACGCGCCTGTGAAAGCAGCCCTGAATCCTTCCGGAGCCTGCCTCGCACCGTATCCCGACCGCTCTGCAGAAGCCGACCTCGCTATTCGGTTAATCGGACTGCGGCATCGTGACCAGTTCCCCGGTCCTCTTGTTGATGAACATCCTGTCATCCGCCAGTTGGAGCAGCGCCTCGGTATCGGCGGAATCATCCGGATACACGGCAATGCCCACAGACCCGAAAACCGTCACCTCTGCCCCGCCCAGATCGTAGGGCTCGGAAACCACCTGCTGCACCTTGGCGGCAATGCCCAGAGCCGCGGCGTAGTCCTCCACCTCCGGCAGCAGAAAGACAAACTCGTCTCCGCCAAAACGCGCCACAGTGTCGGAATCCCTTACATTTTCACCAAGGCGGGCTCCCACCTGCCGGAGCAGTTCATCGCCCAGCAGATGCCCCAGCCCGTCATTCACTTTCTTGAATCCGTCCAAATCCACCATCATAACGGCAAACTTGGATCGGCTGCGCCTGCACCGGCGCACCTCCTGCTGCAAACGCTCCTCAAAAAGCAGCCTGTTCGGCAACTGGGTCAGCCGGTCATAATACGCCAGCTTAAGTATCGCCGCCTCCGCATTGCGCTGCGACGTAACATCCTGAATAGAAATGACATACCCGGCAAGATGCTTGGCGCTGGGCACCCGGCTTACCCTGCATTGCAAAAAGTGCTTAACGCCCCCTTCCATCCGCCAGGAATTGATTATCTGCTCTCCGCCCCCCCGTGCACCGTTCAGGGCGTTGGCCAGTTCATCCCGCGAAATGTTGCAGGCCTCCGTTATCACCCACACCTGGCTTCCCAGATTCAACTGCTCCGTGCATCCAAGCAAACTTCGGGCCGCAGAGTTAAAATAGATGATGTTAAGATATTCGTCAGTGCCCACAATGCCGCTTTTAAAGGAGCAACTCAGCAGACGTTCCAGAAAATCGGCCTGCAACGCCTTATGCACCTCATCCGCAGACCCGCTATGCGGAAACTCCCCTGCTCCGGCCCCAACCCGGCCAAAAAGCTCGGGCATAACGGCATCCCGCCAAAGCAGCCCTTCGGCCCTGCCGTCCACTCCCGTCACCGCCATGCACTCAAGGGCAGATGTCATAAACCGTGCGCAGACCTGCTCCAGAGGAACGCCGCTCCCCATCTGCGTCACCGGGCTTGCGACCTCCCCGAGCAGGGTATTCCAGACATCACACCCCTTCTCTATGAGCGCGCTTATGTCCTTGTCATTGAACATACCCACCGGACGCATGGCATCATCCACCACCAGAATGGTTTTCCGCTGGGAATCAAAAAGGCTCTTGTGCGCCTGATACACGGTCTGCGCTGCACCAAGCGTCACATGCCGTGAGGTATCAGCCACATCCCGTGCCAGCCCTGAAATTCCCCGCAGCACCCACGAAACAAGCTCCACAGCGGTGATAAAGCCCAGATCCCCCTCTTCTCCTTCAATCACATAGACCTGATCGGCCCTGAATGCCTCTGGAGAAAAAAAGGAATCCACAACATCCGTCTTCCTTACCCGCACCACATGCGAGCACGCCCCGGCGGGCAGAACCAGAGGCCCGTCTTCAAGAACATCCAGCAGATTCCGGACAGACAACCCTGCAAGCTGCCCCTCCTCAGTCCGCACGGGAATGGAAAACGTTCCGCTCCGGCGCAGTGCCGAGGCAACAGCCTGCACCCCGTCCGCCAGCGCTACGTCTGGAAGCGGCTTCATCGGCACATCGGCAAACAGTCTTGTTCCGGCCATGGCTCCCCCTCAATACAAGAACATTGGCACAAATATAGCATATCGTCACTCCAAAAACAAGGAACATCATAGTAATTCCGGCAACAGGACCACGCCATGCACAGGATAGCATTGGAGCCTCTACTCATGAGTGATTCAAAACAGTTATGCTTCACTCTCTCTGCGGATGAGTTTCGATCTCTTCAATTTTACGCGCAATCAGAAGGCCACTCGTCAGAATCCTTCGCCCGGCACATCATTAAAGAACGCCTGCACACGTATCTGCTTTCTGAGGCAAAGCATAATGACGACAGGAGAACAGCTCCACGGGTGCAAGTGTCAATTCCTGCCGTTTCACTTGTAAACTTTCCCGACAATACTTCACGCAGCTACCCTGTTACCATACGAGACATCTCCAAAGACGGCATGCGCATCGCTTTCCCGGAGATAGACAGTTCCATTTACCAGCAACTCCAAAAGGCAACGGATTTCGAAATAGTTTTCACGGTTCCCAAGACAGCCACGACCATTGCCTTCTCCTGCAACGTCTGCCGGGTAAGCTGTTCCGACAGCGTACAGTTTGCCGGAAAGTTCGACCCGGACAGTGCCGGGGGAGTCAGAATGCTCGATAACCTGTTCAACTGAAGCACGGGAGAAATATGGGCGCAGACATCGAACGCCGCAGAACCATACGTATCCGCAGATCGTCGCTGGCAAACAACAATCTTGCGGACATGGACAGGCCTAGCATTAAGATCGCCGAAGATCTGAATGACTACGCAGAGGCCTTCAGAATTGTCTACGAGGCATACCGGGAGGTCGGCTACATACCGGAACCTCATCCTTCGCAGATGCAGTACAGCATCTTCAGCATGCTGCCCTCCACCTGTGTCTTCGTCTTCAAGCAATACCTCAAACCCATTTCCACACTCACACAGGTTCTGGACAGCGAACTCTTCGGGCTGCCCATGGATAATCTGTATAAAAATGAGGTGGATGAGCTCCGCAGTCAGGGCAGAAAAATTGCAGAAATAGGTGCGCTGGCCACAAGCAAAGAAAGCCGGTGGAACAACCTGCTCATGTTTCTGGGCAAGGCGTATTTCCAATACGCCAAGCTCATCGGCATTAACGACATCCTCATCACCGTCAACCCCAAGCATGTGGAATTCTACAAGGCCATCTTCCTGTTCGAACCCTTTGCGGAAGAAAGGCACTACCCCTATGTGGGCGCCCCCGCCGTGGCCTTGCGCATTAACTACGACATATTCTGGGAGCGGCTGGAAAACACATTCCATGAGCATGACTTCGAAACCGACCTGTATACATTCTTCAGCCGCATACACTCCACCGGCATTGACGAAAGCATGCGGTTCAACATGGAACGCAACATCCCCCTGCCGCAGGCCGCAGCAGCCTTTTTCTTCCGGCAGCGTCCGGAAATCCTCCAGTCGCTCACACCAGAACAGGTTGCCTATATCAAGGAGCACTATCCGGAAGCTTTTTTTTACTCGCATTGACTGCCGGCGCATGAATAACCGCATGCCCGTCCACCAAACGGCATCCCCCGCGCCCATGTCCCCGCAGAGCTCCCGGCTTCAGCGGGACTTGCCGTTTTCATGCAACCGGAGAACACATGACCAGCGACCAATACGATAAAAGAGCCGCCGAATACGGCTTTCACACCCGTTTTGCCTATGCGGCAGAGGCCTTTTCGCGCAGCATCGGCTTTCTGAACGCAGCCGAGCTTGAACGCCTGAGCCGGGCACGCGTGGCCGTGCCCGGTCTCGGCGGCGTGGGCAGTGCCCATGTGGTCACACTGGCGCGTCTGGGCATAGGCGCTTTTTCCCTTGCCGACATGGACGTGTACAATCCGGTGAACATGAACCGGCAGCACGGCGCACGCATAGACACATGGGGACAGAGCAAACTGGAAACGGTGGCAGGCGATGTGCGGGCCATCAACCCCTTTGCGGAGCTTTCCCTCTTCCCGCAGGGGCTCACCGAAGAGAATCTGGACACATTTCTCCACGGTGCAGACGTCGTCATCGACGGTCTGGACTTCTTTGTCTTCGACATGCGCCGCAGGCTCTTCAACCGTGCACGGGAACTCAACATACCGGTCATCACCGCAGGGCCCCTCGGATTCAGTTCCGCCCTGCTCGTCTTCACCCCCAAAGGCATGCGCTTTGACGACTACTTTGATGTAAACGACCATCTGCCCATGGAGCAGAAATACCTGCGCTTCGCCCTCGGTCTCGCCCCTGCGGCATTGCACGCCGGCTATCTGGACGGTTCTGCCGTGGATTTCCGCATGCGCAAGGGGCCCTCCCTCATCGTGGGCTGCCAGATGAGTGCCGCCCTTGCAGCCACGGAAGCCGCACGGCTGATTCTGAACAGAAAGGGGCTGAAGGCGGCCCCCTACTACCTGCAAATGGACCCCTATCTCAAAAAATTGAAAAAAGGGCGGCTGCACACAGGCAACCGCTGGCCGCTCCAGCGCCTCAAGGCACTGCTCTTCGAAAAACTGGTCCTTGCCAAATCCGGCAGAACAGGATGCACGCCGCAATCTGCCCCTTCCTCCCCCCATGCGCCCTGCCTTGCCGAAGACATGCCGCGCCTGCATTACCTGCTGGGGGCGGGCATACAGGCCCCCTCGGGAGACAACGTGCAGCCGTGGCTGTTCTCCGTACAAGAGAACAGTGTCCATCTGCGGGCCGACCTGCAGGCAGATACCTCCTTCTTCAACACGCACCAGCTGGCTACCGTTATCGCCGCCGGGGCTGCTGCGGAAAACATGTCCATCGCCGCCAATGCCTGCGGCCTTTCCTGCGAAGTGCATACGCAGCCAGACGCCCGCACGGGGCACATGGCCACCCTCTCCTTCACGCCGGTCCCTGATGCCCGCGAAGATATGCTTGCAGACTCCATCTGGCGCAGGCAC
>CAYRLL010000076.1:0-15817 GCA_964425115.1 uncultured Desulfovibrio sp. | reverse complement strand
ATCCACGATGCGGTAGCCGTACTGGCTGAGCCGCGACCCCACCTGCTGCATGACCACCCGGCCGAGGTCCGATGTCTTTTCCAGATCGTCCAGTTGCACCATACTGGCCACCAGCACGGGACTTTCTTTGCTGAGGCGGGCGGAAAGCATGTTGTGCATGACATCGGCAGCATAATGGCTGGAGGCCACAAGCACGGAACCGCCATTCTGCGGCGCGGGAGCTGCCTCGTACTGCGACGGCTGGCGGGGAATGGCCCCCTGACCGGCAAGGGCATGGCCCGCGACCAGCAATGCGGCGGCGGCGAGCAGGCAAGAGAGTATTTTCATGGCCATCGCCTCCTACTGGCTGGTCACGCGCACGGGGCGGGACCGGAATTCCTGAACGAAATGACCGGGTGCGAGCGGGTCTACATATTGCTCGAAATCCGGATCATTGATGTAATAGACGGAAGAGGTGTGCACCACATAGCGGTTATTGTAGGACATGCTGACGGAGATAAGCATCTCGTGGTTGGATACGCCGGTTATGGCCCCGCTGGCAAAGTCTGCCAGCACGCCCGCACCGATGGCGGCGGGAATCCATTCCGCCATGGAATCAAGCGCGCGGGCCACGCTTATTCCTGCGGCTATGGAGGTGAAGGTGCCTATGGGCGGGCGCTGTGCCCGGGAAGAGTGCAGGATGGAGAGCACATCAAACTCCACATCCACCACATCGCGCTCACGGTTGAGCGAAACCTGCATTCCGCGCGAGACCAGTTCGCTGGTCAGCAGCTTGTAAAACCCCATGGCAAAGGGGCGGCGGTTAGGCGGCTGCACATACAGCGGCTTCATGAGCAGATCGTCACGATCGCCGATGGCTTTCAAAATGCGGTCTGCCACATCACCGGCGAGAACCTGCCAGTGCCCGGCCGACTGCATCTTGAACTGCCAGTCTGCCTTATGCGTAACCGGTACCGGCACCTGCGACCGGTATGCCTCGCACCCCGCGAGCAGGGTCGCGCAGGCAAGCAGCAGGCATCCGAAGGTATATCTTTTCATGGTCGCCCCCAATAGACGGACGCTATGACATTTGCACGGCAACAGACGCGGGGGCACGCTCCCCACCCGTCCTGCATCCTTCTCATCGGCCATAAGGGAGCAAACCTTTAGCGGGCCGGTGAAAAATGATTATCAGCCGCCCGCAAGGCAAAGGCTACATAAGCTCTTCGTGCAGCTCCCACAGTGCCCTTACCAGCGCGGCGCGACAGGGTTCCACCGCTTCTGCATCGCGCACGCAGGCCGCTTCCAGCGCGGCTGCCGCCCTGCTCACACGCATGGCTCCGACGTTGGCGGCATCGCTTTTCAGCCTGTGCGCTTTGGACTTGATGGTGGTTATGTCGCCCCCCACGGCGGCGGTGAAAAAATCTGTCCATTCCCCGAGCTCCTTACTGAACAGAGCGATGAGGGTTTCCAGCGACTGACGGTCTATTCCCAGCAGTTCCATGGCGGCTTCGCGGTCCAGCGGCTTGCAGTCTTCAGACGGGGTGTGCATGAAATGGCTTCCTCGCAGTGGTTGATGACAAAAAGAATGGAGAGCGCACGCGCCCTTTCTTCACATTATTTTCTCTTGCGGAAAAAGGAAAGGGCCGGAGCGAACTCCGGCCCATGAAATCAGGGACACTGCGGGCAGCTTAGTACATGCCGCCCATGCCGCCCATACCGCCCATGCCGCCGGGCATTGCGGGAGCAGCGCTCTTTTCGGAGGGCTTTTCCGCAATGGCGCACTCGGTGGTGAGCAGCAGGGAAGCCACGGAAGCGGCGTTCTGCAGGGCAATGCGGGTAACCTTCTTGGGATCGATGACGCCGGCCTTGATCAGGTCTTCGTATTCACCGCTGGCAGCGTTGAAGCCGAAGCCGTCTTTGCCTTCGCGCACCTTTTCAACCACGATGGAGCCTTCGAAGCCTGCGTTTGCGGCGATCTGGCGCAGCGGCTCTTCGATGGCGCGGCGGACGATGGAGACACCGGCAGACTCGTCGTCATCGGCGACCTTCACATCTTCCAGCACGGTGGCAACGCGCACCAGCGCAGTGCCGCCGCCAGGCACGATGCCTTCTTCCACGGCAGCGCGGGTCGCGTTCAGGGCGTCTTCCACGCGATCCTTCTTTTCCTTCATTTCGGTCTCGGTGGCTGCGCCGACATTGATCACGGCAACGCCGCCCACCAGCTTGGCGAGACGTTCCTGAAGCTTTTCGCGGTCGTAATCGGAGGTGGTTTCTTCGATCTGCGCACGGATCATCTTCACGCGGGCCTTGATGTCGTCGCTCTTGCCTGCGCCATCAACGATGGTGGTGTTTTCCTTGTCGATCACAACGCGCTTGGCGGAACCGAGATCGGCAACGGAGATGCTTTCCAGCTTAACGCCCATTTCTTCGGAAACAACCTGACCGCCGGTGAGGGTGGCGATATCCTGCAGCATGGCCTTGCGGCGTTCGCCGAAGCCGGGAGCCTTTACGGCAACTGCCTGCAGGGTGCCGCGCAGCTTGTTGACCACGAGGGCTGCAAGGGCTTCGCCGTCCACGTCTTCTGCAATGATGACGAGGGGCTTGTTCATCTTGGCGACCTGCTCCAGCACGGGGAGCATGTCCTTCATGTTGGAGATCTTCTTTTCGCAGATGAGGATGAGGGGAGAATCCATCTCCACGATCATCTTGTCGGCGTTGGTCACGAAATAGGGGGAGAGGTAGCCGCGGTCGAACTGCATGCCTTCCACGATGTCCAGAGTGGTTTCCAGACCCTTGGCTTCCTCTACGGTGATGACGCCTTCTTTGCCCACCTTGTTCATGGCTTCGGCAATGATGTTGCCGATGGTGGAATCGGAGTTGGCGGAAATGGTGCCGACCTGGGCAATTTCCTTCTGGTCGCGGGTGGGCTTGGCAAGGTTGTTCAGCTCTATCACCAGAGCTTCCACTGCCTTGTCAACGCCGCGCTTGATGGCCATGGGGTTACGGCCTGCGGCAACCAGCTTTACGCCTTCCTTGTAGATGGACTGGGCGAGAATGGTGGCGGTGGTGGTGCCGTCGCCTGCGATATCGGAAGTTTTGGAGGCAACTTCCTTCACCATCTGTGCGCCCATGTTCTCGAACTTGTCTTCCAGTTCGATTTCCTTGGCTACGGAAACGCCGTCCTTGGTGATGACGGGAGAACCGAAGGACTTTTCGATGACCACGTTGCGGCCCTTGGGTCCGAGAGTAACCTTAACGGCGTTGGCAAGCTTATCTACACCGCGGGAAAGACGTTCGCGGGCCTTGGCGTCAAAAAGAATTTCTTTGGCCATGTGTATTCTCCTGAATATCTAGCTAATGAGTGAAGTTAGGCGATAATGGCAAGGATGTCGTCTTCGCGCATCACCAGATAATCCACGCCGTCGATCTTGATTTCGGAACCGGCGTACTTGTTGAAAAGCACAAGGTTGCCGACTGCTACGGTCATGGCGATGGCGTTGCCGTTTTCCACCTTGCCGGGGCCGACGGCCACGACTTCACCGCGGGAAGGCTTTTCCTTGGCGGTGTCGGGGATGTAGAGACCGCCTGCGGTCTTTTCCTCGGCTTCCAGACGCTTCACCAGAACTCGATCGCTCAGGGGCTTCAGATTCATACTATAAACCTCCAACATTATTGGTATTCATCTGGTTTTACTAGCACTCGCCTGCTGCGAGTGCCAGCACAGGACGGCTTTGTACCCACTCCTGCCCTTTCTGGCAAGCCAGATGGGGCAAGTTCCGCGCAAGGCGCAGCAAAAAGCCGCCAGGACTACACATGAAAAGCCCGCAGAAAACGCGGGACTGACTCACCGGGGGCAGACAAACCGACCCGGCGATGGGGGGATAATAAAGCAGTTTTCGGCATTGAAAAGGGGGCAAGAAAAAGTTTTTTTAATTTTTCTCAACACTCCTTATAAATCAACAAGTTAAAGGACAGAAATTTCTTTGAGCAACACTGCCTTGTTCAGCGGTTTGGTCAGAAATCCCGTACACCCGGCGGCAAATGCCTTGGCGCGCTCCTCTTCCAGTGCATGGGCGGTGAGCGCCACAACGGGCACCGGAGGCAGGCCCCTTTCCGCCTCCATCTCGCGGATACGCCGGGTGGCGGTGAGCCCGTCCATGACAGGCATTTCTATGTCCATGAGCACCACGTCGAAATGCTCCCGCCCGAAGAGCTGCACCCCCTGCTGGCCGTTTTCCGCCATGACCAGCTCGTGCGGGGTGCGCCTGAGGAAAAGCTCCACCACCATGCGGTTGTTGGGGGAATCGTCCACCAGCAGGATACGCAGGGGGCGGGTTATGGTTTCTCCTTCCTCCGGCTCGTGTTCCAGTTCGGCGGACGCGGCAAAGACATCACCCAGGGCGGATTCCAGCGGTTCCGGCGCAACGGGTTTGATGATTCTTGAAACCAGCATGCCTTCGGGCACGGCAGGGTCTTTGGCATTGCTCACGATGGTGCGCAGGATGATGCAGCGCTGCACCCCTTCTTCCGCGAGGGCGGCGAGATATTGCCTTGCCCCTTCTGCGGGCAGCACGGTCACGGCGGCATCTACCGACCACCCGCGAGAAAAGAGCCTGCGCACCAGCTCAGGAGCAAGGGACGGGTCGCTGAGGGTTTCCACTGAGGCGCCCATTGCCTCCAGATGCTCACGCATGAATGTGCGGCTGAAGTCGTGGGGTTCCACGACCAGCAGACGTTTGCCCGCCACGGCAAGGGAATGCTCCTTTCGGGCAAGGGGGGCGTGCCGTACCCCGAACATGGCGGTGAAAGAAAACACGGCGCCTTTGACTCCATCGCTCTCTACCCGGATGCGCCCGCCCATGAGCGTGACCAACTGGCGGCAGATGGAAAGCCCAAGCCCGGTGCCGCCGAATTTGCGGGTGATGGAGGAATCTGCCTGCGAAAAGGTATCGAAAATGCGGTCGTGCAGGTGCCTTGGCACCCCCATGCCTGTATCGCGTACACTGAACAGCAGGTTGCCGGGATCGAAGGCGTCCGGATTCGGCTCGACTTCGAGAAGGACTTCGCCTTCATCAGTAAATTTGATGGCATTGCCCACAAGGTTCATGAGCACCTGACGCAGGCGCATGGGATCGCCCACCAACTTGCCGGGAACATGCGGTGCTATGCGCCACGCAATTTCCAGTCCTTTTTCATGGGCGCGCACAGCCATGGCGCGGACGACTTTGTCCACCACTTCGTGCAGGTCGAAATCGATATTCTCCATGGACAACTGACCGGCTTCGACCTTGGAGATATCCAGAATATCGTTGATGATATCCAGAAGGCCCGCACCGGCAAACCGCAGGACTTTCAGGTTATCTTTCTGCTCGCGGCCCAGTTCGCCCTCTTCCAGCAGTTCCGCCATGCCCAGTATTACGTTCATGGGGGTGCGGATCTCGTGGCTCATGGTGGCAAGGAACTGGCTCTTGGAACGGGTGGCGGCCTCCGCCTGCTCTTTGGCCTTCTGCAGGTTCTCGATAACGTGCTTCAGCTCTTCGTTCTTTTCATCCAGCTGGCGGGTGCGCTCCTCCACCTTGTCTTCCAGCGTCCAGCTATATTCTTCTATCTGCCGGCTCGCCTCGGTGAGGCTGCGGGCCAGACGTTCGGATTCCTTGCGCATGACCAGCAGATTGGCGAGCATGGCGTTAAACGCATCGCACAATACGGTGAGTTCGTTGCGCCCCTGCGTGTTCACCCGCACGCGCACGTGTTCCAGAGTATCCAGACTGACGTGTGTGGTGGCCTGCGTGAGTTCTTCCAGCGGTTTTGAAAGTATTCTGCGGGCAAACCAGAGGAAGATGATCCACAGCGCAGCGGTTTTGAGAACCGCGTTTACAAAAATGACGACAAACTCCTGCCACACCTCGGAAAGAACCACTCCATGGCTGGAAAAGACCGTTAACGCGCCTATGGTGTAGGGTTCGCCCCCGTACTCTTTGTAGATGACCGGCGTGGTGAACCAGAAAAGGCCCTCGCGGCCGCCGCTGCCTTCCACATGCAGCAGTTCGCCGTCGCGTCCGAAGGCGGGGGTGGTGAGCGGGAGAGACGCCTCTGTGTTGCGTTCCTCAAAAATGCCCTGAAACTCCGTTTCCACGCGCACACCGACCACAACGGGGCTTTCCAGCATGCCGCGCACGATAGTGTGCACCTGCTCCTCGTCCACGTTGTATATGGCGGCGGCAAGACCGTCGCGGACGATGATTTCCATGGAATAGATGGAACGGATGACCTTGTCGCGTGAATTCAGGTAGGCGTTGAACAGCTGCATGCCTGTGAGGATGCAGGTGACGATGACATAGACGACGAAGACCTTGCGCAGCAGCAGGGTGGCCACGGAATCGTGAATCGGAACGAAGAAGGGACCACGATTGTTCTCTGGCACCGCATCATCCCCTTATTGCGGGAAATCGAAACGGGGATAGGCGACCCCCCACTTCTCAAAAATTTCGCGCAGTTCCCCTGTTTTATGCAGGCGTTCCATGCCCCGGGAGTACCATTGTTCAATGGCTCTGCCCCGGGGAGAATCCAGAAGCACCGGAAAATACTGACGCCTGCCCGCCACCTGAATGGAGAAATCATCCCTGTTGAACGGTATGCGCGCGTCCGCAAGCGATTCCTGTATGAAATTCAGATCATCCACATAGTAGTCCGCACGCCCCAGCAGGACCATGGTCAAGGCGGCTTCGGGCGTTTTTACCTCGCGCAGGGTCACGGACTGCGGAAAATTGCTCCCTGAATAATACCCCAGACGGAAGACCACGGTTTTTCCCGCCAGCGTTTGCGGTCCCTCCCACTCCGGCTGTTGCCTGCGGTTGAAAAAAACATGAAAGTCCGCCTCGTACATGGGGTAGCTGGCAAGGAAAAGCGGCGGGGCGGCCCTGTCGCGACAGGTCATCATATCTGCCCTGCCCGCCTGAACCAGATCGTTGGAACGCTGGGAAGGAGCGTACACACGCGTGAGGCGCACCCCCTGCCGCGTAAATATATGATCCAGTATTTCATGATACAGCCCTGTGCCGTCGCGGCTGGTGAAGCGGTCCCATGCCGGACCGACCACGACCACGTCCCCCAGATCAGCTGCGCACAGCGCACGGGCGAACGCAAGTACCAGAAATAAAGCCAGTCCCGCCCGCCTCATCCGTTGCCCCCTGCCGCATCCATTGTGCATCATGCGAAAATTCTTATGCATAATGCCATAACGGACACGCAGACGCAACGCCGCCGCATGGAAAAAGCAAAACCGCCCGGCTACTCCGTGGAATAGCGGGGGTACGGGAATCCCCATTTTTCGAAAATGGGCCGGAGCCTGTCTTCGCGGATAAGCTGCTCCATGCCGCTGTCGTACAGGTCCCGCACCTTGTTGCCCCGCTCTGAAAGGAGCAGCACAGGGTGGTAGGTTCTGTATCCCGCCACCTCCACGCCGTATTCTGCGGGGTTGAACGGAATTTTGTTCTGACGGATGGAGTCGTCTATGAACGATATGTCGTCCACATAAAAATCGGCCCGCCCGAGCAGCACCATGCCCAGTGCCGCGCTGCCCGTTTTTACCTCCCGCGCCTGTATGGGCACGGGAAAGTTGGCTTCTGCATAGTATCCTATACGCCAGACAACGGAACGGTCACGGAGTGATTCACCCCCTTTCCATTCCCCGATGCGCTCCTTGTTGAAGAACACATGGTAGGCCCCTTCGTACATGGGGTATCTGGCAAGCTGCAGCGGCGCTACGGCCACGTCATGACAGGTCATCATATCCGCCCTGCCGGAACGGACAAGGTCATACCCCCTCTCGGAAGCCACGTACTGCCGCACCACTGCTATTCCGTGCAGGGCAAAAACTTCGTTCAGTATCTCGTGATAGAGACCTGTTCCATCTTTATTAGTAAATCTTTCCCATGAAGGGCCCACAACTATCACTTCATCGATAGCCTGAGCGAAGACATTGCCAACGCAAGCGCAAACCAACCACACAACACATATTGCCGTACGCATAAGTGCTCACCGCCTGTATGCTACCCATCCTACAACAGACAACAGGCTGTGAGCAATAGCGTTTTGCAATACACCTCCACTTTGTGCGAGTGCTCCACCCCAACCTGAGGAGTGCATACCTGAACACGTAGCAGTATCCGTGAACGGCTTTGCACTTCCCGTACCGGAGATTCCTTCCCCTTCACGTCGTGAAACACGAACGCGCAACCATCTGCACAGACAGCCGGAGAAGGTACGATAAAGCCCCATCAGTGAATCAAACCGGCTGGTACGGGATTTGTCGTGCAGTGCACCATGAACACCACTATCTGCGGTCATTCTTCACGCACCTCTATCCGCGCAGCGTCTCCAGTTCCGCAATGCGCGACTCCACTGCTTCCCACCGTTCCAGAGTGCGCATCTGCTCTTCTTCCAGCTCCGCCATACGCTCACCGGCAGCGGTAAACCCGGCGGGGTCGCGGGAGTAGAAACCGGGGTCAGCAAGGCGGGACTCCAGTTCCCTCTGTTCCGCCTCCAGCGATTCAAGCACGGACGGAAGACCGGACAGCTCTTCGCGCAGCGCGGTTAATTCCCGCTGCTCGTTGAAGGTGAGCTTGCGGACCTGTCCGCCGCCGCCATATACTCCAGACCCCCCAGATACTCCAGACACCCCAGACGCCCCAGACCCTTGCGTGGGTGAAGACGCGGAAAAAGCCTGTTGCCCGGAACGATCAGTACCGGCATCCTGCAGAGGAACCGCAGTCGCGGGGGCAGCCCCCGGCGCGGGACGCTGACGAAGCCAGTCGTCATAGCCGCCCACGTATTCCCGCACCCTGCCGCAACCTTCGAAAGCGAGCGTGGAGGTGACCACGTTATTCAAAAATTCCCGGTCATGGCTCACCACCAGCACCGTGCCGGAATACTGCACCAGCAGGTCCTCCAGCAGGTCAAGGGTTTCCATGTCCAGATCGTTGGTGGGTTCGTCAAAAACAAGCACGTTGGACGGTCTGGTGAACAGCCGGGCAAGAAGAAGCCTGTTGCGCTCGCCGCCGGAGAGGGTCTTCACCGGCATGTGGATACGCTCCGGGTCGAACAGAAATTCCTTGAGATAGCCCACCACATGCTTCTGCACGCCGTGTATCTCCACCGTGTCGCTGCCGTCTGCCACGCTCTGCCGCACGGAGAGGTTGTCATCCAGTTCCGCCCGCAACTGGTCAAAATAGGCCACTTCCAGCCGGGTTCCGTGGCGCACGGTGCCTTCCTGCGGCATAAGCCTGCCCAGAAGCAGTTTGAGCATGGTCGTCTTGCCCACGCCGTTAGGCCCCAGCAGTCCCACCTTGTCACCCCGGCTTATGACCAGCGAGACATCGCGGATAACCGGCTCCGCAGCATCGGGGTATGTGTAGGTGATATTACGCGCGTCCACCACCAGCTTGCCGGAACGCTCCGCCTCCTGTACGCGCATGTTCACCGTGCCCATGCGTTCCCGCCGCTGCCTGTGCTCGTCGCGCAGCGCCTCTAGCGCGCGTACCCTTCCCATGTTTCTGGTGCGTCTCGCCTTTATGCCCTTGCGGACCCACACCTCTTCCGAGGCCAGTTTTTTATCGTGGCGTGCCCATTCCTGCTGCTCGGCGTGCAGTTGCCCCTCCTTGCGTTCCAGAAAGGTATCGTAATCGCATGACCAGTCCGCCAGATGCCCGCGATCCAGTTCCACAATGCGATTGGCCACGCGGCGCAGAAACATGCGGTCGTGCGTTACCAGCACGAGCGTACGCACGCGGCGGAGCAGAAAATCTTCCAGCCAGTCTATGGAATCCACATCCAGATGGTTGGTGGGTTCGTCCAGCAGCAGCATATCCGGCTCGGCGGCAAGGGCGCGGGCCAGCATGACCCTGCGCTTCATGCCCCCTGAAAGGCTGGAAAATTCTGCATCCGGGCGCAATTTCAGGTGATTGATTATGCCCTGAACCATGCTGTGGGCCTGCCAGCCGTCTGACTCATCCAGCACGTGCTGCGCCCGTGCCATGCGCTGCGCCGTTTCCGGCGACGTATCGCCTGCCTCCATACGGGAGACTGCAAGGTGGTACTCCGCAAGTGCCTGCCCCACCCGGCCATCGCCGCCCGGACTCTGAACGCCGCCGGCAATGACGCCGTAAACCTGCCCGGAAATGTCGCGGGGGACATCCTGCGCCAGCATGGATACGCGCAGCCCCTGCTGGGTGGCCACCGTTCCCGCATCGGGAGAAATGTCGCCGTGCATCACCTTAAGAAAGGTGGACTTGCCCGCGCCGTTACGCCCGAGCAGGCAGACGCGCTGCCCTTCTTCTATCTGTAGGTTCACGCCATCCAGCAGCAGCGGGCCGCCGAGAGAAAGAGACACGTTATGCAGACTGAGTAATGCCATGGGATGCTTCCTTGAAGCCGGGAAATTAACCGGACCGGCAGCGGAGAGTTGTAGCCGTCATCCGCTGAAACGGCAAGCATGGCCCGCCGTAGCCCGGCCCCGAGACCGCCGGACTGTTCCGCACTGCCCGGAAGGATATCTCTGTATTGCCCGGAGGGCGAAATTTCTCGTGACCGGAGGGCATATGCGCCGGCATCCAAGGAGTGAGCATACACATACTGCACCGTCACACTGATAACGATATTCACATGGCATTTGCGTTGCATTTTCGTGACAAAAAATACTATATGCGGCCTTGGGGCAACACATCAGTACAGAAGAGAGATGCTTCTGCACTTCATTATCCGGAGGAACCGCGCATGCGCATTTCATTATTCCCTACAATCACCTTACTCTGCATCACTTCTGCCGCCGCAGCGGCGGCAAGCATATTGGGTTATGCTGTTACCACGAATCCATCCTTCGCAGGTATGATATCTATTGCATTCATCACAGCGGCCGGTACTGCGGCTCTATCCGGAATATGCCTGTATTACATGGTGGATAAGCCACTGATGCTGCTGTACCGCATTACATCCGGCGAAGCTGCAGACCCTGCCCTGCTGCGGGCTGACAGCCCTGCGGGCAGAGCGGCTTGCGCCATAACAACGTTGCGGGCGGAGAAGCAGCACGCAGAAGCACTGTTTGACACGGTTCTTGGCGCACTGGCGGGAACAAGACCGTTTGTTATCATTGATGCGAAAGGGGATATACTCCGGCTGGATGATCGCACCCTGCCGCTGCTGGGCCTTTCCGGCACGGCGGAAGAGCATGTATGCAGGCCCCTTGCCACACTGCCGGGACGGGCGGGCAGCATTGGCTCCCTTGCGGAACGGGCGTTGCGTGAAAAGCGGTCTGTTCAGGACGAGGTTTCCGGGCTGTCCGGCACGGCTACCGGATCAAAGTCTGTTCCCACAACGGGCAATGTGGCCGGAAGCCCGCCCGGCAACGCCTTGGGCACGTGCCTGCTTGTTACGGCGGAACCACTCATGGCACCTTCCGGCAGTGTGCTCGGGGTTTGTGTTTCGCTTACCGACCTTACAGAGCAGCGGGCGCAGGAGAGGGAAACCGTTGCCAACAACGTGCGCACAGCGGAAATGACCACCCAATCGCTCCATGCGGCGCAGCAGGTGAACGATGCCTCGGAACATCTGGCCGAACGCATTCAAAGCGCCAATGCGGGTGCCACGCAGCAGCAGGAGCGCACCACGGAAACAGCCACGGCCATGGAGCAGATGAACGCCACGGTCATGGAGGTTGCCCGCAGTGCGGGAGAGGCGGCGGAGCTGGCTTCTACCACGCGGGAACATTCTTCACGGGGCGCGGAGCGCATGCAGCATCTGGAAAGCTCCATCGCCGGGGTGGGCACTGTCATTTCCAACCTGAGCGAACGCATTGCCGACCTGGGCACGCGCGCCGTGGACATAGGGCAGGTGATGAACGTCATTAACGACATTGCGGACCAGACCAACCTGCTGGCCCTGAACGCGGCCATTGAGGCGGCCCGCGCGGGAGATGCCGGGCGCGGGTTTGCCGTGGTTGCCGACGAGGTGCGCAAACTGGCGGAAAAGACCATGACCGCCACCAAGGAAGTGGGCAGCGCCATCCGGTCCATACAGGAAAGCTCCAAGGCCGCAGGCAATGAGATGCAGCAGGCTCTTGCCGCCGTGCAGGAAGTGACGGAAAGCGCCAATGCCTCCGGGCTGGCGCTCCGCAGGATAGTGGAACTGGCGGACAAGACCAGCCTGCAGGTGCAGTCCATAGCCACGGCCGCGGAGGAGCAGTCTGCCACCTCGGAACAGATAAACCGGGCAGTGGACGAGATAACCCGCATTGCCACGGACACCATGGAAACCATGAACCGGGCGGCCACAGACGTTTTCAGCCTTTCCGGCAGGGCGAGCGACCTTAAGCTTATTATCTCGCGCATGCAGGGCGGGGAAGACAGTGCGAGCGCAGACTGCAAGACAGGCGGCAAGGCCCTTCCCTGCTGGGTGCACAAGAACTGCGGCAGGGAAAAAGACGGCAAAAAGGAGAAGGAGATGGGCGTGTGCCCCGCATGGCCCGACCATGGATTCAGCTGCGCCTCGGTCACCGGAACCTACTGCGGCGGCGTGGTGCAGGAAACCTTTGCCAAAAAGATAGCCAACTGTGCCAAATGCGACTTTTTTAAAAGCACGCACTATGACCGGGAAAGCATACACGCGGCCTTTGAAAAGGCTCCTGCCGGTCCCAGACCTCTTATTACACGGCGCTGAACCGCCGGCCGCACATGCAGCCTGAGGGCATTGCGCCCCGCGATTCCGGGAAAATAATGCGGCGCACGGCTCTGCAAATATTCAGTGCAGACAGAAGGATATTCCGCTATGTGCAGAAGACCGGACAGGTACGGCACACAGCAGATTGCCATTTTTCCGGGGACTGTTATGGTGCTCATAGTCAAAGGAGTGTGCCATGGGAAAAAATCCGTTTCCCCCGCTGACGGAATGGCTGGAAACAAAGGCCGCCAAGATTGCCATGCTGGAGGAGAAGGCCCGCATCTCCCTGCATGAGGAGCAGGATCAGGCCCGGTACAAACAGATCATGCTGGAAAAGGCCAACCTGCTGGCAACCCTTGCCGACGAGGCTGCCCCGCTCACCTCGCTGCTGCCGCAACCGGCGCGCAACATGGTGGAAGAAGGGCTTGCCCGCTTTTCGCACAGCGCCATGGTGGCGAAGCGGGTGGGTTCTGTTTTCTACATGTCTGCCCTGCTCTACCCGGAGGATCACAGGCCGGGAGAGAAAAACGACCTTGAAATTTTCATGGACTCGGTACGACAGGCAGCCGAGTCTGCCTGAGATGCGCCCGCAACGGGAATAAAGCGTTTACAGTGCCTGAAGGCACCGCACCAATGAACGCGGGGCGGGGAGTGTTGCACCACTCCCCGCCCCGTTCATTTGTGCCTGCCGTTCTGATGCGTTTCGCACTCCGCTCCGCACTCCGGCGGGCAGCCGGATCAGGATTTCATATTCACAAACTGCAGCGGCACATCGTATTCCCCTGCCCGCAGCAGGGCGATCACTTCCTGCAATTCATCGATTTTCTTTCCGGTAACGCGCACCTGCTCATCCTGAATGGAGGCCTGCACCTTAAGCTTGGTGGCCTTTATATCCTTGACGATCTTTTGCGCCTGCTCCTTGGAAATACCTTCCCGCACATGCACCTCGCGCTTTACCGCCCCGCGTGATGTGGGTTCCATATTCTTGAACTCCAGCACCTTGGGGTCCAGCTTGCGCTTTATGCAGTGGGTCTGCAGCATCTCGCCCACGGCCTTCATCTTCATCTCATCGGCAGTGACGATGCTGACGCGCTTGGAACCTTTGTCCAGCGTGATTTCCGTCTGGGAACCGCGAAAATCGAAGCGGGTTTCCACTTCCTTTTTCACGTTGTTCACGGCGTTGTCCAGTTCCTGCAGGTCCACCTTGTTCACAACGTCAAATGAGGGCATTCCGGATTCCTCCGTTTCTTTGGCGCTCGGCCAGTGTTCTCTGCGGCGGGTTGTAGCAGAAGCTCCCGACGGATTCAAGCTGCGTGCCGGTTCCGGGTTATTGCCGGTTTTTGCCGCCTTCCGGTTCGCCGCCGGTCTTCTTCACAGGTGTTTCCGCGCGGGTATCCCGGTCTGCGCAGGCGTCTTCTCCGCGCCCCGCAGGCGACGGGGCAGGCACTTTTCCGCCACGGGGCCTTGCGGCTGCCTGCATACCCTGCGCTGCCTGCATTCCCTTGCTTCTGCCGCCCGCCCCCGCAGCGGTTTTCTGGCTTCTTCCGGGTACGACTGACCCTGCCTTGCCGGTGCCGGGGGATTTGCCTGCCTCTGCGCCCCCCTGCGGCGGCTGGGGATGGAAAATACCGCGTGTGTTGCCCGCATGAGGCGCGGGCTGCCTTGGCGGGCGCTGATTGCGCAGGGCATCCGGCGTTTCGTGTTCCACCTGTGTGGGCATGAAGGCGCGGGCCACCCGTTTGGGACGGGGCACCCTTGGCGCCTTGGCGGGACGCGCATCCATGCTGCGCCTGTCTTCGCTGTAGTCAAAACCGGGAACGAGGCAGACGGGGAGCGGTTCGCCCATGGCGCGCTCCAGCGTGCGGACCATGGGTTCATCTTCCGGCGTGACAAAGGTGATGGCCTTGCCCGTGCGGCAGGCCCTTCCCGTTCGTCCTATGCGGTGGATGTAGGTATCTGCTGTGGGCGGAAAATCGTAGTTGATGACATGGGATACGGAAGAAATATCCAGCCCGCGGGCCGCTATGTCTGTAGCCACAAGAACGGCGTACTTGCCCCGCCTGAATCCTTCCAGCGCGGCCTGCCGCCGCCTTTGGGACAGGTTGCCCTGCAGGCAGGCCACATTGAACCCCACCTTGCCCAGTTGCTGCCACAGCCGCCGCGCCCCGTGCCGGGTGCGGGTGAACACCAGCATGGAATCATACCCCAGCGTGCGCAGCATGGTTTTGAGTAACGGGGTCTTGAGGTGCGGGGCAACGGGATACAGGGCGTGGGAGACTGTTTCTGCCGGGCAGGCGGTGTTTACCTCCACAAGGACGGGATGCCGCATGTTGTCTTCCACCAGCTTCTGCACGGGTTCCGGCATGGTGGCGGAGAACATGAGCGTCTGCCGCCGGGTGCGGGTAAGCCGCAAAATTTCGCGCACATCGTCCAGAAAGCCCATGTCGAACATCATGTCGGCTTCGTCCAGCACCAGCACCTCCACGGCGGAGAGGTCTACCGTGCCCTGCCGCACGTGGTCCAGCAGCCGCCCCGGGCAGGCCACCAGAATTTCTGCCCCCGCCCGCATCTGGAGAACCTGACCGTGGAAGCCCACACCGCCGAAAATGGGCACGCTGCGCAACCGCGTACGCCGCGCAAAGAGGCGGATATCGTTATGAATCTGCCCGGCAAGCTCCCTGGTGGGGGCCACCACAAGGCCGCGCACCACATTCAGAGGGCCTTCGTGCAGGCTATCGAGCATGGGCAGGACGAAGGCCGCCGTTTTGCCTGTACCTGTCTGAGCAAGCCCGAGCACGTCCCTGCCCTCCATGGCGGGCGGGATGGCCCGCTCCTGAATGGGCGTGGGTGCGGTGAAACCTTGTTCCGCCACGGTTTCCAGCAGGCTGGGGTGCAGGGAAAAATGGGTGAAGCTCAACGGTGCTCCCTTTACGACAGATTCCGCAGGTCGGGGCTATTACACTGATCAGATGTATCTGACCGGACGAACTGGTCAGGCTGGCATACGCGCAGGAGCCTGCAAACAATAATCATATGCCGACTGCGCCTTTTCCGCAACGCCTACACGCGCCCCTATCCGGCTGGACAGAACGGCGGCACCATGGAACAAGTGAGATCAGTGAGA
>CAYRLL010000075.1:0-15887 GCA_964425115.1 uncultured Desulfovibrio sp. | reverse complement strand
GAGAAAACCGTTGAAACCCCTGCCGAAAAACCGACGAGCACTAAACCAATAAAGATTTCCCCCGTGGCAGCCAGGATCATCGAGGACAAAGGCATCGATGCCTCCTCCATTCAAGGCACTGGGGCAGGCGGACAGATCACCCGCGAGGATGTGGAAAAATTTTTGCAGACATCCATTACACACATTGGTAAAGTCAATGCCACGCCTGCCGCGCGGCGCAGAAAAATCATCAGCAACGGCAAGGCCCGCCATGCTGTCGCCCAGTTCCTCATCCGGCAGGGCGTAGTCGTCCAGCCATACGGCATCGGGATTGCGCGGGCAGGAGAATATCCTTCCCGCATCCATGGGGTCTGGTGCGCGGTGCCGCCTGAAAAGCACCCGGTCCTCTTCCACGCCCAGCACCTCTATCTTGCCTGTGGCGTGCGACATGCAGAACCGCGCCCGCTTGGCAGGTCCGGAGCAGTGGCGCAGGGCTTCCTGCAAAATTTCGTATCCCTCTTCCACGGGCACGGTGAAATGCCTGTTCCCCATGGTGGGGCGGCAGACAAAGAGGTAATACGGCTGCACCCCCATGCGGGCCAGCCCGTTGAACAGCGCAGCCAGCGTGGCGGGGTCGTCGTTCACTCCGCGCAGCAGCGGTGTCTGGTTGGTCAGTATCACCCCTGCCCGCTGCAACAGGTGCACGGCCTTGCGCGAAAGGTCGGTAATCTCGTTGGGGTGGTTAAAATGGGTCTGTATGTATATCTTCCGGCGCGGCGTGCTGTACCGGGCCAGCATGTCAGGCAGTCCGGGGTCATGGATTATGCGTTGCGGGTCAAACACCGGCATGCGCGATCCTATGCGGATGAACTCCACATGCCCTATGCCCGCCAGCCCGCGGATAATCTCTTCCAGCGCAGAGGTGGAAAGCAGCAGCGGGTCGCCTCCGGAAACAAGCACGTTGGTTATCTCATGGCTGTCCGCAATATACCGCAGCGCGGCAGGCACATTCACGCGCGCCTGATCGGAACCGTCCATGAAGATGCGCTTGCGGAAGCAGAAGCGGCACAGCCCCCCGCACACATCGTTGGCAAGCAGAATGGCGGTGTCCGGGTACTTGTGCTGCAACCCCGGCATGACCGTATGGTCGCTCTCGCCGGATGGGTCCAGATTCCCCCAGTCGTGCGACTCGTCCTCATGGGGCACTATGATGCGGCGGACCGGGTCGTCCGGGTCGTCCCAGTCAATGAGCGAAAGATAATACTCGTTGGCGCGGAAGGGATAGCGCGCGGTCACGCGTGCCGCGGCTTCCCTTTCTGCGGAAGAAAGCGGCAGGGACTCCAATGAATGGGTGTAACGGGATATGGACATGGCGTTTTCCTCCTTCTTGCCGCCCCGCAGGGACACCGGCTGCACGGATTCACCGGACGCGCCGGACACGGGACGGTTTACACGGTGCCGGGGCACCGCGCACATTCTCTCCTTTCCGGTCTTCAGCAACGAAGCAAGACCGGCAAGCCCTGATGGATGTCGAACAAACAGCCCTTGTCAGGCTGAAACAATCACTTCTTCAGACCGTTCAAAAAGAAAGAGAGGCACGGCGCGAAAACGTTCAGACAATGCTCTTCAGGGGCGTGCGCAAAAACATGCACGGGCATCTGAACATTTCGCTGCAACGCAGCCGTTTGCTTCGTAAACGGTCCCTTATGACCGGCAATGGTGCTTTCTCTGTTCCGGCGGGCAGAACCGCCCCGGCAAGCCATGAAGAGTCTGCGGGGTTCGGGGCGGAAGACATGTCGTATGCAAGCGCAATCTAATCAAACCGGACCGGCAGTTCCGTAAGATGAACCGGTCACTTGGCGGCGCTGCCGGGCTCCTGCCCGGTCACGTCCCGTCTGCATCCATGTGCAGACGGTCCGGAACGCCTTCTCCGCCGGATATGGGGGGCGGAACAGCCGCAGAATAAGCGGCCTTCTCCACCGACTACACCGAAATACCTCAATGCGGAGGCAAAATCAAGACAGAAAACCGGCATTCCCGTGCCACCGCCACAGGCGCGGCGCAGGCAGTCCCTCATGACGGCAAGCATCCGGCAAGCATCCGGCAATCTTCCCAGCGATTGCAATGATTAGGCAATGACCGGGCAGAGCCTTGGCAAGGCTCCGGCAATAATGGGCAACGGCTGGCAACGCTCAGGTTATCCGGCATCCGCAGCGCGCTACCGCAGCGCGTCGAGCATCCCCGCCACCACGGGTGCCATGCGGGAGACAATAACCCGCACCCCGGCAGGGTTGGGGTGCATACCGTCGTCCAGATTCAGCGCGCGGTCCAGCGCAACCCCTTCCAGAAAGAACGGATACAGTGCCACCCCGTATTCCCGTGCCAGCCCGGGATATAACGCGTCAAACCGCGCCGCGTAGTCCTCGCCCATGTTGCGCGGAGCCTGCATGCCCGCCAGCAGCACCGTAACCCCGCGCGCGCGGCAGGCTTCAATAATGGCGGCAAGATTGGCCCGCGTCACATCGGGCGAAATGCCCTGCAAGGCGTCATTGGCTCCCAGTTCCAGAATAAGAAGCTCCGGGGCGGATTCCAGTGCCCACGCTATGCGCGCCGCCCCCCCGGCCGAGGTATCGCCGGAAACGCCCGCGTTGGTCACGCGCACGTTGTAGCCCACGCCACGCAGCGTCTCTTCCAGCACGGCGGGAAAACTATGGGCGTTCTCCAGCCCGTAGCCCGCCGTCAGGCTGTCCCCGAAGGCCATGACATGCACAGGTGCCACGGCGGCAGCGCCGGACCCCTCCACACCATTGCCAGACGCGGGATATTGATTACTATACACAGAACGCGCGTCCGCACAGAGCAGAAACGCCGCCAGCATCACACACGAAACCGCCGGGAGAAGAAAACGCATGCGCAACCCCATGATTGAACTTTCAGACATACACCTCAGTCTAGTGGGCGGCTCGGGCGAGGTCAACATCCTGCGCGGCGTGGACCTGCGCGTTGATGCCGGAGAAACCCTCGCCATTGTCGGCCCTTCCGGCTCCGGCAAGACCACCACCCTCATGATCATGGCAGGGCTGGAACGCCCCACATCAGGTGCCGTGCGCGTTGCGGGCAGCGATCTGGGCGGCATGAACGAAGACGCCCTCGCCCGGTTCCGGCGCACACACATGGGCATCGTCTTCCAGTCGTTCCATCTCGTTCCCACCATGACCGCGCTGGAAAACACGGCCCTGCCTCTGGAATTTGCCCATATCCCCCACGCCCGGGCACGCGCGGCAGAGGCGCTTGCCGCCGTGGGGCTTGCAGACAGGGCGCACCATTACCCCGCACAGCTTTCCGGCGGCGAGCAGCAGCGCACCGCCCTTGCCCGCGCCTTTGCGGCAGACCCCAAGGTCATTCTCGCGGATGAACCCACGGGCAACCTCGATACGGAAACAGGCGAACGCATCATCGAGCATCTGTTCGCCATGCAGCGGCAGCACGGCACCACGCTGGTGCTCATCACCCACGACAGGGGACTTGCCGCCCGCTGCCACAGGCAGGTGCGCATGGCGGACGGGCGTATTGCGGGGGCAGTGCAACCCGGCCTTACCGGACAGGCAGAACAGGATATACAGGCAGAACAGGCCAACAAAAACGAACAGGCCGGGCGTTCCGGACATGACGAACAACAGGCCGCCCAAGCCACCCAAACCACCGGGCAGCCCAAAGGAACACGCCCATGACCCTGCGCGATGCCCTGCTCTCCCTCACGCTGGCACTGCGCGAACTGCGGTCCGGCAAACGGCGGTTCACCGTCTTTCTCAGCTGCCTCGTTCTCGGGGTGTTCGCCATTGCCGCCGTGGGATCGGTTTCGGAATCGGCCCGCTCCGCCATCAGCCGCGATGCCCGCATCCTGCTGGGCGGAGACGCCTCCGTGCAGCTTGCCGACCCGTTCCCCGAACCGGAGGAACTGGCATGGCTGGGCACGCGCGGCACCGTGAGCCACTCCATTTCCCTGCGCGGCATGGCCCGCACGGCACAGGGCGATTCAGCCCTTGTGGCGGTCAAAGGGGTGGATAACGCCTATCCCCTGTACGGCGCGGCAGCCCTTGCCCCGGCCATCCCCCTTGCGGATGCGCTCGGCATGCACACCGCAGACGGTCCTGCGCCCCTGCACGGTGTTGCCGTAGATGCGCTGCTGCTGGAAAGGCTCGGCATCGCCGTGGGCGAAACCATCACCGTGGGCAACCATGCCTTCCGCATAACCGCCGTGCTTGAAAAGGAACCGGACAGGGCGTTTCAGGGCATCACCTTCGGCCCCCGCGTACTCATGTCCATGGAAGGGCTCAGGCAGACAGGACTGCTGCTCCCCGGCAGTCTGCTGAACAGCCACCTGCGCGTGCGCCTGCACACACAGGGCGGCACCGCCGCGCCGGAATCGCAGGTCACGGCTTTTGCAGAAGAAGCCCGCAAAACCTTCCCCGACGCGGGTTGGCGCATAGAACCCTTTTCCCGTGCCGCACCCCGCATCCGCAATATTCTGGACCGCATGGATACAGACCTCATGCTCATCGGACTCGGCGCGCTGCTGGTGGGCGGTCTGGGCATCGCGGAAGCCGTGCGCGGCTACCTTGCCACCCGCATCCAGAACATCGCCACGCTCAAATGCGTGGGCGGCGGAGTCGCCACCGTGCTCTGGACCTATCTGCTCCAGATACTGCTCATAGGCGGCATGGGCATCTTCGCGGGCTGCGCTCTGGGCGCGCTGGTGCCGTACCTTGCCCGCGAAACGCTGGGCCACCTGCTGCCCGTGGCCATGGACGCCTCGCTGCACTGGCAGCCCCTGCTCCGGGCCGCCCTGCTGGGGCTGGCCATCATTGTGGCTTTTTCCCTGCGCCCCCTGCTGCTGGCGGGTGCCGTGCCCCCCGCCGTGCTCTTCCGGGGGTATGTGGCCACGCAGCGCACCCGGCTTTCCGGCAGCGGCAGGCTGCTGGTGGGAACGGCCTTTGCCGTGCTGGCGGGGCTGGTCTACCTGCTCACTCCGGACAAGCGCATGGTGCTGGGCTTCGGCGCGGTGGTCATCGGCTGCCTTGCGGTATTCCGCTTCGTGGCATGGGCCATGCGGGCGGCTTCACGCCGCGTGCCGCAGACCGGGCACCCCAGCCTGCGCCTCGGCATCTCCTCCATCCACCGTCCGGGCGCGCCCACCTCGCATCTGGTCTTTGCCCTCGGGCTGGGCCTCACCGCGCTGGTCGCCATCGCGCAGATTGAACAGAACCTCACCAAGGCGCTGGAACGCGACCTCTCGCGTGATGCCCCCGCCTTCTTCTTCATCAACATCCTGCCCGACCAGCTCGCCACCATGGACGAACTTGCCGCCACCCCCGGCGTAACCCGCGTGGAACAGGGGCCCATGGTCCGCGGGCGCATCATGCGCATTGCCGGTGTTCCCGTGGAAGAGGCTGTCATCGCCCCGGACGTACAGTGGGCCGTGCGCGGCGACAGGGGCCTCAGCCACGCCGCCGCCATGCCGGACGATGCGGAACTGGTGTCCGGCACATGGTGGCCGGAGGACTATGCCGGCCCGCCCCTCATCTCCCTTACGGACGATCTGGCCAAAGGGTTCGGCGTCACCATCGGCGATACGCTCACCTTCAACATCCTCGGGCGCGAGGTCACAGCCCCCATCGCCAACATCCGCAAGGTGGACTGGATGACCTTCCAGCTGCAGTTTGCGGTGCTCTTCGCCCCCGGCCTGCTGGACAACGCTCCGGTCACGTGGGTGGCCACCGTATACGGCAACGGACAGCAGGTGGATTCTCTGTACCGCACGGTCACCAACTCCCATCCCAACATCACGGCCCTGAGCATGCGCGAGATATTGCAGGACGTGCGCGACATCATGCACCACATGGGCACGGTGTTCCGGGCCATGGCCGCCGTCATGCTGTTCACGGGCCTGCTGGTGCTGGCCGGGGCCGTGCTGGCAGACCGGCACAGGCGTATCTATGACGCCGTGATCTACAAAGTGTGCGGTGCCACCCGGCGCGATATCCTTCTGGCTCTGGTCACCGAGTTTTCCCTCACCGGCATGGTCACGGGCCTTTTCAGCGCGCTCACCGGCACGGCTGCCGCATGGGCCGCCGTCACCGGCCTCATGCACCTGAACTTCACCGTGCAGCCCGGCGCCATGGCAGCCACCATTGCGGCAGGGGCGGGCATATCCCTGCTCATCGGCCTTGCAGGCACGGCACGGGCCCTTAACAAAAAACCTGCTCCCTACCTGCGTAACGAACGAATAACCCCGGTGACCTTGAAACGTTGGAAACCAGTCTGACCGGCTTACACAGTCTGGCTGACCCGGCATATCCGAATGTCCCCGTCAGTCTGACTTGCCGGGCTTTCCAGCCTTCTCCGGCTTGCCTGCCTTTCCCGGCTTACCCGCTGCCTCAGGCTTACCCTTTTTCCCGGCACCTGCGTCAGGCCTGCCGGCCTTGTCATCCTCTTCTGCGGCAGCCGGGGAACGGCCCTTACCGGCCTTACCGGCCGTATCGTCTTTACCACCTTTACCGGCCTTATCGCCCTTGGCGGGCGCGTCAGGCTTTCCCTTTCCGCCCTTGCCAAGCACAGAAGGCGGCACCCCAAGCTCGTTGCATATAGCCCCCCAGCCCTTGCCGGAAGCCCTCATGGAACGCACCCTCTCCTGCGGCACACCTGCGGCATGGGCAATGGAAGCAATGCGGGCTTCGTCCAGACGGGCGTTGGAACTGCGCACATCACGTTCCGCGTTCCGCCACGCCTCCTCGGCTCTGCGCACCTCATCCTCAGGGCTGCCCACTTTTTTGGCCCGGTCATACACTTCGCGCGCCCGCTCGGCCCGGCCTAACGCCTCATCCACCGAATCCAGCACCGAATCAACTACTGTCACCGGGTCCTGCCCCGCCTGACCGCCCTGTCCCGTCTGGGCCACACCCGTTCCCGGCATTCCCAGCATGAGCAGAAAGGCCAGAATCACCGCACGCAATGCCCGCTCCCGTACCGTACACGCTTCCTTCATGCCCGCCGGCACATACCCGTTCCGCAACATACTGCAACTCCTCGCAAACATTTCCACACCATTCCAAAACCGGGCGCGTCCGCAGCCCTGCTGCAGCCCGTCCCCGCAATGCCTGTTGTACCGGAATACTGCAGCACTGCGATTCCATGGACAATGATATCAACCTGCAATGCTACAGGTCCACCAGTTCCACATCCGCCTCGGCAATGGGCATGCCAAGGAACAGGCTGCCGGTGCGCGCAAACCGGGGCACATCGTCCGTGGTAAGAAAACGGGTGGTGCCGCATCCCGCTTCCGAGCGCAGCAGACCGCGCGCGGCAAGCTCTGCCTCCACGGCGCTGGCAGTGGTCTTTGCAGAATCCACTATGGCCACATCCGGGCCTATGACGTTGCGTATGGCTGACGCAAGCAGGGGAAAGTGCGTGCACCCCAGCACAAGGCAATCCGGCTCGTCCGTCAGCAACGGCTCCAACGGCTGCAACGGCTGCAACGGGGAAACTGTGGAGTCTTCCGGATTCTGGCCGGACTGCGGGGTAAGCCGGAACAACGGAGCCAGATACCTCGCCGCCACGCCTTCCACCAGTTCACCGTCCACCCAGCCTTCCTCCGCAAGTGCCACAAACAACGGACACGGCCTGCCTATTACCCGCGCCTGCGGGCGTATGGCGTGAATAGCCCGCTGGTAGGCCTTGCCCCGGATGGTAGACTCCGTGGCGATAACCGCAATGGTTCCCGTGCGCGAAGCCGCGCAGCTCGCCTGCGCCCCCGGCTCCACCACTCCCACCACGGGAATGCCGGGGTACGCCTCGCGTAAAGCCTCCAGCGCCACGGAACTGGCGGTGTTGCAGGCTACCACCAGCAGTTTCACCCCGCGTTCCACCAGCCTGCCGGAAGCCTGCACCGCATAGCGGGTAACCGTCTCCGGGCTTTTGGTTCCGTAGGGCAACCGGGCCGTATCACCCAGATACAATATATCTTCACAGGGCAGGCAGGTACGCAGCGCCTTCAGCACCGTCAGCCCCCCCACGCCCGAATCGAACATGCCTATGGGCAATGTCTTGGTCATACTAGCTCCATCTCTCTTCTCCGGCTGCACATGCCGCCGTGCGGGGCACAGCAACACGACCGCCGGAAAAATGCAAGCGCACAGCGCCCCGGCCACATTCAACGCATGGAAATCCCCCGTCTTCTTCCATATTTGTAATGGCACACGGCAATAATCCATGCTATTCTGAACGAACAGTATGCTAAATGCATGTTTCCATGTCCGATTCTAATTGCCTTATAAATCCAGTTTTCCCTATAAGCCATCTTTCCGGTTCTGCCGATACGGCAGAGAGGACGCAGAGTAACATGGGGGCAATCGTCTCTTGCCGCAGTTGAACAACGGGAACACCTGCACCGCCGCTGAACCTGAGGGGCAGATCAGCGCGCAGGCGTTGTGGAAAAGCAGTTATTGAATTTTTCATATGTATGATTTGTCCGGGAGGTTTTATGAAATTCGGTTTGCGGGAACGAGTACTTATACCAGTCTTAACACTCATTGTTCTTGGAATGGGGCTTTCTTCCCTTTTATCCTACAGGCTTTCAAAATCCGCCGTTGAAGAAGCCATGAACGGGCAGGCAGCACAGTCTGCCGAATCCCTTGCACGCCAGACAACAGCATGGGTGGATGACATCCACAACGCTCTTGCATGGGAAGCCCACTGGGATGTGTACACCCGCGTCATGGACAACGGTGGCATATATCCGCATGAGGTCACCGCTGCCAACGAACAGCTCGCCCTGTTCGCCAAACACTCCAAGTTTGTTTCCGCCATCAAGTTCACCAATGCAGAGGGCACGGTCATCGCCAGTTCCACACCCGGCGAAATAGGCACCCTCAACGTGGGCAACCGCGACTACTTCGGCAAGGCCATGCGCGGCGAACCGGCGGTTTCCGACGCCATACTCAGCCGCGCCACCGGCAAACCCGTTGTGGTCATGGCAGTTCCCGCCAAGGCCAACGGCAGGATAACCGGCATATTCTACGGCACGGTGGAACTGGCAGACTTCACAGGACTGGTGGTAGACCCGGTGCGGCTGGGCAACACCGGCTATGCCTTCATCATTGCCCGGTCCGGTCAGGTGGCGGCCCATCCCGAAAAAGACATTATCCTCAAGCTGGATATCACCGAGCAGGACTGGGGCAAGGCCATGGTCTCGCAGAAGAACGGCATGATCGAATACGTCTTCGAAGGCGAGGATAAGATGGTCACCTTCCGCGAAGAGCCCCGCACGGGCTGGATCATCGGCGTGGGAGCCATGAGTGCGGATATCTACGCCGCCGCCGTTCAGGTGCGCAACACCAGCCTGTACATCACGGCAGGCGTCATTCTCATCGTGGGGCTGGTCACCTTCCTCATCGTGCGCAGCATCATCGCCGCCATACGACGCAGCGTGCTCTTTGCCGATGCGGTTGCCGGGGGCGATCTCAGCGGAACGCTCACCCTTGAGCGGGGAGACGAACTGGGCACCCTCGCCAATGCGCTGCGCACCATGGTGGAGAAGCTCAAGGAAATGATCGGCATGGCCGAGCGCAAGACCGCGGAGGCGGAGGAAGAATCATCCCGCGCCCGTGAAGCCATGGGGCAGGCGGAACAAGCCCGCCTGAAGGCGGAAAGCGCCAAGCGCGAAGGCATGTTGCAGGCGGCGGCGCAGCTTGAATCCATTGTGGAACGCATCCACGCTTCTTCCGGCCTTCTCACGCAGCAGATAGGCGAAGCCCTGCAAGGTTCCGAACGCCAGCGCGAACGCACTGCGGAATCTGCCACCGCCATGGAAGAGATGAACGCAACCGTCATGGAAGTGGCGCGCAACGCCTCCGAAGCCGCAGAACATGCCGAAGACGCACGCCGCAAGGCGACCGAAGGCTCCGGCGTGGTAGATTCCGTGGTCGGCGCCATCTCGGACGTAAACACCAAGTCCATGTCGCTGCGCGAAAGCTTGGGAGAACTGGGCAAGCGCGCAGAAGGCATAGGCTCGGTCATGGGCGTCATTTCAGACATTGCGGACCAGACCAACCTTCTGGCACTGAACGCCGCCATAGAAGCCGCCCGCGCGGGCGAAGCCGGGCGGGGATTCGCCGTGGTCGCCGACGAGGTGCGCAAACTGGCGGAAAAGACCATGCAGGCCACCAAAGAAGTGCACACCGCCATTAAAGCCATTCAGCAGGCCTCGCGCGAGAACATCAAAGGCATGGAAGAAGCCTCCGTCTCCGTGGACAAGTCCACGGAACTTGCCACCGTGGCAGGCGATTCGCTCAAGGCCATTGTAGATATCGTACAGGCCAACGCCGATCAGGTCCGCGCCATTGCCACCGCCAGCGAAGAGCAGTCCGCCGCCTCGGAAGAAATAAGCCGAGGCGCGGAAGAGGTGAACATGATCGCGCTGGAAACCTCTGAAATAATGACCCGTTCCTCACAGGCAGTGGACGAACTGGCCGAGATGGCGCAGGAGCTGCAAGGCCTTATTGAGGACCTGAAAAAGGCCTGATCGCATCACAACCGGTAAGGCAGACAGCCTCTCTGTGGCTGCGGCGAATCCGCTCATACCCGAATACGCACAAACGTATCAGCCCCCGGAACCGGCAGCGGTTCCGGGGGCTTCCTTTTTGCCGAAAAAAACGCCTGAAGAGAGCATGGGGCAGAAAGACGGCATCCTGCCTGCGGCACTCCATTTCCAGGCGTCGCACGCTCCGGAACTTCCATCCTCCTCACCAGCCGGGGGAATCTGCCGGGCGGAGCTTTCAGGAGGAACTGTCCACCAGCTTGCCCGCATCGGTTACCAGATAATCCAGAATAAGCTGCTCAAGGGTGCGCGATTCGTTGGTACGCGCCCGGGTGGCTGCGGCGGCGTCCAGAATGGAGGCCTGAGAGGCAAGAGAGGAAGCCTGAGAGGCAAACCCGGTGGCGCGGCTGGAAAGCATGGACTCTATGCCGGATACGTATGACGTAAGCGATGAAAGCCGAGTTGCGGCTGTAGAGGCGGCCGATGCGTCAGCCAGATCAGTAGCTCCCACCATGGTCAGGCCGTTCACGCCGCTCAGGCTGCTGAAGTTGCGGTCGGCAATAAACGACATGTCATGCAGGCTCATATCAAACCCGTCGGTTCCCGCCTGAATGTGTACCTTGCCCGTGGTTCCCGGTGCGCCCGCCGTTCCTGTCAGGGTAATGCGTTCATCCGCCGCCCAGCCGTCGCTGTCAAACAGCTTCATGCCGTTGTAGGATGCAGAGGCGATAGCGCCGTCAATCACCTTGACCAGATCATTATATTCAGCCCGCCCGGCCGTGGTGCTTATGCTGCCGTCGGCAACCCCTTCCGCAATGGCCTTCATCCTGTCCAGCGACTCACGCATGCTGGTCACGCCGGAAGCAGCCATAAGCGATACGGAAGCAGCCTCGGACACATTACGCGAGGCCTGACGCAGCATACCCGCGTCGCTCCGGATACGCCCTGTCAGGGCAGCCGCCGTGGGGTCCGTAAGGCGTCTTGCCCCGGCGTTCTTCAGCAGCAGGCTGCGCAGGTCCGCCCCGCCGCCGGAGAGCAGGGTCTTGGTCAGGGTGTCCTGCTGCAGCAACTGCATGGTCAGGCTGAGGATGAGCGCGCTGTTGTCTGTGGTCATGGCAGTCTCCTCCCGCATACGCCACACTTTACGGCATAATCCTGATGTATGAGATCGGACGATTGCGGAAGAACTTTAGTGCCCGTGCAAATTTTGTGTCCACGCAAAAATCTGTCCGGATATCCTGACCGAGCGCGCCTGATTATGTCGGACCATGCCGGGCTATGCCCGGTAATTCCGGCCAATGCCGCCTTCGGCCCTTTCTGCGCCAGCCCGGACCAAAACAATGAAGGCCGGACCGGGGGCACCGCAGGTGCATAGATAAAATTTTATCACACAATATAAACATGTTACAAAATCAGCATGCGGCCTCACGCCGCGCACCGGCCCATGCGCCTCAGTTGCAGCCTTGAACACACATCAGGGTTCTGCTAGCTTGCCGATTGTCGCAACGTACTCTTCAGGTGGCCCGCACGGGCCGGAACAGGGAATCCGGTGTAAGGCCGGAGCGGTCCCGCCGCTGTAATCCCGCTCGCCTCCGGGCGGCATATGGGAAAGCCAGAATACCTGCCTGAAGCGATTTCAGAACGCGCAATGGCACGAGGATGCCCCCACGCGGTCTTGAATTCTCTTTTCCAACGCACGCCGGTGCTGTGCGGGGGTTCCGCCACCCGCACGAAAAGCCTCCCGGCAAAATGACAACACATGCCCGCCGCCCAACGGCGCAGGTGCCTTTTTTTGCGTGCAGCTTCACCCTTAACGCCGGGGGACTACGTTGCGCGCGGCAAAGCACGCCGTGTGTTGCCGGAGACAGAATGCCCAATCAGATTCTCAAACGTGACGGCCGTATCGAAACATGGTCTCTGGACCGCATTGCCAACGCCATCTTCAAGGCACTGAAGGGCAGCGGCATAAAAGACCCCCTGCTCTCCAAGCGCCTTGCCGGCAAGGTGGAGAAAAAGCTGGAGGGACTGGACATGCCCGAGCAGGAGCATGTGCAGGACATGGTGCAGCAGGTGCTCATGGAAGCACGGCTCTACACCGTGGCGGAACGCTACATCATCTACCGCGAAAAACGGCGCGAAATGCGCAGCCAGAATCAGGCGTATCTGGACATCGCCAAGATGATCGAAAGCTATCTGGACCGCAGCGACTGGCGCGTGCAGGAAAACTCCAACATGGGCCACTCCTTTCAGGGCCTCATCCTGCACATGGCGGGGTCGGTACAGGCGCGTTATGTGCTGGAGAAATATCCCGAGGAAATCCGCCTTGCGCACAACCACGGCTACTTCCATATTCACGATCTTTCCTTCGGCCTTGCGGGCTACTGCTCCGGCTGGAGCCTGCGCGACCTTCTGCTGGAAGGCTTCAATCTGGAAGGACGCAGCTGCTCGGCCCCGGCCAAGCACTTCGACTCCGCCTGCGGGCAGATAGTCAATTTCCTCGGCACGCTGCAGAACGAATGGGCGGGCGCGCAGGCGTTCAACAACGTAGATACCTACCTTGCCCCCTTCATCCGCAACGACGGCCTGACCTACAAGCAGGTGCGCCAGCAGTTGCAGAAGATGGTGTTCAACCTGAACACCACCTCCCGCTGGGGCGGGCAGAGCCCGTTCACCAACTTCACCTTCGACATGGTTCCGCCCGCGCACATCGCCAAGGAACCCGTCATCATCGGCGGCGCCTATCAGGATACCACCTACGGCGACTACGCCGAGGAAATGGAAATGATCAACCGCGCCTTCCTTGAAGTGATGCTGGAAGGCGATGCCGACGGGCGCATCTTCTCCTTCCCCATTCCCACGTACAACGTGACCAAGGACTTTGCGTGGGATTCAGAAGCAGGCAGGCTGCTGCTGCGGCTCACCGCCAAGTACGGGGTGCCCTACTTCCAGAACTTCATCAATTCCGACCTCAATCCGGAAGACGTGCGCTCCATGTGCTGCCGTCTGCAGATGGACCTGCGCGAAATCCGCAAAAAGACAGGCGGCCTGTTCGGCGCGGGCGACCTTACCGGTTCCATAGGCGTGGTAACGCTTAACCTGCCCAAGCTCGCCTACCTTGCGCACAACGAGGAAGACTTCCTCGACCTCATCACCGAATACGCGGAACTCGCCAAGGACTCGCTGGAATTCAAGCGCAAGCTGTGCGAACAGAATCTGGAATCGGGCATGTTCCCCTACAGCCGCCGCTACCTGAAGAACGGCTACAACGGCCACTTCTCCACCATCGGCGTCATCGGCGGGCACGAGGCCTGCCTGAACATGCTGGGCAAGGGCATTGAAACCGAAGGCGGCCTGCGCCTCATGCGCCGGGTGCTCAACCACCTGCGCAGCCTCACCCTCACCTTTCAGGAAGAGACAGGCCACCTGTACAACCTTGAGGCAACCCCCGGCGAAGGCACCTGCTACCGTCTCGCCAAGATTGACAAGGACCTGTACGAAGACATCAAAACCTCCGGCGATGCCGTACCCTACTACACCAACTCCACCCTGCTGCCCGTGGGCATAACCGGCGACGTGTTCTACGCGCTGGAACACCAGAACGAGCTGCAGACCCTGTACAACGGCGGCACGGTTTTCCACACCTTCCTCGGCGAATCGGTACCCGATGAAGACAGCGTGAAAAACTACCTGCTCAAGGCCATGAGCCAGACCAAGATGCCGTACATCTCGGTCACGCCCACCTTCTCCATCTGCCGCAGCCATGGCTATCTGCACGGCGAACACTTCAACTGCCCCACCTGCGGCAGCGAAGCGGAAGTGTATACCCGCGTGGTGGGCTACTACCGCCCCGTGAGCCGCTGGAACAAGGGCAAGCAGGAAGAATACCGCGAACGGCAGGAATACGGCATGTCCGCCCTGTGCGGCTGCGACTAACGCAGGCCTCCTGCCCCCATCATCACACGCACTCCATTAAGGACGGCCTCCGGGCCGTCCTTTCCGTTCTGTGGCTCCGGGCCGCTGTATGCAGAAAAAAGACTGAGAACGGCATGAAGCACGCGCAGGCTATCATTGACTCATTCCCTTACGTCCGCCACAAAGGATGATGGATACCCCGCCGGGGCAGAGCAGTGCAGCGCATTGCCCCCATTGCGCCTGCACGGCATGGTGTCCACCTGCGGAACGGCGGGACCTGCCGGTAAGAGGTGCATACACCCGCAACACCGGGCTTGCTGCCGGAAGAGCACATACTGCGGACCGCACGGGCAAGGCATGATGTGCGGCGCAATACATGTTCCGGCCTGTTCCCTGAGGACGCGCAATCATGCAACCTGCGGGCGGAACAGGCCGCGGCAACCCGGCAGATTGCCTTTTCAACGCCAGATTAAGGATAGGGAAACAAAGGAAGTAGCCATATGAAACTGTTCATCACAAGCGTCATGGCCTGCCTGCTGCTGTTTGCGCCGCATCCGGCCACGGCGGAGTACAGGGATATTCTGGAAGAATGGAGCACGGTACAGACACCGGAAAAGCCCCCTGTTCAGGCGGTCTCCGTGGACCACTCCACCACTGCCCTGCTCATTCTGGATATTGAGGAACTCACCTGCAATGAAGAACGCCGCCCGCGCTGTCTGGAAACCGTTCCCCGCATAGAGGCGCTCATGCGCAAGGCCCGCAACGCAGGCATGCCTGTCATTTACAGCCTCACCACGCGGGGCACGCGGGAGAGCATTCTTCCGCCCGTCACGCCCCGCCAGATAGACCCGGTGGTGCAGTCCAGCGTAGACAAATTCTTCAATACGCCGCTTGCGGCCATTCTTGATGACATGCGCATAAAGGCCGTCATCGTCACAGGCACTGCCGCACACGGCGCGGTGCTGCACACGGCCACAGGCGCGGCCCAGCGCGGCCTGCAAGTCATTCTGCCGGTAGATGCGCTTTCCGCCTCCTCGCTGTACATAGAACAGGCGGCGGTGTGGCTGCTGCATACCGGCCCCGCCACCAGCCAGCGGCTCATTCTCACCCGCACGGCGGACATCAGCGTTCAGTAGCTTTTTTCTGTTTTTTATGCCCCGCTGAAAATTCGCTATTGACAGCGGAGGTCCGTAACGATAAACAGGCCTTCCTTCATGGACGGTTAGCTCAGCTGGTAGAGCATCGCCTTCACACGGCGGGGGCCACAGGTTCAAGTCCTGTACCGTCTACCACATGCGGAGCGGTAGTTAAGTCGGTTATAACGCCGGCCTGTCACGCCGGAGGCCGCGGGTTCGAGTCCCGTCCGCTCCGCCATGAAAGCAAAGAAGCCCTTGCACAACGC
>CAYRLL010000074.1:8333-16012 GCA_964425115.1 uncultured Desulfovibrio sp. | reverse complement strand
GCTCCAGGTCCGGCTCCAGCCCCCGCTCCAGATCCGGCGGCAACAGTGCGCACGCCCAGCGTCCTGTCAGCCAGATGCTCCCTGCCGCCTGGCAACTCACCGGAAACAAACGGTGCCCCTGCGCTGCCCGCATCTCCCCCTCCGCTTCCCGCAACCCCGCCTGCCTGAGCAGACACGCCGCCCGCTGTTTCTGCCACGCCGGGAGCGGAGTTTCCCTGAGCGGTGCCCTCCTGCCCGACCATGCCGGAAAAATGATTCTTCATACCTTCTTCTCCCGTGTCTTCACGCGGTCCGGCCCTTCAAGCTCCGGTCCGCCGTTTTCCCGCCCCTGCTCCATGTTTCCGTGCGCCGGTCCGCTTCCCGCCCGGCAAACCGGCGCAGGCTGCATCTTGGAAACCGACCGGCAGGCCCACTGACGCGCCCCCTCAAGCTGCATGCGCACGTGGCTCACGGGGTCGGCAAGGGCAATGTCTCCCATGCGGTCGCGGGCGTAGTCATACAGGGCCGTTGCCCCGTAAACAGAAGCGTTGGTGCGCGAAAGCCTCTCGTTGGCGCACGCGCCGTCCAGCCAATGCCGCAGCACCCGCACCCCCGCTCCCGAACCCAGCCGCAGCACCTCGCGCAGGTCCGCCAGATACGAGAGCATCCTCGCCTCCTCGTCCCGCGCCTCCCGGCGTACCCGCTCGTAATCGGTTGCCAGCAGGTCGGTCAGGGCCGTCTCGTCCAGTTCCAGCAACGCCCCCAGCTCCCTGTCATTGGCCATGTCCGTCATGCTCCCTCCCCGCGCCGTGCAGCCATGCCCGCCTGACGCAGCACAATATCCACGGCGTTGCCCTGCTCCGTTTCCACGCCGGAAAGCTCCTTCGCCCCCCGCGCCAGCCGCAGCATCTGTTCCTCCTGCGCCCGTTCCAGCAGGGCCGCCTCGCGCGCCTCACGCACCCCGCGCACCTCGTCGGCAGAGCGGATAATCCGCGCAGGCGCACCCGCAATGGCGGCAAGCTGGTCCACGCACTGGTCAAAATCCAGCTTGTCCAGCACCTGCGGCGCAACGGTGGCCATACGTTCCACATCCCCCGCCAGCTGCCGGATGGCATGCCCTGCGGACTGCTTCTGCGCCTGCGCCAGAACGGAAACGTATTCTATGTTCATCTCCTCCCCGGCCAGCTCCGGCGGCACGGGCGGCAGCGCCCCTGCGCGGGAAAGAATCCCGAAGCAGCGCGAGATGAGCGGGTCCAGAATCTCGGTCTGATAGCGCTCGATGACAGGCCCGAGCATGAGCAGCTTCTCCTGACTGCGCTCCATCACCTCGGCCGCCGTCACGTTAGACCGCGCATCCCCGGCGAACATGAGAAACAAATCGTTAAAAAACCCCTCGCGGATGGCCCGACGCACGTCATCAATCTTGTAGCTCACTGCCTGAATGTCGGGATTTATCTGATACAGGGGTGCCAGCGCGTCCGGCTGGTTGGGGTTCACATAGTTCTGCGCACCGGGGATAAGGTTCAGCCGCTGCTTATACCCCGTGGGTACCCGCATGGGCGGATTCACCACCTTGTGCACGGCAAGCAGCTGGCTTTTGGCCATCTCCTGCAACATCTTCACATCGGGCAGGGCATCCATGCCGGGAGACCGCCCGTACACATCAGAGCCGCTTACGTCCCAGCGGGCGCACAGGTGCGGAAACTCCTCATATCCGCCCTCATGCAGCAGGTCCGCGCCCGGACCGTCCCCTGTCCGCGCCGCCTCAAACACCAGTGATGCCCACGGCATATTCAGCCTGTCCCGTCTGCCGGAGTCGCGCTCCCGCCGGGGCATGACCAGATGCACCACCTCCAGAAAACCGTAAGGTTCCTTGCGCAGCATCCTGCGTGCGGCGGCACTCATGGCCTGTTCCCCGTAGCGTTCCGCCACCTGCCGCGCAGTCATCACAGAACGCCGGACCACGGTGTCCACCCTTCCGTGAGCGTTGGCGGCCCATGCGTATTCCCCGCAGGAAAGGCAGGTAAAGTTCATGCCCCGCTCAGCGTCATGCGCGTGGTACAGGTCGGCAGAGCCGAAAGCCCCCAGTTCCGTGTACATGCCGTGGATGGACTGGTAAAAGTTGGATCGCGCAAGCGCGTTGTAAACACGCCCCTCCACGTCATCCAGCCACACGCGCACCGGGCCGAACTCCATGAGATCGCGGTCCGCCAGACGCAGCCGGAACCACGGGCGCGCGGGCGATGTAAGCCCCCCCCTGCATACCCGCCGCCAGCACGCGCACGGCTCTGGTGGCCGTGGAGTCAATAATCCTGCCTCCGCGCCTCTCGCCTCTGTCCGGCTCACGCGAGGAAGCGCTCCCGAACCGCCCCTTGTAGGGCACCACATATTCCGCAATATCGCGCCACAGCGGTTCCCAGCCGGATCTGCGGGATTCCAGAAACGCCACAGTCTCGCGGGCCTTTTTCAGTCGGGTGGATTCCATGCGTCACTGCCCCAGAAGCTGTTTTCTGTGTATGCTGGCCTGCGAAGTATCGCCCAGCGCGCCGGTAATAATGGTCGATTCGCGCCCCATAGCCGCAAGCTGCGCCTTGCGCTCGTCCTCACGCGCCTTGCGCGATGCCTCGGTCTCCCCCTGCGTCTCCGCCGGCGGGTCCGGCGGGGGTGGGGGTGCCACCGGTGCCGGGGGACTGTAGGATTTTCCGCCTCCGCCCATGCAAACCTCCTTTGCGTGAACCATGTGTCCGGCCCGCCCGATTTGTCCGGCCCGCCCTATCTGTCCGGTTAGGAACGCTACCCGGGAACAGGCCAGCCCGGTTCAGGCAGTCCCGTGCATTACGGCTCGCCGCGCCCCATGCGCCGCGCCGCCCCATGCGTGAACGGACCCTACACGGCCTGTTTTCTGAAAAACGGCGTCAGGCATGTCCCAAGGGGGTGTACGATATGTCCCGGCACGGTGAGGAGGGGGGTGGACGCCCTGTGCAACACGGACTCATGTCCGCGCCGCAGGAATGAAAGCCCCCTGCGGGTACGGGCATAAATGCCCTGCGGAATGCCATGCCCATTCCCGCACCGGCAGGGATGCGGAACAGAGTGACGCGGTGGGGGGGAGAATAAGGAAACGGCAGAAGAACGCGGGATAGGCAGAACAGACCAGAACAGGCCAGAACAGGCCAGACTAGGCTAGCTCAGGCCAGAACAGGCCAGAACAGGCCAGAACAGGCCAGAACAGCGCAAAAGACTACGGGCAAGGCAAGAATAACCGGTCACGCCTGATCACATCCGGTCACATCTGGTCACATCCAGTAGGGCCGGGCCACACGCGATCACACCCGACCACACCAGAACGGGCCAGAACGGGCCAGAATGTGCGATAAAGCGAAAGACACCGTACATTGCTCCGTGGCGCTAAAGAAAAACGCCCCCCGCAGAAAAACTCTGCGGAGGGCGCGGTCATCATGTCACAGCACAACAGCACACAACAGCGCACAACACGCTGGGGCACGCAGGGGCACGCTGCGGCGCTCTGCGTGCTCAGCGGCAGTTACGGAACTACAGCAGCGAACCCAGAATATCGCCAAACTCCCTGCAGCCCACGGTCCGTGCGCCTTCCATCTGCGAGGCAAGGTCCACGGTCACGGATCTGGCGGAAATGGCCCGGTTCATGGCGTTGTGGATAAGCGCAGCCGCCTCGTGCCAGCCTATATGGTCCAGCAGCATGGCGCCGCACAGAATAAGGCTGCCGGGGTTCGCCTTGTCCTGCCCCGCTATGGTGGGGGCGGTGCCGTGGGTGGCTTCAAAGAACGCCAGCGTGTCAGACATGTTCACGCCCGGAGCAAGCCCCAGACCGCCCACCTGCGCGGCAAGCGCATCGGAAATGTAGTCGCCGTTCAGGTTGGTGGTGGCAATCACGCTGTACTGCTCGGGGCGGATGAGCACTTCCTGGAACATGGCGTCGGCAATACGGTCCTTCACCACAATGCGGTCCGTGCCGGGGGCGGCGTCCTTTTCCGTCACCGTGCGGTCGCCGAACTCGTCGCGCGCCACCTCGTAGCCCCATTCACGGAACCCGCCCTCGGTGTACTTCATGATATTGCCCTTGTGCACAAGGGTCACGCTGGATTTGCCCTGCGCCACGGCATATTCCAGTGCCTTGCGCACCAGCCGCTTGGAACCTTTGGGCGTCATGGGCTTCAGCCCCACGCCTGCGGTGTCGTCCACGTTCACACCCAGTTCACTGCGGAAAAAATCAATTATGCGCTTTGCTTCCGGCGTGCCGGAGGCGTATTCAATCCCCGCGTACACGTCTTCCGTGTTTTCGCGGAACACTATCATGTCCACCTTTTCCGGGTGCTTCACAGGCGAGACTATGCCCTCAAAGTAGCGTACCGGACGGATGCAGGCATACAGGTCCAGCGTCTGCCGCATGGTCACGTTCAGGCTGCGGAACCCCTTGCCCACCGGGGTGGTCAGCGGTCCCTTTATGGCAAGCTCGGCACCGCGCAGGGCGTCCAGCGTGCTCTGGGGCAGGTACTCGCCTGTTTCGCGGAAAGCCTTCTCCCCCGCCAGCAGTTCCTTCCACTCAAGCGAACGCTCCGATCCGTATGCCTTCTCCACAGCCCTGTTCACCACGGGCTGGGCAACCTTCATCACCTCGGGACCAATCCCGTCACCTTCAATAAACAGTACAGTCTTGCGCATTCGAGCGTCCTCCAGTTCAATATCCCCGCGCAAACGGGTCACGGAACCTAGCAAACGTTACCGAATTTGTAAAACACGGAAAACGCTCACTCCTCCCGCCCATGCTGTTTTCCGCGCCCCATGAACCGGAGCTGCAACGCCGCAAGTCATCCTCCGCATCCGGTATCGCATTGCCTTTTTTCCCGCATCACGGTAAGCACCTGCACGCGTGAAACGTCCATGCTTCCTTCCCGCAGCCATTTCCGCCGCCCGTTTCAAGGCAGGGTCTGAAGCCGATTTCGAAGCCTGTTCCGAACCTGTTCCGAAACCAGTTCCGAAGCAGACTCCGCTACCCGTTCCGAAACCGGTCCCGGCATAAGGTCCGGAAGAATCTCTGCCGGAACATGCGGCAACGCATGGCACACACCACGCAACGGCATTTTCCGGTCTGCTCCCGAATAACGAGTATACCGCGCCAACGGGTCTTCGCCTGCCCCGTGCAATCCGCCAGCCGCCGTCAGGCAGCGGGTAACGCACGGGTGCCGCTTCCCCGTCACCGGGCGCGTCACACGGAAGAGTTGCAATGCACGTAACGCTCACAGGGGGCGACGCCTCCTTCTTTATGACCGAAGCCGCTCCGCTTCTGCGCGCCATGCGCGAGGCAGGTCACTCCGTCACCGTCATGGCTCCCCGGTTCGATGCCCGCTCCACCGCCGCCCTCAATGCCATGGGCGTGGAAACCCGCACCTTTGCCAGCCCGCGCGAGGGCGTCATTCCCCTGCGCAATGCCGTTTCCGTCTTCTCCCTGTGGCGCGCCTTCCGCACACAGCGGGCTGACGCGGTGCTCAACTGCGGCGTCCCCTGTATCATCCACGGGTCACTCGCAGCGCACCTTGCCGGAATCAACCGCATCTTCGCGCTGGTAAACGATGCCGCCTCGGCGTTTCCCGGGCACGCCCGCACCCTGCTTGCAGACCGCTCCGTCCTTGCCGAAGCGGCAGGCCAGTGCCCTGCCGCAAACGGCACCCGCCCGGCGGAAGAATATCCGGCAGCACCGCGTTCAGCGGAAAAGGCGCAGGCGGCAGTGGATACGGTTCATACATATGCAGCAGACACAGCATCGCGCCCGGAACAACCGTCCGCCGCATTCCCGGCTTCACCCGACAAATCAGACGGGCCTGACGGATCGGGCGGGCCTGACGGATCGGGCGGGCCGAATGAAACAAGCAAGGCGGATGGAACGGAAGCGCCGGACCGGAATATACAGGCAGGGCAGTCTGGATTGCCAGAACAGGTAAAACAGGCAGGACCTACTGAATCGCCAGAGCAGGCAGAACCGACAGAACAGGCAGGCTCCGCGTTCGCCAAGCCTTTCCGCCGTGCCCGCAAGGCGCTCATCACACGGGCAGAAAAAGCCGCAGCCGATTCCGCCAAAGCAGCGGACCCCCATGCCCCGCTGGACCCGGATGCCCTTGCGGAACAGGCGGGCTACGCCGGGCGCGGGCAAAGCTTCGTCCGCCTTGCCAAGACAACGTTCGCGCGCTTTGCCGCCCATATGCGCACGCGTTTCCGGGTTGCCTCCTGCAAGGCTGCCCTCAGCGCCAACCGCACCGTCTTCTTCCTGAACAGTGACGAAAGGGCCATCTTCACCAAGGGGCGCATCCTGCCCCAACAGACCCGCAGCTGCCTGACAAGCGGCTTCGGCGTGGACATTCAGGCCCATGCCGCCACGCCCCTGCCGGACACCTCTCCCGGCATGGAATTTCTGTGCATAGCCCGCCTCATCCATCACTCGGGCGTGGAAGAATTTGCGGAAGCCGCGCGGCTGGTGCGGCTGGAATACCCGGAATCCCGCTTCCGGCTCATCGGGCAGACGGTGGAAGACGCAACCGCCCTTTCCCCCAGTGACCTCAGCCTGTGGAAGATGTGGCTGACCATAGAACACGCGGATTCCGGCGCACCGGACCAAGCTGCCATGGCGCAGGCCCTTGCCGGGGCCACGGTATTTGTCCTGCCCTCCGTGCACGAGGCCATGCCCGCAGCCACCCTGCACGCACTGGCCGCCGGCCGGCCTGTCATCACCACAGACGCCCCCGGCTGCCGCGAAACCGTTCTCCACTGCGCAAACGGTTACCTCGTGCCCCCGCGCAACGCAAAGGCACTGGCAGAAGCCATGCTGCGCTGCATCCGCGACCCCCAAATCCTACCGGCCATGGCGCAAGCCTCCCGCAGGTACGCCGAGGAACGGTTCGACATGCGCAAGGCCACCCGCCCCCTGCTCAGGGAGATGCACCTTGCCCACGCCGGTCCGGAGACCGTGCTGCCGCAGACAGTCCTTTCCGGTGCGGTCAAACGCGCCTTCGACCTTGTTCTCGCCGTTCCCCTGAGCATTCTGCTGCTGCCGGTCATGGCCGTGGTGGCGTGGAAGGTGCGCACCCGTATTTCCAAAGATATTCTCTTCCGTCAGGAACGTCCCGGCAAAGAAGGCAAACTGTTCCGCATCCTCAAATTCAAGACCATGACCGATGCCGTGGACGAGCACGGCTCCCTGCTGCCCGATGCGGACCGCCTGCCCCCGCTTGGCAAACGCCTCAGGGCTGCCTCTCTGGACGAGCTCCCCGAGCTGTGGAACGTCATCCGGGGCGAGATGAGCCTTGTGGGACCGCGCCCGCTGCTGCCCTCCTATCTGGAACGCTACTCCCCGCGTCAGGCCCGGCGGCACGAAGTGCGGCCCGGCATCACCGGATGGGCACAGGTAAACGGCCGCAACAGCGCATCATGGCAGGAACGTCTGGAAATGGATGTCTGGTATGTGGACAACCACTCCCTGTGGCTGGACATGCGCATCCTCTTCCTCACGATGTGGAATGTGCTGCGGCGCAAGGATATCTCCGCTCCCGGCCATGCCACCTGCCCGGAATTCATGGGCAACGATGCCTCCTCCGCCTGCCCCGGTATGCAGGAAGAAGAACAGGCAACCGGCAACGCCCCCGCTTCCGGTAATTCCGTTGATTCCGGTG
>CAYRLL010000074.1:0-8233 GCA_964425115.1 uncultured Desulfovibrio sp. | reverse complement strand
TTCCGGTGATTCCGCAGCCTCCGGCGGCTCTCCGGCTCAAGCGGGTTCCGGCAGCCACGGCGAAACCGCAGGCGTACAGCCCCTTCCTGTCGTAACGGAAGATACGGCCCCCCATGCCGCCGCAACGGAGAGCAAAACATCCCCGGAGAAGCCCTGACCATAAACCGCCACGGCGTGCCTGAACTTGCTTGGGATTGCCACGGCGTGCACGGTCGTTCCAAGGCTGGACACGGATTGAACAGCCGTTCCAAGGCTTGCGCAGCCGTGCCATGGCGTGCATGGCCGTGCCAAGACGTGCCATGGATTGCACTTGAAAGGTCATGCCTGCCGGTCCACAGCCCGTGCCTGCCGGTGACGGCCCGTGCTGCGGAAAACTGCCGGCCGGTTCCGGTCCGCACTGTCGCATGTATCGCTCCCGCATGCGCTACGACAACCGTTCCGCTCCTGATCATGCGCTACGCCGACTGTTCCGAACCTGACCATTCAGCTCTGTCCCAGCCCCCAAAAGGCACCGAACGGCCCCGCTGCGCACCGTTTCCGGCAGCGATTGTGCGATTGCGATTTATCGTCTATAAGCGCGGGAAAAACGGCGGTCACACGCGGCTCTCCCCGGATTGACAATGTGCACCGTCCGTTGATGCAATACGTTTCGCAGGCTGCCTGCCGCTCACACCGGCAAGGTACCGGTCTGACAACGGGTCTGACACCGGGTCTGACACCGGTTCTTACACCGGGTATGGCACCGGGTATCATACCGGGCAACTTGCAGGGCGCGGCGGAATGCGCAGCACAGAATATTCAGTGTCTTCAAGCAGATAAACAGGCGCGGGAGTAAAAAACCCCGCAGTAATACGGCAATTCACCCATGTTCAACAGCCGGGCACCGTTCACCCGGCAACAGGCGCAGGTATCCTTGTGAAATCAGTGCAGCCGCAACAGCGCGTCTATCTCTCCCCTCCCCACATGTGCGGGCGGGAACTGGAATTTGTGCAGCAGGCATTCGCCAGCAACTACATCGCCCCCCTCGGCCCCATGGTCACGGGGTTTGAGGAAGACTTCGCCGCCCTGTCCGGCATCTCCCATTGCGCGGCCCTTTCCAGCGGCACGGCGGCCCTGCACATTGCCCTGCGGCTTCTCGGCATAGGCCGGGGAGATATCGTGCTGGCGTCCAGCCTCACCTTCATCGGCAGCGTCTCCCCCGTCACCTTCCTCGGCGCGGAACCCGTGTTCATAGACAGCGACACCGCCACATGGAACATGGACCCCAACCTGCTTTCCGATGCGGTCAAGGATTACTGCCGCCAAGGCAAAACCCCCGCCGCCGTCGTGGTCACAGACCTCTACGGACAATGCGCCGACTACGACGCCCTGCGCGAGGTGCTGGACAGAAACGGCATCCCGCTGGTCATAGACGCCGCCGAATCCGTAGGTGCCACCTACAAGGGCCGCCACGCGGGCAAGGGCGGAATCTGCGCCGCCTATTCCTTCAACGGCAATAAAATCATCACCACCTCCGGGGGCGGCATGCTCTCCGCAGAAGACGGCGATTTCGTCAGCCGCGCACGCTGGCTTTCCCAGCAGGCGCGGGAAAACGCCCCCCACTACGAGCACGTGGAGGTGGGCTACAACTACCGCATGAGCAACATCGTGGCCGCCATCGGGCGCGGGCAGCTCACAGCCCTGAGCCAACGCGTGGACGCCAAGCGGCAGCTTGCCGCACGGTACGAGCAGGCGCTGGGTCACCTTCCGGGCATATCCTTCATGCCGGAAGCATCCTACGGGCGCAGCAACCGCTGGCTCACGGTCATGCAGGTAGACGAGCAGGCCTTCGGCGCAAGCCCGGAAACCATCCGCCTTGCCCTTGAGCGGGAAAACATAGAATCCCGCCCGGTCTGGAAGCCCATGCACATGCAGCCCGTGTTCCGCCAGTGCGCCGTCTACGGCGGGCGCGTATCCGAATCTCTTTTCGCCAAGGGCCTGTGCCTGCCTTCCGGCACCGCCATGACGGATCAGGACTTCGAAAGAGTTATTGCGACCATCCACTCCTGTGCCGGAGAAAGTGCCAAGTGACGCTTTTCAACTTCCGTTCCCTGAACTTCTACATCATGGTGGGCATAGACCTGCTGTGCTTTGCTGCCGCGCTGTTCTTTTCCTACTGTATACGGTTCGACTTCAACATACCGCATCAGTACCTTGTCCAGTATATAAACCTGCTCATCCCCACCCTGTTCATCAAGTTCAGCGTGTTCCTCGCACTGGGCATGTACCGGGGCATGTGGCGCTATACCAGCCTGCACGACACATGGAAGCTGCTTCAGGGCATCGTCCTGCAAACGGGAATGCTGCTCATCTTCATCTTCTACATGTACGGCACGCCGGGTTTCGCTCGCGCGGTCTTCATTCTGGACCCCTTCGCCACCTTCATCCTCACGGGCGGCGTGCGTCTCGCCATCCGCATGGCCTTCAGCCTGCGCGAAAACGGCACCCTGCCCTTCTGCGGTCCCCGGTGCCTGCTTTCCAAAGATGAACGCAAGCGCGTCCTGATCATCGGCGCGGGCAGGGCTGGCGAGCAGTTTGCCCGCGAACTGCAATCCGCTCCCCATCTGGGGTACGAAATAGTGGGTTTCATCGACCGCGAACCGGAACTCAGGGGCCGCACCATCCACGGCAAAACCGTGTTCGGCGGTCTGGATATTCTGGCCTCCACCGCCCAGCTCACCAGAGCGCATGAAGCGATCATCGCCCTCACCGAGGCCAGCGGCGATTCCATCCGCGAAATAGTCACCGCCTGCAAATCCGCAGGGCTTGCGCACAAGATCCTGCCCCCCATGAACGAGATTCTGGACTGGAAACGGGGCATCAAGGCCCTGCGCGAGGTGAACTACCTCGACCTCCTCGGCCGCACGCAGGTAGAGCTTGATACGCATGCCATCGCCTCCTATCTGGAAGGCAGAACCATCCTCGTCACGGGCTGCGGCGGCTCCATAGGCTCGGAACTGGTCCGCCAGATCGTGCGCTTCCACCCCGCCAAACTGGTGCTTGTGGATTCCGGCGAACACAACCTGTACCAGATAGAGATGGAGCTGCTCCACCGCATCGGCTTCAGGAACTACGTCACCGTGCTCGGCAACATACGCGACAAGGCGCTCATGCAGTCGGTCTTCGCCGTCAACCAGCCCCACGCCGTATTCCACGCCGCCGCCTACAAGCATGTGCCCATGCTGGAACGCAACCCGTGGCAGGCCGTGCACAACAATGTCTTCGGCACACGCACGCTCATGCAGACAGCCGTAGACGCCGGCGTAGAACGCTTCGTGGTCGTCTCCACAGACAAGGCCGTGCGCCCCACCAACGTCATGGGGGCCACCAAGCGCATCACGGAAATACTCATGCAGTCCTTCTCGGGCGGCGCCACCCGCTTCATGGCCGTGCGCTTCGGCAATGTCCTCGGCTCCTCCGGCTCTGTCATTCCTCTGTTCCTCGACCAGATAAGCAAGGGCGGTCCCGTCACGGTCACCCATCCGGAGGTCACCCGCTACTTCATGTCCATACCGGAAGCCGCGCAGCTCATCCTGCAGTCGGGCACCATGGCGCAGGGCGGAGAAATCTTCGTGCTGGACATGGGCGTCCCCGTCCGCATCGCGGATATGGCGGCAGACCTCATCCGCCTTGCGGGTCTGGAGCCCGGCAAAGACATAGACATCATCTTCACGGGCCTGCGCGAGGGCGAAAAGCTGTACGAAGAACTCATCACCGACGGCGAAGGCATCCTGCGCACAGAGCACGACAAGATCATGGTCCTCGGCTGTTGCGGCTCCCCCGTATCGGCGGAACAGGAGCGCGAGGCGTTCTACCGCTCTCTGGAAGAACTGGACAAAGCCGCTGCGGAATACGACCCGGCCGCCATCCGCACCATCCTGCGGCGCATCGTTCCGGAATACATCCCGGCAGACGAGCTACGGCGGGGCAAGGCGGACTGAGCGGATTGGGCCGATTGGCCCGATTGGCCCGATTGGGCAGACTGGGCAGACTGACCAGCCATTGCCCGGCCCGGCACCGCCAAAGACGCAGCCTTTCCGCCGTGCTTTTTCCTTGAATATTTTCGAATAGTTGGATACCTAATCCGTACATTTTTCCACCTTTCCCACTCAGGAGGCGTCATGTCCGCAGAAAAAATCGGGGCCCGTGTCCGCAAGTACCGCGAAGAAAGAAAACTGTCCCGCGAGGAACTTGCCGGGGCGGCAGACATATCCGTATCCGTGCTCACCGCGCTGGAAGAAGACAACCTCTGTCCCTCCATCGCCCCGCTGCAGAAGCTGGCCCGGGCCATGAACGTCCGTCTCGGCACCTTCATGGACGATCAGGTCTCCACAGACCCGCTCATCGTCCGCGCCTCCGCGCGCGAGGCGGACCTGACCATGCAGAAGGCGGGCAATAAGCGCCCCGCGGTCCGCTTCCACTCCCTCGGCAAGGGCAAAAACGACCGCAACATGGAACCGTTTTTCATAGAAATGTCGCCGGAACCGGAAGAAGACCGCAAGCTCTCCTCCCATCAGGGCGAAGAATTCATCGTTGTGGTCTCCGGCTCGCTGCAGGTGGTCTACGGCAAAGAAGAATACGTTCTGCAACAGGGCGACAGCATCTATTACAACTCCATCGTCCCCCACTATGTGGGCGCGGCAGCAAACGCCCCGGCGCAGATTTACGCCGTCATCTACTACCCGTAGGATTGCGCCATGGAACAGTTCGAGATCCGCGAAAAAACGCTGGGGCAGATACTGGACGACACCATCGCCCTGTATCCGGACAACGATGCCGTCATCTACGTAGACCGCGACTACCGCCTCACCTACAGGGAATTCGGCCAGGTGGTGGATGACCTCGCCCGGGGCCTCATGGCACTGGGCGTGCAGCACGGAGAAAAGGTGGCAGTGTGGTCCACCAACGTGCCCTACTGGGTCGCCCTGCAGTTCGCCACGGCAAAAATCGGCGCCATCCTGCTCACGGTAAACACCAACTACCGCAAAAGCGAGGTCCAGTACCTGCTCACCCAGTCCGAGTGCGAAAACCTGTTCATCATGGACGGCTTCCGCGACCACGACTACGTGCAGACCATCTTCGACCTCATCCCGGAACTGAAGACGCAGCCCCGGGGCAAACTCCAAAGCCCCACCTTCCCGCATCTCAAGCGGGTCATGTTCCTCGGCGCGGAAAAGCACCGGGGCATGTATTCCGTCCCCGAAATCATGTCCATGAAGGCCATGGTCTCCGGGCAGGAATACACCGAACGCCAGACCATGCTCTCCCCGCACGATGTGGTGAACATGCAGTACACCTCGGGCACCACGGGCTTCCCCAAGGGGGTCATGCTCTCGCACCTGAACATCGGCCTGAACGGGTACTGGATCGGCAAAAACCAGAACTTCACCAACAAAGACAGGCTGTGCCTCCCCGTGCCGCTGTTCCACTGCTTCGGCTGCGTTCTGGGCGTCCTCGCCGCCATTAACCACGGCGCCACGCTGGTCATACTGGAAACATTCAGTCCGCTGCACGTCATGGCGTCCGTGGATCAGGAAAAATGCACCGCCCTGTACGGCGTGCCCACCATGTTCATCTCCGTGCTGGAACACAAGCTGTTCGACAAGTTCAACTACAGTTCCCTGCGCACGGGCATCATGGCCGGTTCCATCTGCCCGGAACCGCTCATGCGCAAGGTCATAGAAAAGATGAACATGCGCGAAATCACCATCTGCTACGGCCTTACGGAAGCCTCTCCCGTGATGACGCAGACCCTCCCCCACGACAGCTTCGAGCGCCGCACCCAGAGCGTGGGAAAAAACATGCCCGGCATAGAAGTCAAAATCGTGGACCCGGATACCGGCCTTGAATGCCCCCCCAACACGCAGGGCGAGGTGGTCTGCCGCGGATACAATGTCATGAAGGGCTACTACAACATGCCCGAAGCCACGGAAAAGGCCATCGATGCCGAAGGCTGGCTGCATTCCGGCGACCTCGGCACCATGGACGCAGATGGCTACGTGGTCATCACCGGACGCATCAAGGACATGATCATCCGTGGCGGCGAAAACATCTACCCGCGCGAGATAGAAGAGTTCCTCTACCGCATGGAGAGCATTCAGGACATTCAGGTGGTGGGGGTCACCAGCCGCAAATACGGCGAAGAGGTGGGCGCCTTCATCATCCCCAAAGAAGGCTGCGAAGTAGCCCCCGAAGATGTGCGCGACTTCTGCCGCGGGCAGATAGCGTGGCACAAGGTTCCCCGCTACATCGCCTTCGTTAAGGAATACCCCATGACCGCCAGCGGCAAGATACAAAAATACAAACTGCGCGAAATGGCTCAGGAGCTTTTCCCCGAAGCCATGCGCTGATCATCCCCGCACAGCACGCAATAAGGCGGCCTCCGGTTCCGGGGGCCGCCTTTTTCATTCCTGCATCGCCTGTTGCATATGCAGCGGCAACGCCGTGTAAAAACTACTCGCCGCGCCCGTTCTGCCGGGCAAAGTAGTCCTTCGTCTCCCGCACAATGACGGGACTCAGGCAGATAAGCCCTATCAGGTTGGGTATGGCCATCATGCCGTTAAAGGTGTCCGCCAGTGCCCACACAAAATCCAGCTTCACCTGCGTGCCCACCAGCACCGCGCACACAAAAAGTATGCGATAGGGCTTCACGGCCTTCACCCCGGCCAGATACTCCACCGAGCGCTCCCCGTAGTAGCACCAGCCAAGGATGGTGGAATACGCAAACAGCATAATGCCTATGGTCACCACATACTTGCCGCCCGCAAACCCCATCTCAAAGGCTCCCGTGGTCAGCGGCGCACCGTTCAGGCCGGAATCCCAGTTGAACATGATGATGACCAGCCCGGTCATGGTGCACACCACCAGCGTATCAATGAACGTCTGCGTCATGGAAACAAGGGCCTGATCGACAGGATGCTTGGTCTTGGCGGCAGCGGCGGCAATGGGCGCGGACCCCAGCCCCGATTCGTTGGAAAACACGCCCCGCGCCACCCCGAACCGTATGGCCATCATGATGGTGGCTCCTGCAAACCCGCCGGAAGCGGCAGCGGGACTGAAAGCACACTCAAACACCAGCGCAAGGGCGGCGGGAACCTTGCCCGCGTTCATAACCAGAATGACCAGCGCGCCGCCCATGTAAAAGAGAATCATCATTGGGATGAGCACAGAGGTCACTTTGCCTATGCTTTTAATGCCGCCCAGCACCACCATGGCGGTAAAGGCGGAAAGGGCAATGCCCACCACCAGCTTGTCCGCGCCAAACGTGCTGTGCATGGCGTCCGCCACGGAATGCGACTGCACCATGTTGCCAATGCCAAAGGCGGCCACGGCGGCCAGCACGGCAAAAAGGCTGCCCATGCGGTTCCAGCCTAGCCCGCGCGAAATATAATACATGGGGCCGCCCGCCATCTCGCCGTTCTCGTCGGTCACGCGGTATTTCACGGCCAGCACGGCCTCGCCGTACTTGGTGGCCATGCCTACCAGCCCGGTCACCCACATCCAGAACAGCGCTCCGGGTCCGCCCAGCGCAATGGCAGTGGCAACCCCGGCAATATTCCCGGTGCCCACAGTGGCGGAAAGGGCCGTCATCAACGCCGCAAAGTTGGAAATATCCCCCTCCCCGGCATCCTTGTCCTTGCGCTTCACCAGCGCCAGATACAGCGCATGGCCCAGCTTGGTAAACTGCAACCCGCGCAGCATGATCGTCAGCAGCAGCCCTGTTCCCACCAGAAGCACCAGCATGTACGGTCCCCATACAAGGCCGTTCAGCCAGTCCACTGCCGTGGCAAGCGATTCCATCAACTCCTCCCGTGTGTTTGCACAATCCATCGAAAAATTGTCATTCCATAAAACAATGTGATTTTTCCATCAGTCTAATGGCCTTAAAATGCCCTTAAGCGCAGCAAAAATCACAACAGATCATCCTGATCCGGGGTGGCAAAATACGCATATGCGCCATTCAAGGCAACCCCAAATGCCCGCATCGGCTCAGCAGGCCACTTCCGGACCATTCCCCATCCTGCAAACACAGTGCTTATACCATCATTTTTTGGATAAAAAATGATGAAATGTTCATCATTAAAATCATATCTGATGAAAAACTCCGACAACACGCATCCGCCAGCAAGCATCCGCATGTTGCCGGAGTCCGGCAGCAACTGCATCACGCCACGCGCTCAAGGCTCTCCCGCGT
>CAYRLL010000073.1:0-16101 GCA_964425115.1 uncultured Desulfovibrio sp. | reverse complement strand
AACTGAACCATCACGGACTATGCTAACTGCTTGACTCGGGGCCGCATAAGAAAAGTCCCCTGCGCGGCGGTTTGCAACGCACCGCGCAGAGGGCAGGTTGCATGGTTACTTGACCAGGTTGGGGTCTTCCATGATCTGGTACATGATGCCGCCTTCGGCATCGTCCGGAATGGGATTGCCGGTGGCGTAGCAGATGGTGGGCACGATGTCGGCCAGCCAGCGCGGGCGCTCGTACTTGAAGTTCTTTTTGATGTTCGGGCCCTTGAACAGAAGGATGTTCTTGAGGCTGCCGCATCCGGATTCGCCCGTGGGGAAGCCGTAGCCGTGTTCGGCCATGTATTCCGGCTTGAGGGCGTACACCACATCGCCTGCCTGCGCGCCGCCCATGCCGAAGACCTGGGCATCTTCCTTGCGCACGGCCAGCAGCACGGGGCGTTCGCCAGTTTCGGGATGCTTGTAGTCGAGCAGGGCGTCGATGATCTGGTCGCGCACCTTTTCGTAGTCTTCTGCTTCCACGATGCCGCCGGGGTATTTGTCCTTCAGGTTCACATACACGAACATGTAGCGCTGGGGAACGGCCACGGACTTGGAGACATCCAGCACGTAGTTGTAGCCTTCGGACTCTTCGTAGATTTCCCAGTAGTTTTCGCTGGTCTTGGGCTCGTAGTGGCACAGGCCCTTGGCCTTGAGCGCCTCTGCGGTGTTCAGGATGGGGCCGATGGGGGTGGCGCCGTGGTCGGAGCACAGACACACCAGCGTTTCATCACCGAAGATTTCCATCATCTTGCCGAGCATGCGGTCTTCTATCTGGTAAATCCTGCGTTCCATTTCATAGGCGCGGTTGCGGACCTGCTCATCCTTGCTGTCCATGTCGCCCAGCCAGCCGTGGTAGAACCAGTCGATGGGATGGGAGTGCATGTAGAAGAGTTCCCAGTCGGCATTGGCCTTGAGCAGGCTGGCGGAAACACGGATGAGCCAGTCGGAATGGAACTGGGCCAGTTCCACCACGGTATCCATGTCCAGAATGCCGTGGATGAAGCCTACCAGACCGATGTCGTTGGCGATGACGTCGTGGCTGAAGTCGATGTCGGCTGCTGCATCCGCAGGGGCGATGAAGCCGCGGTGACCGGAAATGCCGGTGATGTAGAGCTTGAATTCTTCGGCATCGTCCGAAAGCTGGATGAGCTTGCAGCGGAAGGTGCCCTTTTCATTGCGCCCGTCTTCCTTGACGGTGAAGTCGTGGACGACCGGGGCGCTCCACTGGCCCTTGGTGATGGTGAAGAAGGCCTTGGAGTAGTCCTTTTCCGGGCACAGGGCAAAGGTGTCGAAGCCGTCGTCGCCGCTTTCCCAGCACAGGCCGTGCCATGTCTGGTTTTCCAGCGGGAACATGGATTCCTTGAACGGTATGTCCACGGTAAAGGCCAGAGGCTCGTCGCAGTCCGGCAGGTTCTGCCAGCCGCGCGCCTTGTCAAAGCTGGCCTGCACGCCCATGGGGAAGAAGTCGTTGGAGATGACGCTTTCTGAAGCAAGGTATTCGCGGTGCGCGTTGCCTTCTTCCATCCAGCGGGTTTCCGCGGGGGAGATGCCTTCGCCCATGACCATGACGCCATTTTTCATCTTGCTGGGCCATGCCATGGGGTAGTTCACCACGATGCACTTCTTGCCATCCTTGTCCCAGCGGTCCCAGATGGTCTGCGCGGTGAGGATTTCGGAACCGAAGGCCTGAACGGTCTTCTTGTGCTCGAGGCTTCTGCCTTCTACATAATAATAGTAATCTTCCACACCATGCGTACGGGGGTATGCGCCGGTGCAGATGGTTGCCCATGAGGGAGGAGTGACCGTGGGCAGGTTGTACCCCTCGGTCATGTAGCTGCCCCCTTCCATGAATTTCTTGAAGTTGGGCAGGGCACCTTCGGCCACAAGGGCCTCAAGGCGCTTGGGAATAGCGCAGTCAAACCCCAGAAGGGCGGCGCGCTTGGCTTTGACGGTCATGTTCTGACTCCTCTTGAAGTGATGAAAAGGCGCTTGAGCGCTCGTCCAGCGTCCCTGCAGTTACAAGAAGGGTGCCATTCTGAATGGTGAGAAATTTCACACTGTTATTTTGCCGGGTTGGCTGCGCGACATGCACAGTGCGACAGGGGTGTCATGCTCTGTGCGGCTGCGTCTGAGGAGGGCGGGCATCCGGAGGCATGCAAGATGAAAAGGTATGTATTTGTAGCGTGTTGGACATCTTTTTTGGGGCGACATTTATGACGCGGCGGTATTGGCGCGGCCTCATAGCTCTGCTGTTCCGGTGCCGGGTGCACAGAGAGGCAAAGGGGAGGCGGGGGAAACAGGGCACAGGGGATTGTGCGTTCTGTCACAGGCTGGGGTGGGGGGAGAGCGGGGAGAGGTTGGCTATTGCTTTTTCTGTGTCTTGTCCGGCATGAAGAGCCGCGCGAGTGGTCTTGAAAACGCGACACGGCTGACGCGGACAGGGTTGCAGGAATGCACCGTGTTCGCGAGGTGTGTTTAATACGCTGAAAATATGAGATAAAATGATTTGTGAATTTGGGAACAATTTGTGCATAGGGGCATGTGTGCATGAGCCTGCCGTCCAGCAAACGCAGCTCAGGATGAACTTGCCCTGAATTCTGTTGAATTCAGACAAGTGAACGCCCGCCGGATGTTCCCGCGGGTCTACTATCAACAGCGATTTCTTGCATGAGGAGTTGTCGCGCATGCCCACGACACATCACGATAAAGAAACCGACCTTCGTCCAGACAGGCAGATCCTTATACCGGCTACGCTGGTTCTTATCGGGATTATTGTCTGCTCCATTCTGTTCCCTGCTGCCAGCGAACAGTTTTTGAAGTCCACCTATTCTGTTTTTGCTAAAACAACAGGTACTTGGTATCTGTGGATAACGGTGCTGATGATCATTCTCTCCGGCTATTTTCTTTTCAGCCGGTACGGTGATATCAAGTTCGGCGAGCCTGATGAAAAGCCGGAGTTCAACAACGGTTCGTGGATAGCCATGATGTTCTGCTCCAGGGTTGCCGGCGCGGTGATGTTCTGGTCCATTGTGGAGCCGCTGTTCAACCTTGCCTATCCCCCCATGTTCGCGGAGCCGCTTTCCCGCGAGTCTTACGAATGGGCCATGTCTTACGTGCTGCTGCACTGGGGCCCGGTGACGTGGCCTTGGTACATGGTGACGGCGCTGCCCATCTGCTACATGTTTTACAAGCGCAAGAAGCCCGTGCTGCGGATCAGCTCCGCTGCGGAGCCCGTGCTGGGGGAGAAGGCTAACGGCGGCCTCGGCAAGGGAATAGAGATATTCTTCATCATCGGGCTGATGTTCTCCAACGCAGCGGTTATGGGCGTTTCTGTACCCATCGTGAACCATGCGTTATCTACCACTCTTGGTATTGAGCCCAGCTTTACGCTGGAGTTGATCATTCTTGCCGTGAGCGCGGTGATTTTCACCACCTCCGTATCTCTTGGTCTGAACAAGGGGATCAAGATGCTTTCCAACGCCAACGTTGTGGTGGCGTTGACGATGGTTGCCTTCTGCCTTGTTGCCGGCCCCACGGTGTTTATTGTTGACAACTTCACCTCATCCTTCGGGCATATGGTGAATAACTTCTTTGGCATGATATTCTGGACCGACCCCTACACGTCCGGAAGTTTCCCGCAGGACTGGACCATTTTCTACGCGCTGTGGATGGCCTCTTACGGGCCGTTCATGGGCCTGTTCATTGCCCGCATTTCCCGCGGGCGCACCGTGCGTCAGGTTGTGGGCATGGGCCTTGCCGGCGGGATTGCCGGTTCTTACCTCATTCACGCCGTGTTCGGCGGCTACACGCTGTTTGCACAGCTTAACGGGATTGTGGACGCCGTGGGCGTGCTCAATGCCAGCGGCGGCCCCGCCGCGCTGGTTGCCGTGCTGAATTCCCTGCCCGCAGGCTCGCTGGTACTGGTGGGCTACTGCGTGTTCTCCACGATTTTCCTCGCGACCAGCGTGGACTCGTGCGCATACGTTATCTCCTGCTCGGCAACGACCAAGCTCACTCCCGGAGCGGAACCCACCCGCGGGCACCGCTTCTACTGGGCCGCCATTCAGGCGGGGCTTGCCCTTGCCGCCATTACCATGGGCGGGCTCGGACCTGTTCGCGTGTTTGCGAACTTCTCCGGTGCGCTGATGCTTGTGCCCATAGCCTTTGTGGTGGTGGCATGGTTCAAGATGGTGCGTGAAGACGATGCACTGAAGGCCTGCTGCCCGCCTGAAAAATAGTTTCCTCAGGCCTGTGCGGCTCACGCTCATGCGGGGCCGTACGGGCCGGTTATGATCGGGCCGAGCCGGTTCAGACCAATTCAGACCAATTCAGACCGGTTCAAATCGATTGAGGCCGGGTCAGATTTTCGGAAACTTGACTGAAAGTGCATGGTGCGGAGGGTGAGCGGGCGACTGGTGCGTTGCATGCTGAAGCCTGAGGCGCAATGCGGAGAATAAAAAAACCGGTGCAGGAAATTCCTGTGCCGGTTTTCGTATGCTGAAGTCTGGGAGAAGAGGCGGTGCGCTATCGGGTTGCAGGGCGGAACCGGATGCGGAGAGCAGAGGGCGGGCAATTTTACGGACGGGCCTGCGGGATGGGTATCAGGATGCGCCCAATGCGCTTAATGGCTTGCCTATGCCGTATTTCTTCAGTTTTCGCTGCAGGGTGCGCAGGGTTATTCCCAGCGTGTTGGCGGTGAGGCCCTTTTTCCATCCGTTCTGCCTGAGGGCGATGAGGATGCGCTGTTTTTCCACCTCGTACTTGGTGTCTGCAAGCGAGACGCTGAGCAGGCCCGAGAAGGTTGCGGGCTGGTTCTCCGTTGCCTGAGGTGCGGTGGGCGTTTCTTCCGTGTAGTGCTTTTCCGCTGATTCCAGCGGGGCAAAGTCGAAGATGTCCGGACAGGAGGTATCCGAGGCAAGGACAAGTTCTCCGAGGGCCCAGTAGTTTTCCAGAGTGTTGTAGAGTTCCCGGACATTGCCGGGCCAGTGGTGGTCTACGAGCTTTTGTATGACCTGTCTGGGGACGTTCTTGGGCACGTCTTTTCTTTTTGCATAATGAGCCACCAGAAGCGGGATGTCTTCCCGGCGGTCACGCAGGGGCGGAAGCACGATGGGGAGGACATGGATGCGGTAGAAGAAGTCTGCGCGCATCACTTTTTCCTTTACGAGCGCGCTCAGGTTGCGGTTGGTCGCGGAGATGAGCCGGAAGTTTGAGGTGCGCACCTCGTTGGACCCCACGGGTGTATACGACTTGCTTTCCAGCGCACGGAGGAGTTTGACCTGCAGGTTGAGGGGAAGCTCGGCTATTTCGTCCAGAAACAGCGTGCCTTCATCGGCTGCGGCCAGATAGCCGGGCCTGTTGGAGGTGGCACCGGAAAAGGCCCCCTTTACATGGCCGAAGAATTCGCTCTCCAGCAGTTGTTCGGGAATGGCTGCGCAGTTGACCGGGATGTAGCGGCCTTTGACGCCGGACATCTCGTGGATGGTTTTGGCGGCAAGGTCTTTGCCCACGCCGGTTTCGCCGTAGATGATGACGCTGGAATCCGTTCGCGCGGCCTTCATGATGAGGCTGTATACCTTCTGCATGGCTTTGCTGGTGCCTACAAACCGGCTCAGGCCGCTCGCATCGGGCGCGGATGAGGTGCGCAGGTAGCTGTTTTCGCGCTTCAGTTCAAGCTCTTTGGATTTCTGGGCGGTTACATCCATCATGATGCCTTCCAGAAAGATGCAGTTGCCTTCTTCATCGAAGACTCCTTCACCCTGATCCCATATCCAGCGCATTTCTTCAGAGGGCAGGCGCACCCTGTAGAACACTTCGTAGCTTTTCTGCTGCGCCAGCGCCTGATGGATGATCTTGCGCATTCCCGCCAGATCTTCTTCATAGGTCATGCGTTCTACGGTGTTGGTGGGGTAGTTCATTACTTCCTCCACCGTCATGCCGAGGATGCGCTCGCTCCCCTTGCTGACGAAAACCATCCTGTATTCGTAGTTACGCTCCACCACGCAACGGTACGCCATGCCGGGAAGATGGTTCAGAAGCCGGGTATGGCTTGCTTCCATTTCATTGAGGCGTTTTTGCAGTAACTTGTAAGCTTCATTATCCATTTAACACCCTCTGCTGCGGTTTCTCCCTGCAGCTATGCACAAATCGCGCCTGCCGGATGGCCGCCGGGCATGGTTCTGTATCTGCCCGAAAAATCGGTAATAGTTCAAAAAATCACATGGGGCTGTCGGATTGTGCGGAGCGCGGGGATATGGCGACACGATTGTCGCTTTGCCTGACTTGAGCATATCCCGGCGAGGCCTTTGTGAGGGGTTTTGCCGAAGCTTACGACACGCCTGTCGCCCTAGATTGATACTCCCGGGCATTTCGTCAAGATGGAAAGAATGAAAATTGTATTAATAGCTTGAAAAGAAAGGATAAAATGAGTTTTGCACGAAAGCTGCTATGGCGGCGCTGTTCCATGTCTAAAAAATCACAAGGGAGTTTTGAAGATGGCTGAAGTCATTGTCTCATATGATCGCGAAGGAGAAAGGCAGGTTATTCACACAGGGTCCAAGGCTCTGGGCGATTTGAACATAGACTACACCGGGGTGCCGGAAGACGAGCGGGGCGGCACGGCCAAGCAGCTTCTGGCTTCTTCTGCCCTGTACTGTTTCTGCGGTGCGCTGGGCAAGGCGCTGGAAACCCGCGGTGCCAAGTACGACCGGATAAGCGGCACAGCCACGCTGGAAACCGGACTGGACGAGAAGAAGCGTGCACGCGTTACGGGGATTGTGCGGAGCGCGGGGATATGGCGACACGATTGTCGCTTTGTCTGACTTGAGCATATCCCGGCGAGGCCTTTGTGAGGGGTTTTGCCGAAGCTTACGACACGCCTGTCGCCCTAGATTGATACTCCCGGGCATTTCGTCAAGATGGAAAGAATGAAAATTGTATTAATAGCTTGAAAAGAAAGGATAAAATGAGTTTTGCACGAAAGCTGCTATGGCGGCGCTGTTCCATGTCTAAAAAATCACAAGGGAGTTTTGAAGATGGCTGAAGTCATTGTCTCATATGATCGCGAAGGAGAAAGGCAGGTTATTCACACAGGGTCCAAGGCTCTGGGCGATTTGAACATAGACTACACCGGGGTGCCGGAAGACGAGCGGGGCGGCACGGCCAAGCAGCTTCTGGCTTCTTCTGCCCTGTACTGTTTCTGCGGTGCGCTGGGCAAGGCGCTGGAAACCCGCGGTGCCAAGTACGACCGGATAAGCGGCACAGCCACGCTGGAAACCGGACTGGACGAGAAGAAGCGTGCACGCGTTACGGGGATTGTTCTGGAAGTGACTGTGCATATGGATGGCGAATACGATTTCATTTTTGATCGCGTGGAAAAGATCATGCAGCAGGGATGCCTTGTGACAGCCTCTCTGGATACGGCGTTCCCGGTTACGTACAAGCTGCACCACGAATTCTAGGTTTTGGGTGTTCAGGGTGCATACAGGAGAATTCATGACTCGAATTACGATCATCGGCGCTGGCCCGGGGGGCTATGTTGCCGCGTTTGATGCCGCCCGGCGCGGTGCCTCGGTCACGCTTGTGGAGAAAGCGGAAATTGGCGGCACCTGCCTTAATTCCGGCTGCATTCCCACCAAGACCATCAAGGCTTCTGCGGAAGCGCTGGAAACCGCCGGACGCCTTGCGGAGTTCGGCATTATGCCCGCTGAAGGGGGACAGTCCGCATTCCGGGCGGATATGGCCGCTGTTGTTGCCCGCAAGGAGCGCGTGCGCAAAGTGCTCTGCGGAGGGCTGGAGAAGGCCTGTGCCGCCCTGAAGGTGCGCCTTGTGCGCGGCAAGGCGCAGATGGCGCCGGGCAAGGTGGTGCGGGTGCATACGGCTGAGGGAGTGGAGGAGATTGCCGGTGATGCCGTGATTATTGCCACGGGGTCGAAGGTGCTGGACCTGCCCTCTCTGCCTGTGGACCACAAGCATATCATCAACAGCGATGACGCCCTGAATCTGGATTACATACCCGCGCGCATGGTCATTGTGGGCGGCGGCGTTATCGGCTGCGAGCTGGCATTCATTTTCCGGGCCTTCGGGGCTGATGTCACCGTGGTGGAGGGGCTGGACAGGCTTTTGCCCATTCCTTCCGTGGACGAGGACATGAGCCGCCTGCTGCAGCGTGAGGCCAAGAAGCACGGGCTGCGCGTGGAGCTGGCCAAGACGGTTAAAAGCGCCACCGTGGAGGACGGCAAGGTTACCTGCGTGCTCGGGCCTTCGCCCTTTGTGCCGGGAGCGGCCGGGCCTGAAACCACGCTGGAGGCAGACATGGTGCTGGTGGCTGTGGGCCGTGCTCCCAACAGCGGCGATCTGAATCTGGCCGAAGCAGGCGTGGAGACCGATGCCCGCGGATGGATAAAGGCCGATGGGGCCATGCGCACGACCGCCGAAGGGATATACGCCATAGGCGACGCACTGGGGCCTGCCCGTGTGATGCTGGCCCATGTTGCCTCTGCCGAGGGGCTGTGTGCCGTAGCCAACTGCTTCGGCGAGGACAGGCATCTTGATTACAGCGTGATTCCCGCAGGGATATTCACCTCGCCGGAGATAGGCACCGTAGGACTTTCCGAGGCGGAGGCACGCAGGCTCGGCCACAGTGTGCGTTCACAGGTGTTTCAGTTCCGCGAGTTGGGCAAGGCGCAGGCCATGGGGCAACTGCCGGGCATGTTCAAGCTGGTGTGCGATGCAGAGAGCGGCACCATTCTGGGAGCGCATATCGCCGGTGCGCACGCCACGGACCTTATCGCGGAAGCGGCTCTGGCCATGCAGAAGGGGCTTTCGGCTGCTGATATCGCCCACACCATTCATGCTCACCCCACCCTTGCGGAAGGACTGTACGAAGCTGCCGAGGCATGGCTGCGGGGCTGAGCCCGCAGGCCGGAACATGAATTCAATTGCGTGCGCTGAGGGCGCACTGACGAGGATACTACCATGAGTGAACTGAATTTTCCCGAAACCATTCTCTATCACCCCGAACATACGTGGGTGCGTATCCACGAAGACGGCAGCGCCGTTGTGGGCATAACCGACTTTGCGCAGGAGCAGCTGGGCGAGGTGGCCTTTGTGGACCTGCCTGCCGTGGGGGCGAATTTTGCGGCAGGAACGGAGTTTGGCACCGTGGAATCCCTGAAGGCTGTCAGCAGTCTCTACATGCCCATTGACGGCACGGTTGCCGAGGTGAATGAGAGCCTCGGCAGTGATCCTTCCCTTGTGAACACTTCTCCCTATGGTGACGGCTGGATGCTGCGCATTACCGTCGCCGCCGGTGCGGACAGGGAGCAGCTCAAGGATTCGAAGGAGTACGCTGCGCAGGTTGCCTAGCATTATCCGTCTTCGGCACAGGTTCCGCCCGCTTCGGCGGACGGACCTGCCGGACAGGATGCTTCGGAAATGCCCACTTGTTTCGACAGGGTTCCTATTGTGAAACGGGCGGCATCCCTCGGGAGGCCGCCCGTTGTTTTGTGACTGATTTACGACATTCTGTGACCGTCCGGCCGGTGCCTGCACTGCACGGCGGTTCATGAGGAGGCAACGTGCGCTGGAATACGTTTAAGGTAACTCAGGCGGCCGGGTATCTGTTCATTTCTCTGAGCATACTCAACTGGAGCGGGAATTTTGTCGCTTCACGGGGGTTGGCGGGCATGGCTGAGCCGGGGGTGCTGAACCTTATGCGCTGGGCCATGGCGACAGCGATATTCGCTCCCTTCGGGCTGGCGGCGTTCTGGCGCGAACGTGCGGAGGTTGTCCGGCTGTTTCTGCCTTTGACGGCCATTGCCCTGTGCGGCATCTCTTTGTACGACACGCTGATCTTTGTTGCCGGGCATACGGCCGAGGCGCTGAATATGACGCTTATATCCACGCTGTCGCCGCTGCTCACCGCCCTTGCCGCGCAGTTTTTCCTGAAGCAGAAGATAGGCGGGCGGATGTATCTGGGAATAGCGGTGAGTTCGTTCGGCGTATGTCTGCTGGTGACGGAGGGCAGCCTGGACAGGCTGATGACCCTGACCTTTGCACGGGGCGACCTTCTTATCCTGATTACCTGCGTGATGAGCGTTATTTATAACCTGGCCATAAAGTCCGTTACGGAAACCCTGAGTCAGACGGCGCTGCTCATGGCCTGCTGCCTCTTCGGCACCGCGTATCTTCTGCCCGTGGCGTTGTGGGAAGGGGGCGGAAAGATCATTCTGCCGACCATGACGCCGACCTTGTGGTGGTCTTTGGTCTATCTTTCCGTGTTTGCTTCCATTCTCTGTTACCTGTTCTGGAATATGGCCGTGGAAGTGCTGGGCGCAACCAGAACCACCCTCTTTTATTACACGCTGCCCCCGGTAAGCGGGCTTGTGGCGTGGGTGGTGCTGGGGGAAACCGTGAACGGCAACCAGCTGTTAAGCGGGGTTATTATTCTTGCGGGCATTATCTTTGCCTTATATGCTGGCACTTCCATATTCAGGAAGCGGGAGGTTGTGCCGGATGAGCAATCGGTTGAAGTTGCTCGGTGATTCTCTTGTGTGGAATACGTTTTTGCTGATGCTGGGGGCTTTTGTCTTCATCGTCGGGTATAACGGCATTGCAGCGCATTACAGTTTTGTGCCCGGAGCCCTGTACGGCCTTGCCGTGGTTGCCCATGACGCTGTTCCGGGCATACCTCTCGCCCAGTGGTATCTGCTGTTCAACGTGCCCTTGTTCATTGCCGCGTGGAAAGGCGTGAGCCGCCGGTTCTTCTTCCTCAATCTTCTGACGATGGGAACCATTGCGCTGCTGACGTCGTATGTGCATCTGGATCTCGGAATACGGGACGGGATGCACGCCGCCATTGCCGCAGGGGCGATTATGGGGGCGGGAAGCGGGATTATTCTCCGGTCGTACGGCGGGGGTGGCGGGCTGGATGTGCTTGCCGTTATTCTGAACCGCAAATACGGGCTGCGTTTCGGCGTGTTTTATTTTGCGGTGAACGGTGCTGTCATGCTGCTTGCGCTTTCGCGCTTTACACCGGACACCATTGTTGCATCGCTGGTGATGCTGTTCATCAGTTCCGTTGTTACGGAGTATGTGCTTTCGCTTTTCAATCAGCGCAAGGCTGTGCGGGTGATAACCCGCAAGGCGGAAGAGATTGTCCGCCAGATTACCGAATCGAACAAGTTCCACGCCACGATTATTCCGGCGCGGGGCGGGTTTACCGGAGAGCCCATAGATATGGTCTACTCCATTACGGATAATCTGCGGCTGCGCGCCCTTGAGCAGGTTGTGTTTTCCATTGATCCCGATGCGGTGCTCGTTGTGGAGAACACCTTCAGCGTTCTTGGGAGCAACATTGCCAAGAGGAAGAACTACTGACGGCGCTATGCGTGATTCTGTGATGCTGTGATCGGGGCGGGGGCGGCTGGTTTGCGCCCCCGCCCGTTTTTTGCGGCGAGTTGTCAGCGGCGCGATGCCCTGATGAGGAGTTCGGTCACGTAGAGGTTGGCATTCATGGTGCTCCAGTAATCCGTGACACAGCGTTCGAAGGATTCTTCCGCGAGTGAGTATCCCGCACTTTGTGCCCAGCGGTGCATCTTGGCGTAGGTTTCGGGCATGGTTTCATGAGGACCGATGTGGTAGCAGGACGCCATGATGCAGCCCCCGAACGGCATGTGGGCAGCCTCTGGAGCGGGCAGGAGGGTCTTTTGCATGATGCGCATGGGCTGCGGCTGGTTCTGCATTCTCTGCTCAGTGGAGGAAAAATTGAGAATGATAGGCCCTGTTACCTTGTTATCAATGCTTTCAACATAATTGGTCCATTCTATGTTGATGACTGCGCTTTTCATGTCGTTTGAAAAGGTCTGTTCCTGACACAGGTAGGATTCTCTCTCAAGATATTTTACGGAAACATCACAGAAATTGTTGTCTATAACGGATTCTGCTTCTGATATCAGGTCGTGCCAGTCTTTTATGGATGCATGCTGTTTGCGTATGTCATCCTGATTTTTTTCCAGCTCCTGAAGTTTGGCGGAAAAGGAATTTCTGATGGATTTGTAGATGTTTCTGCTTTCTATTCCATCAATGAAGCTGCGCATTTCTTCCAGAGTAAAGCCCATCTGCTTGTAGTATTTTATGACCGGAATGGCGAGCAGGGCGTCTTTTGTGTAATATCTGTAGTTGTTGCATCCTTGACGGCTTGAATTGATGAGTTGAATGTCATCATAGTAGCGCAAGGCTTTTCTTGAAATATTGCACAGCTTGCTTACCTCTCCGATGGAATATTGCGCCTTCTGTTTCATGTGGTGCCTCTCTTGCTGCTCCTGTCGGGCGGTCTGCGCTGTATTCGGCGTGGGGGCGTAATCCGGGCTGGTTTTGCGTGATAGTGCCCGGGGGGAACAGGACCGTGCTCCGTTCATCCCTTTACGCATCGCCATTGCTGTGCATGTGCTGTTCCAAATCCGTACGCGGTGGGGCGTGACAGCCGGAAGACCGCGCCATCAGCAGTTTCGGGCGGAGGATGCGCCGGGGCCGGGGATGGTGAAAACGTTCCCCTAAGGTGGAATGTTGCCGTCGCACAGCAGGGTGCGACGGGAGTGTCGCTGTTTTGGCCCGAAGAAGCAGCCCGCGCATGTCGCCACGGGAGAGCGCCTGAAAAAATCGCCGCTGTTTTGTTTCATAGGGTGCTGAAAATGTGGAGCTTTTATATACGGGGTTTGGTTTCTCCATGCCGGGCGCTTTATGCCATCGGTCTGTCTGCATTTGAAAACGCGACAGATATGACCTGTTGACGTCTGCCTGCCGCAGGGCCCCTGCTGCCGGAGGGCATGGTGTGCCGGAAGGGTCTTTCTCTTGAAATGAAATACATTGCAGCGGGTTATGGTTTAGCTTCCCCTTATGGGGAAAGTGGAAAAAGGTATTGACTTTTCCCTGCGGGGAAGGGGGTACTTTCTTATGAACGGACGCTGGCCGCAGCGCGTCCGCCCCTTGCGGGACGGGAAGTGGCCGGAGTTTTGCAAGCCGCCTGCAACGGCAACCTGCTGTGTTGCCGCAGGCTGTTCCGGTGCGGGGGCGTGTCTCCGCCAAACAAGGCATGAGGCTTTTTTGCGGCCTGTGCTGCATTGCCGGTGAACGGCCTGCTGAAGAAGGTATAGACTGTCAGGCGGGGCTGCTGCAGGAGCAGGCCTGATGGCATGTGGTTTTGGAATCTTCCGCCATGCCTGTTGCCGGAGTACTTCCGGGCAGCGGGTGCGGTGGTGAAGCGGCCCGGTGGTATACCGGAAAGGGCAGAACCGTGGGAGAGCATATAGTTGAAAAGATACGAAACGCAGGGGTAGTGGGGGCTGGCGGAGCCGGTCTGCCCACCCATGTGAAGGCAGCCGCGACGGTGGACACTGTTCTGGTGAACGGGGCTTCCTGTGAACCGTTGCTGGCGAGCGATCCGTATCTTCTTGAGTCGGAAGTGGAAACCGTGGTTCGCGGGCTGGAAGCCGTGATGGAATGCACCGGTGCCGGGCGCGGTATCATCTGCCTGAAGGCGAAGCACGACAGGGCGATGGATGCGGTGAAGACCGCCGTTGCCAAGGCTGCGGGCGGCAGGCTGGGTGTTTTTGCGCTGAAAGATTTTTATCCGGCCGGTGATGAACATGTGCTGGTGCATGAGGTGCTGGGGCGTACCGTGCCTGAGCGCGGCATTCCCCTGCAGGTGGGGGCCGTGGTGAGCAACGTGGAGACGCTGTTCAATGTTGCGCGGGCCATGCAGGGTGCGCCTGTTACCCATCGTTATCTCACGGTGACGGGAGCGGTGCGTAAGCCTATGGTGGTGAAGGTGCCCGTGGGCACGCCCGTGGCCGATGTCATTGCCTTTGCCGGCGGGGCCGCCATTTCCGACTACCGCGTGGTGGACGGCGGTCCCATGATGGGCCGTGTGCTGCCGGAGGGTAATCCTTCCGTGACCAAGACCACCAGCGGGCTGCTTCTGCTGCCGCCTGATCATACCGTGGTGGCGGGCAAGACCATGGACCCGGCCCGGCTGCGCCGCATAACCAATACCGTGTGCTGCCAGTGTACCCGTTGTACTGATCTGTGTCCCAGAAATCTGCTGGGGCACACCCTGCACCCGCACAGGCTTATGCGCATTCCGGATACGCTGGTGGCTGCCAGCCCGGTAGCCAGAGAAGCCCTGCTCTGTTCCGAATGCGGACTGTGTGAGAAGTTTGCCTGCCCCATGCAGGTATCGCCCAGAGAGGTGAACGCCCAGATAAAGAAGGTGCTCATGGCGGCCGGTGTGAAGTGGGAATCTGCCGGGGAGGAGTTGCGGGGGAATCCCTTCCGCGTTGCCCGGCAGGTGCCAACCTCGCGGTTGCTGCAGAGGCTTGACCTTGAGCGGTATGACGCGCATCCGGCTTATGCCGGGGAGTTTACGCCCGCCGTTGTGCGTATCCGTCTGGGCCAGCATATAGGCGCACCCGCGCAGTGCGTGGTGGCTGCGGGCGACCGTGTGCGCTGCGGTGACCTGATAGGCGAGATTCCGGAAAAGGCCATGGGAGCCCGGGTTCACGCAAGCATGGACGGCGTGGTGGAAGCCATCTGCGATGGCGTGGTAACAATCAGGGCTTGATAGGAGCAGGTGAAGGATATGAATCTTCGCACCATCGGTTGTGTGGAACTGAATAGTGTGGCCTTGGGCATGATGGCGGCGGATGCCATGGTAAAGGCGGCAGCCGTGGAAATAGTGATTGCCCGTCCCACCTGTCCCGGGCGGTATCTTGTGATTGTGACCGGCGATACGGGGGCGGTGGAAAGTTCCGTGAAGGCGGGGCGTGCTGCGGGGGGCGATCTTATGGTGGACTGGTTCACCATTCCCAGCGTGCACCCTGACGTTATTCCGGCTCTCAGCGGCACCATGCAGACCGGTCCCATAGGCGCGCTGGGCGTTATTGAAACCTGTACCGCCGCCTCCTGCATTCTTGCGGCCGATGCCGCAGCCAAGTCTGCGCTGGTGTCGCTGATTGAAATCCGCATTGCCGCAGGGCTGGCAGGCAAGGCCTTTGTGGTGATGACGGGCGATGTGGCCTCTGTGGAATCTGCCGTGCAGTCCGGTGTGGCAGGCGTGGGTGATGCCGGTCCGGTACTGAGCCATGTGGTTATTCCGTCTCCCAGTCCGGGACTGAAGGCTCAGTTGCTGTAATAGGGGACTGGTTGCCCCGGCGTGACCGCCTGACGTAATTTGCGGGCGTGACCGACTGGCGTAATTACCATAGCGTGACTGCCAGACGTTATTGCCAGACGTTATTGGCTGGCGTTATTGGCGGGCGTAATGGGCGAACATATCAGGCGGGGAGGAGGAGCGTATTGCTCCCCCTCCCCGCCGTTTTCTGTTTGCGCTCAGGCGTCTGGCAGCAGGCATCTATTCCCGCCGGGCAAGGCGCAGCCAGTTTTCCGCTATGGTGCGGCAGAAACGCTCTGACTGCTCCACAAGGACGGGGAGGTCCGCACGCAGGTTGCGGAAGAAGGCTTCATCGTACCGGACGGTACCGGCGTTGGCAGGGCTGTGACTGAACAGCCGTATCCAGTTGTCCGTAATGGCGGAATCTGCCTCCAGATGGAACTGGAATCCGTAGGAGACGTTGCCCGCACGGAAGCACTGGTTGGGGCATTGCTCTCCGCTGACAAGCAGGGTGGCGGCGTGCGGCAGACCGAAGGCATCCTCATGGTAGGACATGAGCGGAGGGATGGCATCCACGCCGTGGAAGACGGAATCGAGCCGTGCCGCATCGGTGAGAGTAAAACGGATGAAGCCGAACTCGGGCGCATCCATGGTTCGCAGAGTGCCGCCCCATGCCCGCGCAAGCAACTGGCTGCCGAGACAGATGCCCGCCACAGGTTTGCGGGCAGCATCGAAGGCACGCATGAGGCGCAGAAGCGCGGGGAAATGCGGCGAGCCCGCATCGTCACCGGCATGTTGCGCACCGCCCAGGACCACCAGCCCGTCCCAGCCTTGCGGTGTTTGCGGGGGGCCGTGCGTCGCTGCTTCTTTTCCTTCTTCTTCTTCTTTCGTTTTTC
>CAYRLL010000072.1:0-16372 GCA_964425115.1 uncultured Desulfovibrio sp. | reverse complement strand
CAACATGACCAACATAACCAACATGGCCGGTACATCGGCAGGAACGGAAACCGGGGTCGCGCAGACAGATTACCGCCCAGTATTGCCGCCGCCCATGCGCGCCTTGAGCGCCGCAAGCTCCTCTTCCACCTGCCCCGCGCCCTCCAGCTCGGAAAAACGCGATTCAAGCGACCCGGCACGCATTGCCACACCCGCCACATCGGCCTCTGCTTCCATGCGCTCCACGCGCTGCTCCAGTTCCTCAAAACGGCGCACCGCGTCATACCCGCCCGCCCTGTGCACGTCCATGCGGGCCTGCCTGCGGGTTACGGCATGTGTTCTGCGCTGGACCAGCAGGCCCTGCTTTTCCTTGGTGGAAGCCAGCTTGCCTTCCAGCACGGTCAGGTCTTCCTGTGCCTGCGCCACCAGCCCCTCGCATCCCGCAAGCTCACGCCCCAGCGCGTCTGCCCGCTCCTGTTCGCGGTGCTTTTCCAGCAGGGCTTCGCGGGCAAGGTCCTCGCGCCCCCTGCCTATGGCAAGTTCCGCGCGCTGCTGCCACTTGTCCACGGCAACCGCAGCGGCATCACGCTCACGGCGTATGCGCATGCATTCGGCCATGGTGGCGGCGCAGTTGGCCTTCAGTTCCACAAGGGTTTCCTCCATCTCGCGGATCATCATGCGTATCATCTTTTCCGGGTCTTCCGCCTTGTCCAGCATGGCGTTGAGATTGGAAGAAATAATGTCGTGAAAACGGGTGAATATGCCCATACCGTCCTCCGGTTTCTGTGCGGTTGTCGCCCGCGCCCCCTGTGCAGTTCTGTGCTCGGCAGGGCTCCGGTACGGGCGAAAGTACATGCCGTATCCTGCCCGTCATACCGCACAATCCATGCCAGCCATGCCATTCTCTTCAACATGCCGGAATTATGGGCAAAAAATTCACCTCCTCCCGCTTCTCTCATGGCATGAACAACCAATGTGTGATGAAATTAACCAAACAATGGATTTTTACGCCAGCCTATGCCATGCTCGGCCATGGACAACGACACCCTTTCCCTGCCGCTCCCGTCCGCCCATACCGAGGCCATGGGAACGTCTGAGGCGTTTCTCTCCTTTCAGGAACAGCTTTCCCGCGTGGCAGCCGTGGACCGGCCCGTGCTTATCATCGGCGAACGGGGCACCGGCAAGGAGCTGGCCGCCGTGCGCCTGCACTACCTTTCCCGCCGCTGGCGCAAACCGCTGGTCACGGTAAACTGCGCCTCACTTTCCGAGACATTGCTGGAATCGGAACTCTTCGGCCACGAGGCAGGGGCCTTTACCGGTGCTGCGGCACGCCGCGCAGGGCGGTTTGAACAGGCGGACGGCGGCACCCTCTTTCTGGACGAAATAGCCGCCATGCCCAGACGCATGCAGGAGAGCATTCTGCGCACGGTGGAATACGGTTCCCTGCAACGGGTGGGCGGCTCCCGTCCTGTGCAGACGGATGTGCGCATTGTGGGCGCGACCAACGCCCACCTGCCGCAACTGGCGGCGCAGGGCATCTTTCTGCACGACCTGCTGGACCGGCTGAGCTTTGAGGTGCTTACCCTGCCGCCCCTGCGCGAGCGCGGGGAAGACATACTGCTCCTCGCGCAGCGTTTCGCCTCTTCCATGTCGATGGAACTGGAACTGGACGGCACGCCGGAATTCGGCCCGGACGCCCTGCGCACCCTGCATCGCCATCCGTGGCCGGGAAATATCCGCGAACTCAAGAACACGGTGGAACGGGCTGTTTTCCGGCAAGGGCTGCGCATTGCCGAGCTTCCGGTCAACCCCTTCCATTCTCCATGGCAGCCCCATGGCGCACCGGAACGTCCATCTGGCGCAGCCCGCCCTGTGACACAGGATAACCGGGCGCACGCCCCCCTGCTCCCCCCCGACCTTTCCACGCCCCTTCCGGAGGCCATACGGCGGCTGGAACTGCATTCCCTGCAACAGGCCCTGCTCCGCGCACGGCACAACCAGCGGCAGGCCGCAGACCTGCTCGGGCTCACCTATCATCAGTTTCGCGGGTTGTACCGAAGGCACAAGCAGGCTATAGAACAGCAATCGCACTCCGGCAGTACCGACTGACGCTGCCCGGAAGCCCCTTGCGACACAGCCGTCCCAACCGCGTCATACCCACGGAGAATCCGCATGACCGCACCCAAGCGCAACGTATACCTGAAGACCATACCCATTCCAGAAGCCGTGGAAAAAGCCCGCGCCGCACTGGACCGCGAGCGTCTTGTCCGCCCCGTTACCATACCAGCCAACGAAGCGGCGGACCGCGTGCTCTCCGAAGCCGTCTTCGCCCGATTTTCGTCCCCCACCTTCCACAGCGCGGCCATGGACGGTTACGCGGTTTCCGCGCAGTCCACCTTCGGCGCGCGCGAAGGCAGCCCCAAGGTGCTGCGCAAGGGAACGGACTGTTTTGCGGTGAACACCGGCCACCCCCTGCCGGAAGGGTGCGATGCGGTCATCATGATAGAAAATGTTACGGAATCCGGGGCGGACGCCATTGCCACGGAGGCCCCCGCCTTCCCGTGGCAGCATGTGCGCCGCATAGGCGAAGACATCGTGGCCACGGAACTGCTCTTTCCCCGCAATCACCGCATAAGCCCCTACGACATAGGCGCGCTGCTCAGTGCGGGGCTGTGGGACGTTTCCGTCTGGGAAGCTGTGCGGGTTGCCGTTATTCCCACCGGGGACGAGGTGCTGGACTTTACCACGCGCCCCACGCCCGGAGCGGGCGAGGTGGTGGAGAGCAACTCGCAGGTGCTTGCAGCCCTTGCCCGCAGACTGGGCTGCACCGTCACCCGTACTCCCCCCGTGGCGGACAACCCTGAAGCCCTGCGGCAGGCGGTGCAGGCCGCCCTTGAATCGGACGCCCACATCGTCATCATCTGCGCCGGGTCTTCGGCCGGAACCAAGGACTACACGCGCGATACCATTGCCGCCTTCGGCGAGGTGCTGGTGCACGGCATCGCGGCCATGCCCGGCAAGCCTTCGCTGCTGGGGGTATGCCGGGGCAAGCTGGTGGCAGGCGCACCGGGGTATCCTGTAAGCGCGGTGGTCTGTTTTGAAGAACTGCTCGCTCCGCTCATCGGGTGGCTGGGACGGACGGAAACACCCCGCCGCCGGCCTGTGCAGGTGGAACTGACGCGCAAGGTTCCTTCCAAACTGGGCGTGGAAGAATTTTTGCGCCTTGCCGTGGGCAGGGTGGACGACAAGTACGTGGCGACCCCGCTGGCACGCGGGGCGGGCTGCATCACCACCCTTTCGCGGGCGCAGGCACTGGCCCGCATTCCCGCGCAGGCTGAGGGGCTGGAACAGCATACCGCCATTACGGCGGAGCTCATGGTATCCGAAGAATCGGTGCAGAACGTGCTGGTCTGCGTGGGCAGCCACGACAACACGCTCGACATCCTTGCGGATGAGCTCATGGGGCTGGATTCGCCTATCCGCCTCACCTCCAGCCATGTGGGGTCCATGGGCGGCATCCTTGCCATCAAAAGCGGTTCCTGCCACTTTGCCGGAGCCCACCTCTTTGACCCGGAATGCGATGACTACAACTTTCCATTTCTGGAAAAATACCTTCCCGGACAGCTTGCGAATAATGAGATCACACTGGTGAACCTTGCCGTGCGGCATCAGGGATTCATCGTGCCCAAGGGCAATCCGCGCGGTATACGCAGCATTCAGGACCTTGCGGACGGCACATTACGGTTCCTGAACCGGCAGCGCGGCGCGGGAACACGCATCCTGCTGGACTACCACCTCAAGCAGGCGGGCATAGCTCCCGAAGCGGTGAACGGCTACGACAAGGAAGAATTCACCCACATGGCGGTGGCGGTGAACGTGCTCACGGGTGCGGCAGACACGGGGCTGGGCATCCGCGCGGCGGCGCGCGCGCTGGAACTGGACTTTGTTCCCCTTGCCCGCGAACGTTACGACATCATCATCCCCAACAGGTTTATGGAAACACCGGGCGTGCAGGCGGTGCTGAAGCTGCTGCGTTCTCCCACCTTCCGCGCCCGCATTGAGGCGATGGGCGGATACGAAACCACCCTCACCGGACAGATAATGCAGGCCGGTTACGGACTGAAGGGCAAGGAGTCCTGATATGCGCATAACAAGCACTGCCTTTGCCCACGGCGACACCCTGCCTCTGCGCCATGCGGCAGACGGCGAGAACCTTTCGCCCCCGCTGGCATGGGAGGATGTTCCCCCGCAGGCCAAATTCCTGACGCTTATCTGCGACTCGGCACTACTCGCAGACCCGCAGGTTGCGCAGACGGGGCAAAAGGAACAGATGACGGAAGCGGACGCGCAGGACCACTGGCTGCTCTACAACCTCCCCGCCACCATGACCGGGCTGGAGGAAGGCGTGACAAGGGAATTTGACCCCTTTCCCGGCGCGGGGCACGGGCTGAACTCCCGCGGCAACGCCAGCTACGACGGCCCCGCCTCCGCAGGCAAGGCCCGCATGTGCCAGTTCACGCTCCATGCGCTGGATGCCCGCGTGAACCTTAAGCCCGGAGCCACCAAAGGGCAGGTGCAACGCGCCATGGAAGGACGCATCCTTGCCACCGCCCGGCTGATGGTGCGCATTCTGCCCCGCTGAACACACTCCTTTTCCGCAAACGGCGTTCCTGCTGGAACGCCGTTTGCATTATTCCCTATTGACTGCATGGCGCAGAACCCGCGCGGCACAGCCTGCCGGGTGCAGTGAACGTCCCTGAGAAGCCCCCTCCCCTCTTTCATGGTGTTGACAGAGCCGGACCGCTTCTCTAACATCAATCACAAACCTACTAAACGTTTATGAAAAGGGACCGACAGTGTTCTTCCTCGGCAAGCAATTCATAAAGCCCACAGTGAAGCTGCGCTTCCTCGCCCTGCTGCAGGCCCTTTCGGAAAACAGCCGGCTCAGCCAGACCCGGCTGGGAAAATTCTGCCATACCAGCAGCGCCATGGTGCACAAATATCTGGCAGAGATGCAGGGGCAGGGGCTTGTGGATTTTCAGCCCGTGGACAAGAAAAGCTACATGTATGCCCTCACTCCCAAGGGGGTGGCGGAAAGAAAAACACTCATGGAGACCTACTGCTCGGAAATGGTGCAGGCATACGCCTCGCTCAAGCAGATAGTCCGCAGGCGGCTTGAGCCGCTGACGGAAGAAGGCATAACCAGAGTGGCCCTCTTCGGCGCAGCCGAAACCTGCGAGGTGGTCCTCACCGCCCTGCAGGGGAGCGGATGCACCGTTGTGGGCATTCTGGACAACGCCTCGCGCAAACAGGGCACCCGCTTTCACGATCACACTGTTCTGCCCCCGGAATCCCTCGCCCATCTGGACGCGCAGGCCGTTATTATCACGTCGTTCGCCCGGCAGGACGACATATACCGGCAGCTTGCCGCCATGCCCGCCATGCGGGAAAAGAAGATATTCACACTATGAGATGCCCAGTAAACACCTGCGTTACTCTGCGCTCAGGACGCGCAATAGGCCGGGGACTGCCGTGCTTTATCGTTGCCGAGGTGGGCAACAACCATCAGGGCAGCCTTTCCCTTGCCCGCAGCATGGTGGAAGAAGCGGCACGCGCAGGCGCGGACGCGGTGAAGTTCCAGAAGCGCAGCACCGCCACCCTGCTTACGGAAGCGGGCATGCATGCCCCCTATTCCGGCCCCAACAGCTTTGGCGCCACCTACGGCGAGCACCGCGAGGCACTGGAACTTTCCATGCACGACATGGCCGAGCTGAAAGCCCTTGCGGAATCGCTGGGCATGGTCTTCTTCGCCTCGGCATGGGACATGGACAGCCTTGAATCCATGCACACCCTGCGCCCGGAACTCATCAAGATAAGCTCCGCCGATCTGGTAAACACGCCCTACCTGCGCCGCTGCGGCGAAATGAACACCCCCGTGGTCCTTTCCACCGGCATGAGCAGCCTTGCCCAGACCGACCGCGCCGTGGCGGAACTGCGCCGCTACCACGACAACATCATCGTGCTGCACTGCAACTCTTCCTACCCCTGCCCGGAAGACCAGATATGCCTGCCTGTCATGCACTCCCTGCGCACACGCTACGGGCTGCCCACGGGCTATTCCGGGCACGAACGGGGCATAGCCCCCACCCTTGCCGCCGTGGCACTGGGGGCAGTGCTGGTGGAACGCCACATCACCCTGGACAGAACCATGCGCGGCACGGACCATCAGGTATCGCTGGAACCGGCGCAACTGGCCGAACTGGTCCGCATGATCAGAGAGGTGGAAAGCGCCATGGCGGGCACGGAAAAACGCATCTTCCCCGGCGAGGCAGAGGCAGCACGCAAGCTGCGCAAGTCTATTGTGGCGGCCCGCGACCTGCCTGCGGGCACGGTGGTCACCGAGGCGGACCTTGCCGTGAAAAGCCCCGGCACCGGCCTTGGCCCGGACGCTTGGGACAGTGTTATCGGCAACACCCTTACCCGCACCGTGACCAAAGACGAACAGATTCTGCCGGAAATGCTGGCCATGCGCCTGAACGGCGCAGCCTGACGGAGGCAACACGCCATGCGGATTGTCCACTTTGCCGTCACCCCTCTTGCGGGTGCCCCCCTGCGCATGGTGCAGGCCATTAACGCCCACACCGGCCACTCGGCGCGGCTCATAGACCTGTGCCGCTACGGCACGGAGGACTTCGGGCAGGACGTGGTCTTTGCCGAGCAGCCGGAACTGGCGATTGAACTGGCAGAGCAGGCGGACATCATCCACTTTCACAACTATCTGGACATGGACAGCCCCCACTTCGCGCCCATCCGCTTCCGCGCGCTGGCTGCCGGGGGCACCCTGTTCATCCGCCATTTTCACAGTCATCCCGAACTGGTGGCAGGGCGCATGGGCATATCGCCGCAAACCCTGCTGGCCCAGCGCATTCCCTCACTGGTTATCGCCCAGTTTCAGGAACGCTATTACCCCCGCTCCCGCGTGGTGCCTAACTTTGTTCCGGAAACGCACCCCGCCTATCTGCCCTTTGCCGCCGGGGAGACGCAACATACGCCACGGTTCCATGTGTTTTGCAGCCCCACCAATCTGCGCGGGGCGTGGGACTGCCGCTGGAACACCAAGGCCGCGCCGCAGATGCTGGAGATGATCACGCAGGTTTGCAGGCAAACCGGGGGCACATGGGCGCTGGCGCACAAAACGCCGCTTATGCGCACCCTTGCCCTCAAGCGGGATTCACGCGTGGTGGCGGACGACATGGTCACGGGCAGCTACCACCTCACGGGGCTGGAAGGGCTGAGTCAGGGCAAGCCCGTGCTCACCCATCTGGACGACCGCACCCGCTGTGTCTTTGAGCATTTTTCGGACACGGCGGAGGTGCCGTTTGTCAACATCCGGCTGGAAGACGCCGCCCCCGTGCTGCGCCACCTGCTCACCCACCCGGAAGAAGCGGAAGAAGTAGGCGCTGCGGGCCGCGCCTTTATGGAAAACCGCTGGTCCTGCGCCCGCATGGTGCGCCATCTGGACGAGGCATACACCCTGCTGGCGCATAATCCCGACTTGGTGGTGCGGCAGAAGGAACTGGCCATTGAGGGCGCGCGCAGATTCTTCGCCCTTGCCCTGCCGGACCTGCTCCACGGGGAACGCATGGTGCAGCAGCGTGCGCAGGTGCGCCTTTCGCGCGAGGCGGAGCGGGAAGTACTGGCCCGTGACACGACTGAAACAGGCACGGCAGGGAACGACACGGACGCGGCGTATCCCCCCATCCAACAGGAAAAACCATGAACAGAAAACGCATTCTCATCACCGGCGGCGCGGGCTTTCTTGGCTCCCACCTGTGCGAACGCCTGCTGGAGGCAGGTCACGACGTGCTGTGCGTGGACAATTTCTTCACGGGGAACAAGCCCAACATCATTCACCTGCTGGATAACCCCTATTTCGAGGTGCTGCGCCACGATGTTACCTTTCCCCTCTATGTGGAGGTGGACGAAATCTACAATCTGGCCTGCCCCGCTTCGCCCGTGCACTATCAGTACGATCCCGTGCAGACGGTGAAAACCTCTGTCCACGGTGCCATAAACATGCTGGGACTCGCCAAGCGGACCGGCGCGCGCATCTTTCAGGCATCCACCTCGGAGGTGTACGGCGACCCCGCCATGCACCCGCAGACGGAATCTTACTGGGGCAACGTGAATCCCATAGGCCCGCGCGCCTGCTACGATGAGGGCAAACGCTGCGCGGAGACCCTGTTCTTCGACTATCACCGCCAGTACGGGCTGGACATAAAGGTGGTGCGCATCTTCAACACCTACGGCCCGCGCATGCACCCGGATGACGGGCGCGTGGTTTCCAACTTCATCGTACAGGCACTTAAAGGGGAAAACCTCACCATCTACGGCGACGGTTCCCAGACACGCTCCTTCTGCTACGTTGACGACATGATTGAGGGCTTCATCCGCATGATGGAACACACGCCCGAAGGCTTCACCGGCCCTGTGAATCTGGGCAACCCCGTGGAATTCAGCATTCTGGAGCTTGCCCGCACGGTCATAGCCAAGGTGGGCAGCACCTCGGCCATAGAATTCAGGCCGCTGCCGGTCAATGATCCCATGCAGCGCAAGCCGGATATCGCCCTTGCGCAGGAAAAACTGGACTGGTTCCCCTCTGTGCAGCTGGAGGCCGGGCTGGACAGGACCATAGCCTATTTTGACGCGCTGCTTTCCGGAAAGACGGCAGCCCCCTGAACACTCTGAACGCTTCCGGGATGAGCCGGTTCATAGGAAGGCCACGGCAGAGCCCACGACCAGACGCAAGGGCCAAATGCGAAAGCCAGAAGCGAAAGCCAGATGCGAAGGTCAGACGCAAAAGCCAGAAGCAAAAGCCAGACGCGAAGGCCTGACGCAAAAACCAGATGCGAAGGCCAAATGCACGAAGAACGGACGCCGAAGGACATATGCACGGGCAGCAGATGCAACACCAACGGGCACGCGCCTTTTCCCTGCGCCCGCCGCAACCGCAGGCAGCCGCAGATAGCCATAGGTAGTCACAGGTAGCCGCATGTCAGACATGAAACGACGCCAGCAGGAGGTGGTGAACCGCTACTTCCGCAACACGGAAATGCCGCTCACGGACTGGCGTGCCCGGTTCTCCGGCGGCCTGTCGAAAACCGTGGTTCAGATTCCCGCCCGCGCAGGCTCCACACGGGTGGCGGACAAGAATATCCGCGAGGTCTGCGGCCTGCCCCTCATGGCTTACAGCATTCTCCTCGCCCGCGCCCTGCCCGGAGTGGACAGGGTTGTCGTGAACACAGACAGCCCCCGCTACGCCGAAATCGCACGCCACTACGGGGCGGAGGTTCCCTTCCTCAGACCGGCGGAATTTGCCACTGCCCGGTGCAGTTCCTACTGGGCCTATTTTTATCTGCTGCGTCATCTGGTGGATGAGGAGTACCCGGTCAGAACCATCATCACCCTTGCCCCCACCAACCCTTTCCGCAACAGGGAGCATCTGGCGCGGTTGGTGTTCTTGACGCAGCAATGCGGTTCTGTGCAATCCGCTTTTCGCACGCCCACCTCCCGCACGGCGCTGTTCCGCCCCTGTGACACGGATGACACGGGCAGTACCACGGGCAGCAAGGTCAGCACGGTCAGCACGGTCAGCACGGTCAGCACGGACGGCAGGAATGATGAAGAGGGTATGGACAGTGCCAAAGCTGCCCATGAGGCAGGCCATACATGCGACGCACCGCATGACAATACCCTCAGAAGCAACCCCCCGCGCCGTGTACACCTGCATGACCCGGAGCAGACCTTTTTCAAACCGCTGGGTCACTTCTCGGGCCGCAACGTCTTTCCCGCGCACATTACGCACAAGCATATGGAGTTTGTCTCCAACCCTATGGAACTCATAGATATAGACACGGAACACGATCTTGCCCTCGCGCACAGCGTTGTTGCCGCAAACCTGTACGATTTCGGGATTCCGCTATGATGGATGCCTGCATTCTCGCCTGCCACGACAGCGCCGCAGAACGCTTTCTGTTCGAGCAGTCTCCGCTCGGACCGGCCCTTGCGGCCCATACCGCGCGCGTGCTCGCGGCCTTGGGTGCCGTGCGTCCGCTGGCCCTTGTGCTGCCGGGGCGGGAACAGGCCTTCCTGCGGGCGGGCATTCCCGTGCATGTTGTCACCCTCCCCGCAAACGCCCCCGGCGCGGATACGGTTTCGGCCCTTCGGGCCATCCGCCGCCACCTGCGCACAGCGTTGCCGCACGGTGCTGCCCTTGCGCTCCGCATTCTGGCAGTGGCTCCGGGTCTTGGCCCCGTAACCGCCACGCGCATACGCAGCCTGCTGGCGGCGCACAGCGAAGGGGCAGATGCGGACGCCCTGCTCTCCCTGCTGCCCACCCCGGTCAACTGCAACCCCGCGTGGCTGCACTCGGCCCCGCCCGTTCCGGCATCCGCCCCAAGCGTGACCATGCCGTTCCAGACCGATACGTCCGGCGGGGCACGGCTACGCGGGCAAGACGGCAAAACCCCATGGGATAAGCCCGCCGGCAGCCAGTGGCTTCCCCCGTTCCATCATTTTGACGGCGCGGTGGCCTATCTGCGCACCGACAACCTGTGGGCAGGCGACGGGCCTGAACCTTGCCCGGACACCCGCTGTGAGAATGACGCACCGCATCATGTGACCTGCTCGCCCGATGTGACGGGCGTGACAGGCGTGACAGGCGTGACGGGCGTGACGGGCGTGACCTGTGGTCCCGGTGTGACCGGCGTCGTAACGGGCAAAAGCGGGGACGGGCCGCCCCCTGACGTTATGGGAATCCCCGGCAGCATTACCGCAGACGGAGAATCCCTGCCCCTGCTCTATGCCCTGCCCCTGTTCGACCTTCACCCGGACCAGCCCGTGCACTGGCCCCTGACGGAGCAGGATGCGGAACGGCTGCTGCGCCCCTTCCCCGCTCCCTGCCACGCTGCGCGCCCGAACACTCTTGCGGACGGGCCTCTCGCGCCGCATTCGTCCCATTCGCCCCATTCACCCCATTCACACGGCACGTCAGCCTGGCCCGCTTCGCCAGTCGCAAACGTCAGGCAGGCCGCACAGGTGCCGCAGGTGGCAGAATCTGTCAGAATCGCTTCGCCCGCCCCGGCGTTTTCCTCTTGTTCTTCCACGCAGACAGCCCACGGAACGCACTCATGAAAGCCCTGTTCTGCACCTACGACCGCCCCGGCTATGTGGGCGGGCCCAACGCCGGACTGCGCCGCCTGCTGCCCGCCCTGCGGGAGCGCGGCATAGAGGCGGAATGCCTGCTGCTTACCTTCGGGGATGTGCGCGCCTGCCCCACGCTCAACGCCCTGCACAGGTCGGGGGTGCCGTGCCAGCACGCCCCCTACCACGCCACCACGGAAGAACGTGTGCGCTGGATACTCTCCGCCGTGCAGCAACGCCCGCCCGCCGTGTTCGTCCCCAATATCGTGCCCGCCGCCTATTACGCCGCCATGCACCTGAAACGGCGGGGCATCCGCTGCATAGGCGTGCTGCGCTCGGACGACGGGTTCCACAGGCAACTGGCCCAACTCTTTCTGCGCACAACCACGGACCGGGCCATGGATGCGTGGGTTGCCGTTTCCGACCATCTTGTGCGCATGGTGGAGCAACACACCCCCTGCGTGGTGCAGATTCCCTCCAGCGCGGTCTTTCCCCACGATGATTTTCTGCCGCGCATGCACCCGGACCAGCCCCTGCGCATTCTCTATTCCGGCAGGCTCGCTGAAACGCAGAAGCGCATCAGCCTTGTTACGCGCTCTCTATGCAGGCTCACGCAAAACCTCCCGGACACGCAGGCAACCATAGCAGGCAACGGACCGCAGCGCGAAGAGGTGCAAGCCATTCTCGCCGCCCACCCAAATGCCCGCGTCACGCTGCTGCCACCGCAGGACAGCGCGAACATGCCCGCCCTGCTGCGCACCCACCATGCGGTGCTGCTCATGTCGGAATACGAGGGCATGCCCCTGTGCCTTCTGGAAGGCATGGCCCACGGCCTTGTTCCCCTTTCCACCCCGGTGGCGAGCGGCGTTCCCGAGCTTATCCGCCACGGAGAAACCGGCTTCCTGCTCCATGAACCGGAACGCGATCTTGAGGAAGCGGCCCGTGCCCTGCGCGACCCGCACACCTTTGCCCGTCTTTCCCTCAATGCCCGCGACCTTGTGCGGGAACGGTTTTCACCGGATGCCTGTGCCGATGCGTGGGCGCACCTTATCGCCACGCAGGGGGCAACTGGCCGTCCGCAGCCCGTCCGCATGCCCGTAAGGCTTTGCCTGCCACCGCCTGTCGGCATCCGCGAGGACGACCGCGCAACCCCTTTTCAGGCGCTCAAAGCGGCCGCAGCAAGCCTGCTGCCCGTGCACCAGCCCTTCCTGCACCCCCGCTGCCGCCCCGGCTTCGTGGACCTGTACACCGTCCGCCGCAGCATTCTTGCCGCCCTCACACACACCCTGCCCCTGTTCCGTGGAACGGTGGTGGACATGGGGGCGGGATGCGCCCCCTACCGTACGCTGTTTCTGGATGCTCCTGCCGTCACCCGCTACCTGACGGCAGACATGCCGCAGGGCGCCTACGGTCCGGATACGCTTCAGGACGCCCCGCCGCCGTGGGATATGGCATGGGACGGACGCACCCTGCCCATGGAACCGGGCAAGGCAGGTGCCGTGGTACTCACCGAGGTGCTGGAACACTGCCCGGACCCGGCCCGCGTACTGGCAGAGGCGCACCGCGTTCTTGCACCGGGCGGCCTGATTTTTCTGACCGTGCCCTTTCTCTGGCCCCTGCACGATGTTCCCTGCGATGCCTACCGCTACACCCCGTGGACGCTGGAGCGCCTGCTGCAATCATCTGGCTTTGCCGATGTGCAGGTACGGCCGCTGGGCGGGTTCGATGCGGCCATGGCCCAGATGCTGGGTCTGTACATCCGCCGCCGTTCCCGGCAGAGCGGTTACCTGCGCTTTCTGCGCCCCCTGCTCTCTTTCGCCGCCGCCCCGGTTGTCCGGCTGCTCACCGCGCTGGACAAGCCTCCGAGCCATTTTCATGAAGGGCTCATGTGCTCCGGCCTGTGGGCCTCCGCCCGCAAAGCTCCTTCCGCGCCCTGCACGGGCGAAGGAACCCCGCAAGCGCAAGCCCTGCACGGCGCGGGAGGGGTTGTCTCCCCCCTGCCTGAAGCCTGCGTCGCCGCAACACCCGAACAATCGTGACCATCACAGTCACAAATGGAAAAGGCATGAAGGCAACTGCCATACATGGAGCAGGCGTGACCGAAACAGCCCATGCGCCCCGCACCGCTCCGCAGACGGAATCTGCCGCCGGGCGCATCTCCGGTGCCGCGCTGCGCATATGCCTTGCGCACCCCAATCCGGGGCAGGAATGCGAAACATTCATCCGCGCCCATATACGGGGATTATCCGGCGTGCACGCCGTGCTGCACGGAGGCCACATGCCCCTGCGGGATGCTGCGGACAACGCGCTGCACCCCGGTCTGCCGCAGGATTCTCCCCTGCTCTTCTCCCCCTCGGGCAAGGCGGAAACGCAGGAGCACCGGCAGGCTGCCATGAACATGGCCCGTTTTCTGCGCTCCGGTCACACGGATGTGGTGCTGGCACAGTACGGCCCCACGGGAGTGGCCCTGCTGCCTGCCTGCCGCGAGGCCAACATCCCTCTGGTGTCGCACTTCCATGGCTACGACGCTTCGCTCGGCCCTGTGCTTGCCAAGTACGCTGCGGGCTACGCCGCGCTCTTTGAGCACGCCGCCGCCGTTATAGCCGTTTCGCAGGAAATGCGGCAGGACCTGCTGCGTCTGGGTGCGCCTGAAGACCGCCTGCACGTCATTCCCTACGGTGTGGATGCGTCCATGTTCACCGCCGCTTCACCGCAGGATGCCCCGCCCCGGTTCGTCAGCGTGGGCCGCTTTGTAGATAAGAAAGCCCCGGAAACGGTGCTTGCTGCCTTTGCCGCCGTGCAAACGGACATACCCGATGCCACTCTGGTCATGCTGGGCGATGGCGTGCTGCGTCCGGCATGCATCCGCCTTGCCGCCTGCCTTGGTGTGGCGCACGCCGTTTCTTTTCCCGGAGCCGTTTCCCATGACGAGGTTGCGCAGATTATGCGCGGGGCGCGCTGTTTTGTGCAGCATTCCGTCACCGCCCCCACCGGCGACAAGGAAGGCACGCCCAACGCCGTGCTGGAGGCGGCTGCCTCGGGCCTGCCTGTTGTGGCCACGTATCATGCAGGTATCCGCGAAGCCGTGGTGCATGAGCACACCGGCCTGCTATGCCATGAACACGATGCCGCCACCATGGCCGAGCACATGCGCCGCATGGCCCGCTCCCCTGCGCTTGCCGCAACGCTGGGCGCGGCCGGAAGGGCACACGTGCAGACCTGCTACGACAGGGAAAGGCAGCTTGCGGCACTGACGCAGGTGCTTCAGGCTGCGGTACAGGAAACGCCGCGCTGAACCGCTGCCACCGGCCAACCGCCCTCCGCAATCCCCCACATCCTCAGGAGTAAACGCCATGCCTGACACCATACCGAAAAGCGCCCTTGCCCCGAGCCGGTTCCATGTGGTCATCCCGTGCTACAACTGCGAGCGCTACATTGATATCTGCCTTGATTCTTTGCGGAATCAATCCTTCACACAATGGACCGCGTTGGTTGCAGACGATGCCTCGCAGGACAGAACGGCACGCCTCGCATCCCGCCACGCAGCCGATGACCCGCGCATAACGGTGCATTCGGGCTTCCAGCGGGCATGGCTCATGGGCAACACGCTGGCCGCGCTGCGTTCACTCCACCTTGCTCCTTCCGATGTGGTGGCCGTGCTGGACGGGGACGATTTTATCCGCCCGGACTGCCTGCAACGCTTGTGGGATGCCCATCAGCAGGGCTACGACATTGTGTATACCGATGAGACCATTGAGAGACAGAAACACTCCATCGGCGGCCCGCTGCTGCGCGGCGTGCCTGTTCGCGAACAGGCATGGTGCTTCTCGCAGCTACGCTCATTCAAAGCTTACCTGTTCGGGCTTCTAGACGATGCCACGTTCCGCGATGAAAGCGGGAGATACTTCCGCGCGGCTGGCGACCTTTCGCTTTACCTGCCCATGACAGAGCTTGCCGGGCCGGATAAGGTGCACTTCATACCGGAACGTCTGTATTTCTACCGTGTGCACGACCAGTGCAACTCCGCCGTGATGCGTCATGAACAGTTGTGCAACAACAGGTACATACGGTCCAGACCGGCACTGGCACGGCAGACCACCCATTTTGATTTCCGCCTGCGGCTCAACGGACACCAGCAACCGCCAGCATCACAGCACACGCCCGACCTGTGGTCGCAGCTCTCGGAGCTCATCCAAAACGAATTGCTGCATCAGCACAGCACAATAGAATTGCCCGTGACTCTGGAAAAAAGCGATCTTCCCCGCCTTGGCCCGGCAGTGCGCGCCCTGCTCCCCCAGCCTTACACCATAGCGGTGGAGCACATCATATTACCTGAAGAGCGGGATGCGTGGCGTGCCTACCATGGCCTGTGGATTGACGAGGGCGTGTTCCTTATGGGCGTGCCTGCTTCTACGATGTAACGGCTAGTTTATATTGACACTTATTGTCAAGGTGTGCATTAACTTCTCAGGGGCACTTGGCAGGTGCATAAAAAACAACGGATCCACGTTGTTTTTTTTCAAGACCCAATTGAGAATGAAATGCAAATTCAAACCATTGGCGCAACGCGAAGACAGGGAGGGCATGAGGCGTTTCGACGTAAGAACTGGAATTTTCATTACTGCAATGCGCAATGCACCAGCACACCAACGTTTCGAAAAGGGGATATTGACATATGCACCCCCCGCATAACTCAGTGCGAAGATCTTGAAGAATTTTCAGCTTCACACAGCATTCTCACATTTGACAGACGAAAATTTATAAAAATGACAAGCTGGGCAGTAGCAGGGACTGCCACATGCCTTTTACCTGGTAGACAAGCGAAAGCGAACCCTGCACTTAGCGTCATCGTAATCTTGATAGGACTATACCAGTTCATTCTTCAAGCTTTTGACAAACACGGCAACAATACGACACAAAACAAAACTCACAGAAAATGATGAAGGAATACCGATACCAATTAACATAATATATATCATGTGTACAATGCAGAACCTGCAGAGAAAGTGTTAAGAATACCAATTATACTGAATGTGCTAAAAATGCTTCTACTAACTATTCTTCTGAAGTCATAACTATAAAAAAATAGGTGCAAAATGAAAATTAAAATTACCATCATAGGTATTGCTGCAAACATTTTCGGAATACTTCTTTGCTATGCCATGCTTAACCTGCCAGAAGGAAGGCAAGC
>CAYRLL010000071.1:12838-16610 GCA_964425115.1 uncultured Desulfovibrio sp. | reverse complement strand
TCGGCTGGTGGCAGCGTGCGGGCAGGCATCGGCTGGTGGCGGATGCCTCTCCATGGGCGGTGCTGGTGCTGCTGGCGCAGGCAGGCCCGGACCCGCGTGAGGCGACCATGATGCTGCATCCGCAGTTGCCGGAAGAGGAGCGCGAGTCGTTGCGGCGATGGCAGCGGCTGTTTGCGGGGGCGCATACGTTGTTCTGCAGTGCAGGACACATGCAGGCCCATGCTCCCCATACTCCGGGCCATGCGCAGGAGCAGGCAACTGAACAGGCATCAGAACAGGCATCAGAACAGGCATCAGAACAGGCAACTGAACGGGCGTCTGAACTGGAATCGGGGCATACTCCGGGCTGTGAATCGGGGCATATATTGCGCCATACGGCAGATCTGACCTTGGGCCTTATCGTGCATCCCGATGAGCCGGGACTGGAAGATTTTTTTGCGCAGGTCCCTGCGTGGGTGCGGGAGGTTGTGGTGGTGTGGGATGCGCCGCATGTTCCCGCTGTTCCCCCTGTTCTCCCTGTTCCCGCTGCTGCTGCGGTTTCTGCAGCCTGTGCTGTGCCTGTGCGGCACAGTGCACGGCCTCTTGACGGAGATTTTGCCGCGCAGCGCAATTCTGTGCTTGCGCTTTGCAATACGGAGTGGATACTTTTTCTGGATGGCGATGAACGGCTGCCCCCCGGTATGTGGAACGCGCTGCCTGTACTTATGGAAGCCGATTTTCGCAGAGCGGGATCGCAGCCGGGCGAAACTGCGGGAACAGGGCGCGCCTTGTGCGGCGCTGAGCAGGTTGGCTGCCCGGACTGCCGCTCCGGCATGGAAGCCGGAAGCGCGGGCGGGTTTGCCTTTCCGCGCTGGACCCGCGTGGGCGATGCGCAGACATGCCGCGCCGGATTCGGGCTGTGGCCCGACCTGCAGTTGCGGCTGCTGCGCCTTGGCGTGCAGACACGGTTTGAAAACAAGGTGCATGAAGCCGTGCGCGGGCTGCCCGGCCCGGTCGCCGTGGTGCTTACCGGGCACATGGACCACTTCAGCCATGTATGGAAAGACCCGCAGACGCTGGCGGGCAGGCTGGGCGTGTTTGACGATGCGGCAGGCCGCGCGGGCATGCACCGGCTGAATGAGGAATATCCCGGCGTGCCGTGTGCAGTGCTGCGCGCGCTGGAAAAGTGTGCCGGAGCCGTGAGCGTGACGGAGAGCAGGGCCGGGGGTGAACCCGGACGGAACCCCGACCGGGTGGTCTGTCTGGTGCTGCCCGGTACAGTGTGAGCCCTGACCGTTCCGTGCGGTGAAGCAGTCCGCAATCCGGCGGTGTATCCCGGCGGCAGGAAGAACAGATTGCCGAAAGGAGTTTTTGTGCAGATACGGTGCCCCCGATGCGAGTATTCCAAAGAACTGGACGATGCCGCCATTCCGGCGGAGATGGTATATGCCACCTGCCCCGAATGCGGGGAAAGGTTCCGTTTCCGGCAACCGGTGGAATCCGGTGTTTCCGAACCGTCATCTGCCGCCGGAGCGGAGCCGGGATTTGTTCTGGACGCGGAGGCAACAAGGCAGGCAGACACGGACCGGCCTTATGAAATCCCCGGAGTACAGGCTGGGCACGAGGCGCAGGGCGATCGTGCGTATGGGAATTCCCCGGCCGGGCAGGGGCATGCGCCTGAGCAGGCATATTCAGCCGGGCATGAATATCCGGCTGAAAAGGAGCACCCGGCCGGACCGGAGTTTCAGGCCGGACAGGAGAGTTACGGTGATGTGCCGGGCGGCAATACCGGAACCGGGCAGCCGGAACTTCCCCGCATTCCGTGGGCGTGGCGCAGCCAGATAGGCTGGGCTTCGGCCTTTGTCCATACCGTGCGCGAGGTGCTCTCCGCCCCGCCGGTTTTTTTCTCCCGTTCCGGCAATGACTGGAAGCGCGCCGGAGCCATGACATTCTATATCATCAGTTCCGTGCTGGGCATCGTTTTCGCACAGATGTGGGCATGGGCCATGGATACCTTTCTGGGGGATGTCCTTTCGGAAACGGCGCTGGCTGCTGCCGGAGGCGGTTTTCCGGGCTGGAGTGCGGCGCTGGGAGTAACGGCCGTGGTTCTGGTGCTGGGGCCGCTGTTCTTTTTTGTGTCGGCGGGCATCCTGCACGCGGGATTGAGCGTTGTGAAGGGCGCGCCAAGAGGGTTCGGGGCAACGGCCAACGTGGTCGCCTTCTCCATGAGCGCCAACGTGTTCTATCTGGTGCCGTTCATCGGGCAGTATCTGTCGGTTATTTTCGGCATATACGCGCTGGTTGTGGGCATGAAATACGCCCACGGCGTGAAGGTGTGGCGCGTTGCGGCGGGACTGCTCATGCCCTTTCTGTTCATCGTCGCATTCTATGCCGTGGCCCTGTTCGTGGCTTTTTTCCGTGGCGCGTAGCGGGTGGCGACAGGTATGACGGACGCCGGGGAACAGCCGCATACGGTCCGTGACTGGGCGCAGGGGAGTGTGCAGATCCTGCGGTGCGCGTTGTGGAACCCTTCCCGCCTGTACGGCAGGCCTTTTTCCGGCGGGGTGGACTGGCGGGCCATGTATTTTGCCATGGGCGTGACGGCGCTTGTGCCCCTTGCGGAACAGATGCTCCTGCACGCGCTGCTGCCTCTTGTAAACGCCATAGTGCCCCTGCCGCTGCTGGTGCTGTTTCTGCCGCCGCGGCTGAGTGCCGAGGAGTTGTTCCGTGCGGTGGTGCTGGTGCCCGGCATGTTGCCCATACTGCTCATGGTGTATGCGGCCGTGCTGCACGCACTGCTGTGGCTGGCGGAATCCGGTGAGCGGGGCTACGGCGTAACCCTGCAATGCGTCTGTTTTTGCATGGGCAGCTTGGTCTTCCGGCTGCTGCCCTATGGCGGCGGATACGTGGCGGCGGCATGGTGGCTGGGGGCGCTGGCGGCGGGGCTGCATTTCGGGCATGGTTCGCCATGGCACAGGGTGCTGCCGGTGGTGGCACTGCACGTGGCTGCTTTTGCGTGGTTGCTGGCGCTGGCAAACGGCTGGGTGGACCGCCCCCCGCTGTGAGGCCGCTGAGCGGAAAACGGTGTCTTTGTTCCCGCAACAGACATGCCGTGCGCCTGCCCATGGGGGGGATGATTTTTATCGAGTCCTTCCCGTTCGCCTGCGCAGGCTGCTGAAAATCCTTGTATCGCCCGGAGCGGAAGGTGCCGCTTTGCAGGTACGGGGTGCAGGTGCGGTGTTTGTTGAACGCGGCGGGATTGCAGTCCGGCAGGAAGATGTTTGCCCCCCGGACATTTTTTCCGTACAAGTCTTGTCTCCGCCGGAACGCCGCGCGGAAAGGCCGCATTGCGTGCGCTGCCCGTGGCTGTTTGCAGGGGACGCCGCATACGGATGAGTCAGGCCGCTGTATACCCTTGCCCGAGGATGCCGTATGGAGATTCGTTGCCCAGAGTGCGCCTATTCCCGCGAGGTGGATGAAGCTTCGCTTCGCCCTTCGCTGACCATGGCGACCTGCCCGCAGTGCGGGGCCAGATTCCGGTTCCGGGAGCCGGAAAAGGCCGATTTTGTGCTGGAGCCTGAATCGGACAGGCCCCTCGGCGGAGAGGCGGATGCCTTGTCCGGTAGGCCGGCTTCAGAGTCTTTACCGGGCGAAGGGACGCACAAAGGGGACAGGCCGTCTGAGGCGTCTGCCCGCCGCGCCCCGGACGAAGAAGGGCAGAGCGGACGCCACACTCGCCACGAAGGGTATGGCCTTCAGGACGCAGAGCGTCCGGATGACCACGAAGGCGACG
>CAYRLL010000071.1:8608-12738 GCA_964425115.1 uncultured Desulfovibrio sp. | reverse complement strand
CCCTTCGCCTACTACCTGCTGGTTTCCGTCATCGGCATTCTTGCCGAAACGCTGTGGCAGACCGTGGTGGGCAACCCCATCCTGCCGGAAGCCTTTTCCGGTGCCGTGGAGTCTCCCGGCGAGCTTGCGGCCATTCTCATGTTCAGCCCCGTCATCATGACGCTGTACCTGTATGTGCTTGGGGGCGTGCTGCATCTGGTGCTTGTGCTTACGGGCGTGACCCGGGGAAGCGCCAATACCACGCTGCGCGTGGTGTGCTATTCCGGCGCGGCAGACCTGCTGAGTCTTGTGCCGGTGGTGGGCACCCTGCTGGGCGGCCTTGTGCGGCTGTGGATTATTACCGTGGGGCTTAAAGCCGCCTACGGTACCGGCTATGGACGCATTCTGCCCGCGCTGGGCGTGCTGTTGCTGGTGCTGTTCATCTTCGTGCTCGTGGTCATGCGCGACGCCGGCGTGGTGTAGACAGCCTTTTTACAGCTTTCCGGCCGCTTGCGGGGGTATCCTCTCTTTCCTCCTGCTTCCTGCCTTTGCCGACTCCGGCGTGCCCGGACACGTGCCTAGCCGCTGTGCCTGTCCACACGGTGTTTGGCCGCTGTGTCTGGCGACTGTGTCTGGCCGTTGTGTTTGGCCAATATGCCTCCCCTATGTGACTGACCGGGCGTGCATCGGGGGGCGACAGGCGGGTATGCCGCATCCCCGAAATCTCACCGGTTCCTCCCCTTGTCCGCTGGTAGCGGGCATGGTTTCATCATACGGCTCAAGGGCTTGTCCGTTCGGAAGTTGCTCCGGCAACCGGCTGCACCGTGAGTCGTCCCTGTTCCGGCTCTGCCCGGCGGGAATCCACTGCCTATCGCACAAAGACCTTCCTGTTCTTGCCGCGCCATGCATCTTTTGACGGACATCCCCCGCAGGGCGGTGGTGTGCCCGCTGCCCGTCGTATTCTGAAAACGTTATCACAGGAGGTGTCATGAACATGCTGAAACGTTTTACCGTGCTTGCCGTTGTCCTGCTTATGCTTGCCGCCGTTGCGGGATGCTCTGATGAAAAAGAGGATTCGCTTGCCCGTGTGAAAAAGGCGGGGGAGATCAGCTTTGCCATGAGCGGCGGATACCCGCCATTCAATTTCTACGATGCCGAGAACCGGCTCACCGGATTTGATGTGGATGTGGCCGAAGAGGTGGCCCGCCGTATGGGCGTTGCCCTGCGGCCCGTAACCACGGAATGGAGCGGCATTATCGAAGGGCTCCGCGCCGGAACGTATGACGGCATTCTGGGGAGCATGGCCGTTACCGAGAGCCGTCTGCGCGTGGTGAATTTTTCCGTTCCCTACTACTATTCCGGGGCGCAGGTGATGGTGCGCACGGGCGATGACGGAGCCGCCGGTCCCGTTACCGATATCGCGCAGCTGGAAGGAAAAACCATCGGCGTGGTGACGGGAACCACCTTTGAGGAGGACGCCAAGGGGCTGAAAGCCGGAGAGGTACGGTTGTACAAGGATGATACCCAGACCCTGATGGAGTTGGGCAACGGTGTGGTGGATGCAGTGATCACCGACCGCGTGGTCGGCGTGAACGCCATGAACGCGGGCAGGTTCAACGTTACCATGCTGGGCGGGCCGCTGCGCAGCGAGGATATTGCCGTTGCCATAAACAAGGCCGACGATACCCTGCTTGCAGAGGTAAACGCCGTGCTGAAGGCCATGCATGATGACGGCACCCTTGCGGGCCTGAGCAGAAAGTGGCTGGGAGTGGATATAACCACCCGCTGATTTGCGGTTTCTTCTGCCGGTTGAAGCCCCTGCGCATACGGGAGTGATATCAGCCCTGTCCGGCATACTTTGCCTGGCACACTCTGGTCGGCATACGCCTTCCGGTATGCGCTTTCCGGCATCCCCTGTCCGGCATCCCCTGTCCGGTATCTCCTGTCCGGTATCTCCTGTCTGGCACGGGCGGCGCGGAGACGGCACCGGTTCGTCTTCGTCCGCCCTTCTGCCGGGCTCACCCTTCAACGGGAAAGGCCTTCATGTATTTTGATTTTTCCTCTCTCCCAAACTATGTTCCCTATTTTCTTCCGGCAGCGTGGATGACCCTCAAGATTACGGTGCTGGGCATCCTGCTGGGGCTGGTGCTCGGACTCGGCACAGCCTTTCTGCGTATTTCGGAACGGCTGGTTTTCAATATTCCGGCCCGCGCTTACATCTATCTGATACGCGGAACGCCTCTGCTGCTGCAATTGCTGTTCATCTACTTCGGTCTGCGCGGTCTTCTGGGTCTGAACGCCCTTACCTCCGCCGTGCTGGCGCTGGGCATACACAACGGGGCGTACATAGCGGAGATATTCCGGGGGGCCATTGTGTCCATCTCCAACGGGCAGATGGAAGCGGCGCGCAGTCTCGGCATGTCGTACCCGCGCGCCATGGTACGCATAATCCTGCCTCAGGCATGCAAGCGCGCCATCCCGCCCATGGGTAACCAGTTCATCATTGCGCTCAAGGATTCGTCGCTTGCGAGCACCATCACCATCAACGAACTGCTGCTTAAATCGCAGCAGCTTGCTTCATCAAACTTCATGATGATGGAAATGCTCTTTATCGCCGCGGTATTTTATCTGTTTTACACGGCACTGTTCAGCTGGCTGTTCCGCAGGCTGGAACAGCGCCTTGACGTTTCCGGTGCCTGAAGGAGTAACGTATGAACAACACGCCGGTTATTGAAATACGGAATCTGAATAAGTGGTTCGGTGAGCACCACGTGCTCAGGGGGATAAACCTTGAGGTCATGCCCTCGGACGTGGTGGTGGTTATCGGCGCCAGCGGCTCCGGCAAAAGCACCTTGCTCAGGTGTGTGAATTATCTGGAACCGTACGATGAGGGAGAGATTCGCGTGGCAGGGCAGGTTGTGAGCGGCGAAGAACCCTTCATCAACGCGCTGCGGGCCAAGGTGGGCATGGTTTTTCAGCACTTTAACCTGTTCCCCCACATGACGGTCATGGGCAACGTGACAGAAGGCCCCACACAGGTGCGCCGTATGCCCGCAAAGCAGGCGCGGGAACTGGGGCGGCATTATCTGGAAAAAGTGGGTCTGGAAGAGAAGAAGGATGCCTACCCCGCCACCCTTTCCGGCGGGCAGAAGCAGCGGGTGGCCATTGCTCGCGCCCTTGCCATGGAGCCGGAGGTCATGTTGTTTGACGAACCCACCTCCGCGCTGGACCCGGAACTTGTGGGCGAGGTGCTTTCCGTTATGCGGCAGTTGGCGGATGACGGCATGACCATGCTGGTGGTGACGCACGAAATGGGGTTCGCACGTGAGGTGGCGGATTATGCCGTCTTCATGGACGAGGGCGTTATTCTGGAACGCGGCAGGCCGGATGCGCTGTTTTCCGCCCCGGCCCATGCGCGCACGCAGGAGTTTCTGGGGCAGATACTGTAGCCGCGTCTGCCCTGCGGAGGGTATGTTTTTTTCTGGACTGAATCGTGAATCGGTTGTTATTCTGCCCAATTGCAAGGGCGGCCGGTTTTTTGCGCCGTTGCCTTGATTTGCCGTATTGCTGGTCGTACAATGGGCGATATCATTCAGACAAGGAAAGCGCATGCTCATACGTTGCCCGGAATGCCAGTTCAAGCGCGAGGTGGATCTTACACGGATTCCACCCACCGCTCAGCTTGCCACTTGCCCGAAATGCAAACATAAATTCCGGTTCAGAGAACACGTTGCCACAGAGGACGGCGACGAAGAAGGCTTTGTCATGCGCTCGGCACCTGCCACGTCCGCCTACGGAACATGGGAGGCGGCACAGCAGGCGGCGCGGAACGTTGACCGTGCTGCGGAACAGGGCACGCGTTCCGGACCGGAGGCGGATAGGTATGCCTCCCGCCACGATGCGTACAAGCCTTCCGCCCGGACGGCATCGTATGACGCGGAAGATTCCTCTGTTCACACCGCCCCCGCCCGCCCCGCGCCCTTGTACGAAGGGGCTGGTGACGGTGTGCGTCCGGCCATGGGTGCTGACGTTTATGGTGGTGAACCGGCTCAAGACCGGGATGACGCTTCTGAGTACGCTTCCGGTACCGCATACGGGACTGTTTCCGGCGGGCCTTTTGGTGATGCGGAGCCTGATGGTTACGCGGAAGG
>CAYRLL010000071.1:0-8508 GCA_964425115.1 uncultured Desulfovibrio sp. | reverse complement strand
GGGGCCAAGCCCCACCGTCATCTCGGCTCGCTGAGCGAGTACGAAGAGGGCGCACCCGGGGGCAAGGGAGATATATGGGACGCCATAGCCGCCATGGGCGACAGCGACAGCACCGTGCCGCCCTTTGCCCGCACGGCAGGATTTGAAATGTCCATACCGTGGGAGCACCGGGGCAAATCGGGCCTTGGTGGCGCGTGGTGGCGCACGGTTAAGGAGTCGCTTTTTTCGCCTGCCTACTTCTTCGGCGGTATTCAGGGGGCGGGCGGCATAACGGCGGCCATAATCTTTTTCCTGTTTACAGCCTTTGTGGGAGCCCTGCTGGAAGCGGGCATGCTGTTCGGCGCAGCCTCGCTGCTGGGCGGCCTGCTGGCGGAAACACCGCTTGCTGAGCTGCCGGCGCAGTTTGCAGATATCTCTGCGCTTCCGCTGCGGGCAGGGCAGTTGCTGCTAAGCGGGCTGGTACTGGTGGTGGCGGTTTCGTGCCTGTGCCACGGGTGCATCCGGTTTCTCGTTCCCCGAGGCAAACCCTTTGCCACCACTTTCCGTGTGGTGGCGTACAGCGGTTCCGCCCTGCTGGCAGGCTGCATCCCTGTGGCGGGGCCTGTTGTCGCCCGGCTCTGGTTTCTGCTGCTGATTATCAAAGGATTGCGGAATGCGCACAATCTGCGCCTGCCGCAAACTATACTGGCAATGCTGCCCGTGTTCATGCTTATACTGGGCGGGGTGCTGCTCTGGTAGAAGGCGGGAGTCGGCGGGAGTCGGCGGAAGGCGGCGGAAGGGCGGCGGTGCCGGGAGGCGGTGACCGGGAAACGGGAGGTTGGCCCGTATGATCGGGTGGATGAAACGCATTTGCAGGGAAATACGCGACCGGATACGCTATTCCGCCAAGATTTCTCCGGAAAGCATCCGCACGCTTGCGTCCGAATTGCAGGAGCTTGCGGTGATTGTGGAGCGCGTGAACCCTGAACTGCCGGAGCGTAACGCCCGTATACGGCGCATACGCACCGAAGTGGGGCAGCTCATTGACCTGACAGGACGCATGGAGTTTCATCGCCTGTCCGTACAGCGGCGGCTGGAACTGCACCAGTCCCTTGAACAGTCGCGGGCGCAGTTGCTTGAATCCATGCGGAGCGCCCCCACGCCCACCGACAGGGTGCAGTAGGCCCCGCCGGCACGGGCAATCTTCATCTTTCTCCCTCTAGTCCCCGCATTTTTCAGGCTTTCCGGCTTCCTCCCATACCCCCGTTTCACCTTTCGGCCCGGTTCACGAGTCCGTTTTGTGCGGCATTCAACTTGCATGTGCAATGGTGTCCCGCCCGGGACAACGTGCAGCCGTACTGCGGCCGTAATGCCCGCACAAGAAGGTGAACCATGAATCGATATATGCAACATATTGGCATAGCAGGTCTTATTTCCATACTTCTGCTGGGGGTGGGGTGCTCTGTTTCCCGCATGGCCGGGGCCGTTTCCGACATGATTCCCGAGGGTGTCAAGGAAACGGCGGGCCGCGCCACGCCGGACGGGGCCAATCCCTCGCTTACGTCGCAGCCGCAGGTGGTATGGGACCAGTGGGTGCGCAAGGGCAAGGTGCAGGTGTATCTGCGCCCGCGCGAGGAACCTGCCGTGGAACCCACCGTGCTGTTCTTCCCCTTTATGCCAAAGGTGAACATGGCGCAGGGCAGGCACATAAGCCGGGAGCTTTCGCGCATGGTCTGGCAGACATGGCTTGAGGAAGAACTGTTCCCGGTCATGGAGTTTGCCGACTACTCCGACTACTACACCCCCGAGCGCGCGGTAAGCCTTGCCCGTATGCGCGGAGCGGACCTTGCCGTGGGCGGGTACATTACGCATTACATGCCCGGCGGCACCGCCAGCGACACGCATGTGGCTTTGCAACTGGATATTTACGATTCCGCCAGCGGTCAGCTTATCTGGTCCATGGCTCACGCGGGCGTGATGCAGAGCGAGCGTACCCGCGACTACATCTTTTTCTCCGCCAAGACGCGCCTGCCCGCAGAGCCTACGGGGGCTGTAATGCAGGTTCTTTCGCACGATATGGCCGTCCCGCTGCATGCGTGGGTGGCCCCGCTGAAGGAAGAAGCCAAGCAGGCAGAGGCACAGGGGGGCGGCACGGCGTTTTGACCATGCTGCACTCTCTTTGTCATTGTTACAGAGCAGGTGGCCATAGGGCTATGCCGGTGGTGTGGGAGTGACTCGGCGGGCACAGAGTTTGGGCGGTTCGCGTGGGTATGGACACGCCGGTTTGCCTGTCTGCAAATAAAGAAAACCGGGCCGGAAGGGGAACTTCCGGCCCGGTTTCGCGTTTATCAAAATGGGTAATGGGGATCAGGGGGTGTTGTGGCTGGCTATCTTGCGGTACATGGCAGCCCCGTTGAGCCGCCTGCCTGCAAGGTTGAGGGGCTGGTCATCCGGCTGCTCCGCCTGCGGCGTTTGCCGGGCCTGTTGCTCCTGTTGTTCCTGCTGCGCCTGAGCCGGAACGGCCTGAACGGCTTCTTTGGCAGCGGCAGGCAGGGGCGTTCCGGCAGCCTTTTCCGGTCCGGTGGTACCGGCAGAAGAGGCATTGCCTGCAAATGCGGACGGGACTGCCGAAGCAGCCGGTTTTGCCTGTCCCGCTGCTCCGTTGGAACCGATTGATCCTGTTGCTCCGTTGGAGTTGGCCAGCCCGGCCAGCGCGGCGGTCGTCTGCTGTGTTCCGGCAGCGGCAGGTCCGTATGCGCCGCTCTGCGGGGAGGCGGCAAAGGCGTGCGCCTTGGGCATCGGGCCCTTGGCCCCGAAGGCCGGAGCTTTGTGCATTCCCGCTCCGGCGTGCTGCACGTGGGTTTGTCCGCTCTGCACGGGGGTGGTCATGGCGGCTGCTGCCGTTGCCTCGGGCGTGTCAATTATCTGCGCATAGGCACTGCGCAGCCCGGAAAGTATCTTTATCACCTCGTCAATGTAGCCGATATCCATTTTCAGGTTGGCGTTGAGCAGGCGTGTAGAGCAGTAGAAATAGAGTTTGTGCAGGTTTTCCGCCAGTTCGCCGCCCTTGTCTGCATTCAGGCTGCTGTCCAGTTCGTTGATAACGTCCAGCGCCTTGGAAATGAGTATCCCTTTCTGGGCATAATCGCGTTCTTCAATCTTCACCTTGGCCTGATTGAGGAACTTAATGCAGCCGTCATACAGCATGAGCAACAGCTTCCCCTGAGAAGTTGTCGCCACCTGTGTCTGAAAATATGCCTTGGCTGCCTTCTGCATCGTATGCTCCTACTTGGCAGAGAGTTGCTTGATCTGGTTTTCAAGCGATGTCATCTGCCCGTTGTACTGGGCGAGGGTCGCCTCGAGGCGCGAGAACCTGAGCCGCATGGTGCGCTCCCAGCGGATGATGCGGTTCGTTTCGCGCTCGATTTTCTTGTCGATCCCGTCCATGATCTTTTCATAGTTCTTTTCGATGATCTTGAGGGTACCCTCGGAACTCAGCATGTCCTTGAGCACCCCGTCCATCTGTCCGGCTTTGCCCTGCTTCAGGCGCACGGTGTCGGAGTATGATCCGGGGACAAGGTTGTTTACCTGAACGATGATACCCCGGGCATCACCGGTAAGGGCCGTAATCTGTTTGGTTTCCGGGTCAACGCTGGCGGGCCGTCCGCCTATGCGGGCATTTACGATGTTGCCGCCCGCGTCAATGTCGTACTTCACATCATAGATGCCGGGCTTGGTAATGCCCTTAACGTGCGAGTAGTACGAAAAATGCTGGGAATCCGTCGCCCCTATGCTGTCTGCGGCAAAGAGTTCGGCTACGGCGGTGGGGTCTTTGGCCAGCGCCTCGTCCAGTTTGTCCATATCAATGGTGAGCAGGCCGTTTCGCGTGTCTCCCTGATCGGCAACCGTAAGAATGCCTATGTGGGCGAGGGTGGAGTAGTAATCGCCGGAGCCCCCGTTGGCCGTATTGTAGTAGTCAAACCCGTCCGCCCTGCCCGCCACGGACATCTTGAGCCGGGAAGAGAGCAACTGCACACCGTAGTTGCCTGTGAGCACCGAGCCTATTTCCGCATCGAACTGCGATCCGGCCTCATTGGGGTCTTTGGCGGTGGCGTTTTCGTTAATTTTGGTCAGATTCTGTATGGTGGTGCGTATGGTGTTCACGCCATCCACAAAGGCCTGAATTTTTTCCTTAATCTTTTCCTTGTCCGAGGCAACGGTTATCTGGGTGGTGCCCACATCCTTGAGGGTGAGGGTCAGGCCGTCAATAACCTCGGTCACCGTGTTGCTCGAAGACTCGATAAAACTGCCGGAAGGCCAGTCGTTCACCCGGAACATGGCGTTCTGCGCGGTCTGCACGTCCCACTTGTCCGCCGGGGTGCCCTGAATGGCGGAGAGGTTGGTACCCGCCCCTATGGTGAGCGCGTTGGCGGCACCAAGGTCCATGCCGCGCACCTGCAGATGGTAGGATTCGCCGTTCTTGATGAGCGCGGCTTTGACTCCCGGATTCTGCGGGTCTGTGTTGATAATGTTCACCAGACCGTCAAGGGTGGTGTTGGGCGCAACGGTGAGCGTGCGCGTTTTTCCCTTGTAGGTATATTCAAAGGTCTGGTTGGAGGCGGAGGTGTTTACCTTGGCTGTGGTGGACGAGAACCCGTCGTTGTAGGTCCACATGGCGTTGCGGGCAAGCTGGCCCACCTCCACCTTGTACACACCTTCGGTGGCGGCTACATCGGTGGTGGCGCTGGCAACGGTTTCAAAGGAACTGGAGGCGGACTTGGACAGGAACTTTGCCATGGTGTCCATGCTGCGCACCGTGTCCTGAAACGCCTTGATCTCCGTGTTGATGGTGCCGAACGCATCCACACGGCGTTGCCAGTCCGCTCTCCACAGGGTCATGCGGTTCATCTGGATAGATTCCACCTTCTTCAACTGATCGATCATCGAGTCGAAGTCGGTGCCGGACGAAAGGCCGGAAAAGCGTATCCCGCCGGACATGTAATCAGCCATAGCTCATACCTCGGGCAGTTTTTTCCCAGACATGGGTATCCGCTGCCGATCTTGCAAGGCCAATGCCATACAGGGGAGCGAATAGGGCGTTACACGCCGCAGCTGCCTCACAAGAGCATATCGTCCGCAGGACTGATTACTTTAGCTTACGGGTGAGCCTTTCCAGCTCGGCGCGCGCCGCTGCAGGGTCCAGCCCCTTGGCGGAGGCAATGGAGTCCAGATTCTCTTCCGCATCGCAGGGGCGGATGTACAGAGGCTCCACGGGATCATGTCCGTAGGTGGCGGTGTGTGCCAGCGTAAGCAGGGTTTCCGGGGCGGGATGGTCGAACCGGGGGGGCAGCACCGTTGCGTCGAACAGGTGTTCGGCAAAGTAGTCGCTGTTTTTGCGCACGCCCGAACCCGTGAGCACGGTATCGCCTTCGTGGGCGAGGATGCGCTGCGCTGCCTCTTCCAGTGTGGCGGAAAGGGGCGGGCAGAGGGGCATCAGGGCGTTGTCTTCCGACTGTGCGGCAGGCGCGCCCAATTCGTCCAATCCGCCCAATCCGCCAGTCATGCCAGTTGTACCGGATGTGCCAGTTTCACCGGATGCGCGCGGCAGGGCGCACACGGGGCCGTTGTACCGTGAGGTGAAGCCCTGCATGTGCACAAGCCCCCGCCGGGCGTGGGTAATGCACCATATGTTGTCGCAGGGGCGCAGCGCGGCCGCATCTGCCGCAAGGGCGTCCATGTAGCCTATGCCCGCCATGGGCAGGCGGGCAGGCAGCGAAAGGCCCAGTGCCGTGGAAAGCACCAGCCGCAGTCCCGTGAACGAACCGGGGCCGCGCACCACGGCAATGCGCCCGATGGCGGCAAGGGTCAGTCCCGTGCGGTGCAGGGCATCCACAAGGGCGGGCACCAGCACCTGCATACCGTGACGCGGGGTGAACCACTCCTGTGAAAAGACCAGTTCTGTGCCGTGCCCGCAGACAATCTGCAGCCGCGCTTCCGCGCCGTTGAGGACGAGGGTGAGGCTAGAGTCTGCGTACGTCATTGAAGGTGGCCCAGACCATGAGGGTTATGAGCAGCAAAATGCCCACCCGGGTGGCAATATCCATAACCCGTGCGGGTACGGGGCGGCGGAATATGGTTTCAAAGGTCAGCATGACCAGATGCCCGCCGTCCAGAACGGGAATGGGCAGCAGGTTCAGCAGGCCCAGATTCACGCTGATGAGCGCAGCAAGGGCCAGCACGGCGGCAACGCCGTATTCGGTCTGCTGGCTGACCATCTGGGCGATCATGATGGGGCCGCCCACGTTGTCCATGGGAATGGCCCGCTGGATGATCTTGGCAAAGCCCTTGCCGGTGATGACAATCATCTCCCACGTGTGCTCAAGTCCGGCCTGTGCGGCGGAAACGCCGCCGAGGGGCTGCGTGAAGGTCTTGCCTGAAGCGGCTATGCCGATGAGGTAGCTTTCTTCATCCTCGCCGAAGATGTTCTTGCGGAGCAGCTTTTCCGGAACCACGTGGACAGTGAGGGGCTGGCCTTCGCGCAGCACGGTAATGGTCACCTCTCTGCCGCCGCTTTTGCCGATGGTGTCGGCCACATCGTTCCAGTATTCTATGCGGGTACCGGCGATATCCGTAATGGTGTCGCCTTCTGCAAGCCCCACCTGCGCGGCCGGGCTGCCATCGCGCACGTTGCCTATTTCCGGGGCTATGTGCATCTGCCCTGCGCTCCAGAACAGGCCCCAGTAGATGAAGAAGGCAAGCAGCAGGTTGGCCAACGGGCCTGCCACGATGACAAGCATGCGGTGCCACGTGGGCCGCTTGATGAAGCTCTCTTTCTCGGTAAAGCCGCCGGTAAGGTCGTTCTCGTCATTCTCTCCGGCAAGGGAAACGTAGCCCCCCAGCGGAATGGCCGAAAGCCGGTATTCGGTCTTGCCGCGCCGGAATTTGTACAGCACGGGGCCGAAGCCCAGCGAAAAGGCGCGCACGCCTATGCCCAGCAGGCGGGCCACGGAAAAATGGCCCAGTTCATGGAAGAATATGAGACCGCCGAGGACAAGCACAATGGCAATGGCTGTATTCATGGTCGGGTCTGGCTCCTTGGTGTGGGGCGGTATGCGTCCGCCCATTGGCGCACGCGGGCGCGGGTCTCTCCGTCCAGTGCCTCTATGTCGTCCAGCGAGGCAGGGGCGGGGCCGCCATGCGCGTGCATGGCGCGCTCTATGAGGGCGGGAATGGCGGAAAAGGGCACCTGTTCCTGAAGGAACCGTTCCACAGCCACCTCGTTGGCGGCGTTCAGAACAACGGGCAGCCCCCTGCCGCCGCGCAGCGATTCGCGCGCAAGCTCAAGACACGGGAAAGAGGATAGGTCCGGCGGCTCAAAGGTCAAGGGGCCGCAGGTGATGAGATCCAGCGGCGCAACGCCCGTGCGCAGCAGTCTGGGCCACCCGAGGCAGTAGGCAATGGCGATGCGCATGTCCGGGGGACCCATGTGCGCCAGTTGCGATGCGTCCGCATATTCCACCAGAGAATGGATGATGGACTGCGGGTGCACCACAACCTCTATGCGGTCCAGCGGCAGGCCGTAGAGGTGGTACGCCTCTATGACCTCCAGCCCTTTGTTCATGAGCGTTGCCGAATCTATGGAAATTTTTGCGCCCATGCTCCAGTTGGGGTGAGCCAGCGCCTGTGCGGGTGTGACCGTGGCAAGAAAGGCCGAGTCTCTGCCCCGGAAGGGACCGCCCGAAGCGGTGAGGATGATGCGGCGTACGGGAGAGCCGTCGTGACCGGATAAGGCCTGAAAAATGGCGTTGTGCTCGGAATCCACGGGCAGAATGGATGCGCCCGTGCGCGCGCAGGTTTCTCTGAACAGGTCGCCCGCCAGCACCAGCGATTCCTTGTTGGCAAGGGCGATGACCTTGCCCGCCTGTGCCGCGGCGTGGGTGGCACGCAGGCCGGCGGCGCCCACCTGCGCGGAGAGCACGGTGGAGGCTTGCGGCAGGGTGGCCATGTCCGCGTATCCCTGCGGTCCGTGCAGAATGGTCGGATTGTATCCTGCGGGCAGCATGCTGCGCAGGGCCTGCGCCGCCTGTGCATCCAGCACGGCAAGGAAGGCAGGGCGCCATTGCGCCGCCTGCCGCGCCAGCAGGTCCATATTGCGTGCCCCGGCAAGGCCGATGACGCGAAACGCGTCCGGCTGCTCGGCCAGCACCTGCAATGCGCTGGTTCCTATGGAGCCGGTGGAGCCGAGAACAACCACGGAGCGGGGGAATTCCTCTGCCCACGCGGCACCGGGCAGAGGGGAGATATACCGGATGCGGGGATGCCCCTGATGCGGGCCATCATCATGCGGGGAGGCACTGCGCTGCGGAGCCGTTACCATATGTCACGTCCTTGCGCATCGTCTTCCGCCGGGTTGGGGGCAGGGCATCCGGCGTTGTCCGCCCGATGTTCTGGCCTATGTTCTGGCCTATGTTCTGGCCTATGTCCGTTCTGAAGGCCCGCACGGCATGCGGTCAGGCGCAGTCCTATGTT
>CAYRLL010000070.1:0-16934 GCA_964425115.1 uncultured Desulfovibrio sp. | reverse complement strand
TTTTCTGGTGGGTCGTGCGGGGCTCGAACCTGCGACTCTCTGCTTAAAAGGCAGATACTCTACCGACTGAGTTAACGACCCATGCGAGGGGGCTGTATAAAGAGTTCAGCCCTTGATTGTCAACCCCTAAACGGCGTTCAGGGCAATTTATCTGCCCTTGGCCATATCGGGCGTGATGGCCTGAAGGCCATCCATGTAGGGACGCAGGGCTTCCGGAATGACAATGGAGCCGTCTGCCTGCTGGTAGTTCTCCAGTATCGCCACCGTGGTGCGCCCTGTGGGAAGCCCGGAACCGTTCAGGGTGTGCACATATTCCGGCTTTTTGGCACCTTCGCGCTTAAAGCGCAGATTGGCGCGCCGGGCCTGAAAATCCGTGCAGTTGGAGCAGGACGAGATTTCGCGGAACTTGCCCTGTCCGGGCAGCCAGACCTCTATGTCATACGTTTTGGAAGACGAGAAGCCCATATCACCCGTACACAATGTAACCACCCTGTAGTGCAAGCCAAGGCGTTGCAGCAGATTTTCCGCATGCTGGCGCATAAGTTCAAGCTGTTCGTAGGAGGTATCCGGATGCGAAAGCCGCACCATCTCCACCTTGGTGAACTGGTGCTGCCGGATCAGCCCCTTGGTATCTTTGCCGTAGCTGCCTGCCTCTGACCGGAAACACTGGGTCTGGGCGGTAAAGGCCATGGGCAGGTCTGCCTCGGAGAGCATCTCGCCGGAGAGCAGGTTGGTCAGGGGCACCTCTGCAGTGGGAATGAGATAAAAATCTTTGTAGTTGAGCTTGAACAGGTCTTCTTCAAACTTGGGAAGCTGCCCGGTGCCGGTCATGGCACTGCTGTTTACAATGGCCGGGGGGAACATTTCCGTATACCCGTGCTCACGGGTCTGGATATCGAGAAAAAAGTTCACCAGCGCCCGCTCCAGCCGTGCCGCCCAACCCCAGAGCACCGTGAAACGCGACCCCGCCAGTTTGGCACCGCGCTCAAAATCCAGCCCGCCCAGCTTCTCCGCAAGCTCCCAATGCTCTTTGGGGGAAAAATCAAAGGCGGGAGCACTGCCCCAGCGGTGCAGTTCCACATTATCATTCTCGTCCGTTCCCACGGGCGCGGATTCGTGCGGCACGTTGGGCACGGCGACCAGCCATTCTTCCACCTTGGCCACGACAGCCTCTGCCTCTGCATCCAGCACCTTGATGCGTTCTGCAAGCTCGCCCAGCTCCGCAATGCGGCCGGAGGCATCCTGCCCCGCACGCTTGAGCTTGGCTACCTCTTCCGAGGCCTTATTGCGCTCGCTCTTAAGGCCCTCTACCTCGTTCAGCAAGGCACGGCGGCGGGAATCCAGTTCCAGAAACTCGCTCACATCTATTTTGGAATGCCGCTTGGCAAGAGCGGTAACAACGATTTCGGGGTCTCTCTGCAAAAGCTTGAGGTCGAGCATAAAAAACGCATCTCCTTGGCGTATTGGTAAGCAACGCCCGAAGATAGCCGCCGCACAGGTGTGCGTCAATACGCGGAAGCAGCGGGCAGGAAAGGGGCAGGCCACAGGACGCGCTCAGGCGCATGCCGCGCACACCGCAGAAGGCAGAAGTAAAGGGATGTGCCGCCACGGCGACGGACAAACAGGCCGGGACCGCCCACAGCCTATGACTGACAGCTCACGAACACCCGGTTACGGCGGTGCCAGAATGAAGAAGGCGTGCACGGCCCGGAAAACCCGCACGGGGAGCCAGACGGCGGTCAGGCAGCAATCAGGGGACAACCATGCCGCAGCCTGGCGGCAATCGGGAGGCAGCCATGCAGCAGCCTAGAAGCAACCTAGAAACAACCGGGCGGCAACCGGGCGCTAGCCCTCACCCTCTCCGAAGGCGGAAGGCGTCTGGAATGCTTCCGGATGCCGGTCGCGGAGATAGTCCATTAGGCGCTCATGCTCCTCGTACTGCACCATCTCCGCAGGCTCCTCAAGGGAGTAATATCCCACCCATACGGGCGAAAGAAGCGTGCGCGGCCACGCCGTAAGCCCTACATCGCCCACCCACACGTTCACAGGCACACCCTTGTACTCGCCAACGCGCGAAAATCCCGGGTTTCCTGTCGGCGTCAGTGCCATGGCATAGCCAAGCGCCAGCATGATGCGCTGCACCCTGTCCTGCGCACCACCGCTGTCTGTGACCTTGCGCAGCTTGTCACGGAAGAGTTCCGTAAGACCGTTATGCTGCACCGCCTGTTTGGTCTGCACATTTGCCATATCCACCTCCCGGCTTTCCCTCCGCAGCATGTGCGCACCATGTGCTGAACACATGCCCGGTCTGCCGACCGTGAAGGGAGCCTTTCTCCGGTCTACCGCAGCAATGCAGGCCACACCCACGGCCCGCTCCCTGACCGCGCGCATGGCCTGTAAGCCGCATCCGCAGTGCAGGATTGCCCGATACACCTTTACTGATTCTCGCACTATGCGGGAGTCTCCGGCAGGTGTCAACACCACAGGGAAGCCCCGCCCCTGCAGGAAATCATGCCGTAAAATTTCTTGAACCCCGCGCAGCGCGACGCACCAAAGCACCTGCCGGAGACTGCCTGCCGGGGCTGCCCCGCCGAACGAACACTGCAACACCCTGTTTAACAAGGACATTCGCAGCATACGCGCTGTTTAAATTGTTATACCCTCCCTCGAACTCCTGCCGCAGGCGATGCTTCGGGTAAAAAATCCTGAACCGTTCTAACAGACACGCCGTGTGGAGAAATATCTTTTCTATGATGCTATTGCCCTGCTTTTATTGGATTAAAATCTTTGCCGGGCTTCTTCGCAGAGTTTGGCACGATCCCTGCTATATTCCGGTTACCTTCTTTCTTTTACGGCTAAAACGAAATAATACGGTTCAAGGGTGGCTCCTTGGACCGTTTAGCCGTTTTAGGGGGCTGCGAAAGAGCGCGCGGGCGCAGCGCAACCGGCGGCAGGGCCGATGCGTGAAGGCGCTTCACAGGCACTATACGGCCTGCGTTGCGGGCGCAGTTTCGTGAAACGGATCAGATGGCGGGCAGAGGGGGATAACCGGCGGTTATGCGGCCGGGCTACACATCGTTCTCGGCAAACTGCTTGAACCCTGAGGCGGCCTGTCTGGACTTCTGCGGTCCGCCCTCCACGATTGTGAAGCCGTAATCCAGCAGCTTGGCTGTTTCCACCTGCCGGATAACCGGATTGTCCGCCCCCAGGACCACTGCGAGCAGACGGGTTTTGCCGCGTTTTGCCGTAACCGTGATGTTGAAGCCGGAGGCGTTTACGAACCCGGTTTTCAGGCCGTCCACACCGTCATAGGTGCGGAGCAGCGAATTGGCGTTGCGGCGGGTGGCGCCATGGTAGGTGAAGGATGTCATGGAATGCACGGGCAACGATTCCGGGAACTTGCGCAGGTAGCTCATGGAGAGCTTGGCAAGGTCTCTGGCGGTGGAAAGCTGCCCCTTGGCGGGAAGCCCGTTGGGATTTTTGAACGTGCTTTTGGTCATGCCCAGCTTCTGGGCTTTGGCGTTCATCTGCGCCACGAACTTGGCCGTATCGCCCTTGGTCATGTATTCTGCCACGGCCACGCAGGCGTTGTTGGCGGAAACCACGCTTATGCCCTTGATAAGGTCTTCCAGAGCCACCTTTTCGCCTTTCTTCAGTTCCATGCGCGAGCCGCCCGTGTTCACCGCCTTGACGCTGACGGGGATAAGTGTCTTGGGAGACAGTTTTCCCTGCGCCATGGCCTCGCGGACCAGATACAGGGTGAGCAGCTTGGTGATGGATGCCGGAGCGATGGCGGAATCTGCGTTCTGTTCGTAGTAGACTTCGCCGGTGGTCATATTGATGAGAATGGCGGACCGGACGTTAAGCTTGATATTCTTGACGGCCTTGGGGACGGAAGAGCCGCCGGGGGCGGGGGCCAGCTCCGGAGCCTTGGGCTGGCGCGCTTCCTGCCTTGGGGCAAGGGCGGCAACCTCTGCCTTCTCCTGCACGGGGATCAGCGCTATGGGCGTGCCCCTGCGGGGCATTGCTGCGGCAGCCTCTTCGGGCAGGGCATAGCCGCTGTCTTCTACCGCTGCGCGAACCTCTTCCAGCGCGGCCTGAAGGACGTCTGCGGTTACCTGAAATTCCTGCTGCGGAGCGGAAGCCGAAGGAGCGGTACCGGAGGAGACGGCAAGCGGCTGCACGGTGAACCTGTTGCCGGAATCCTGCGCGGCCCCGGCAGAGGCGGCAGTGGCGGCACCCGCAGCTCCTGATGTAACCACACCCGCAGCCACCGCCTCAACAGCTTTTTGCACTTTTTCCGCCTTGGCGGGCTGCTTTTTCTGCTCAAGGGACGCTACGGTCTTGTGGGATTGCTTTGCAGATTTTTTGGAGGCTTTGGAGGCGGATTTCTGAGCCTTGGTCGCGGTCTGCTTCTTGGTGGTCGTTTTCTTACCGGCTGCGGACGTATCACCGGAGGCTGCCTTGGCAGGCTGGGCCGCTACGGCATGTGCATCGCCGAACACGGGAACAGACTGCCCCCCCATTCCGGAGAGCAGGAAAAGGACCAGCACGCATCCCGCCAATGCCCGATAAACCCTCTGCTTCATGGAATTTGCCTTACGGATGAAGTTGTCCGCAGTCAAGCAAATCAGAACAGCCGGTCCGGCTGTCTATCCACAACCCCTTGAAACCACACCATCTCTATACAATAGAAAATTTCTAGAAACAATCCCTGCACCGGAAAATCTTACACAAGCGCACTCACGACAAAATAACCGCCTATGGCTGCCACAACCGCGCCGGCGACCTTGCGTCCCCATTTTGTGACAACCGCCATGCCCCTGCCCTCTGCCATGCGCTGACTGAACGCCACGGAACTGCCTGCGATGACAATGGGCAGACAATGCCCCAATGCAAAGGCGAGGATGAGCATTGTTCCTTCTGCCACTCTTTGCTGCACGGTGATAATGGCGAGGATAGGCGCGATAAAGCCGAAGGTGCAGGCACCGGAGAGAATGCCGTACGAAAGCCCCAGAACCCACGCACCCAAATGACCGCGCAGGGCAAAACGGCTCAGCCCGCGCCCCGGCAGACGGCACACGGCTACCCCGAGCATATCAAGCCCAAGCCAGAAGAACAGCAGCCCGACGGGCACACCCCACAACGGCGAAACATCTCCCAGCATACGGCCAAGCAGGGAGCAGAGCACTCCCACGATGGTTATGGACACAAACAGACCAAAGCTGAACAGCCCCGCGTAGCCCACTGCCTCTTTGCCCTGCACCACGCGTCCCTGCCCTGCCACATAGCCGACCATGAGAGGGATGGACGCAAGATGGCACGGACTGAACAAAATACTCACCACACCCCACAGGAAACTCCCCAGCACCGCAAGTCCAAAGGCACCGGTCATCCATGTGTTTATGGTGAGCAAGAACGCATCGAACACCGCCACTCCTTTGCTGCAATTTCCTTACCGCGTACAGCGCGGGAAAACCCCGCGCCGCACATCGCCAGCGGCACCGTTGTGTCCCTGCGGAGAAGCCTGCCCTGCGGGCATCCGCTTTTATCTTACTCCTGCATCAAGGCATCCACCTTTTGGCGGATGCCTGCTTCATCCAGAAAACCAACGTGGCGTTCCCGTTCCCTGCCGTTCCTGTCGTAAAAAATCTGCGTAGGAATGGCGCGTATGCCGTACTTCTGTGTCTGGTCAGGATTCTCCCACACATCAATGAAACGTATGGCTGCCCTTCCTTCATATTCCTTTTCCAGTTTAGTCAGAATGGGGGCCATCATTTTACACGGTATGCAGTTCTTCGCTCCAAGGTCTATCATTGTGACCATGCCGGGCACGGGCAATTCTTCAGCATTGGACACACCGGGAATACCTGCAAGCAGCAAGGCCATAACCAGCAACACACACCGAAACATCATGCTGAGTCTCCGCGAATCATGTTTCACCGGGGTATCCGGTATTGAGAAAGAACCTATTCGGCGTCCAGCATGGCGTTCACACTGTCCGCCACCAGCCGGATGCTTTCCTGCGTCACGGCGGATTGCCCTTTGGTCAGACCCAAGGCAGCCAGCTGCACATGCCTGAAACCGGTAAACCCCGCTTCCTCCAGCGACTTGCGCGCGCAATCCAACGGGCAGCCGTCTACGGCAACGATGCCGGAAGCCGCCTCCGTGCTCCGCATAATGCCGGACACTCTGCCCCCTATGCCCGCAAGGCAAAACATCTTGCCCCGTCCTTCTCGGGAAACCATGCGAACAGCCTGATCGGCTATCTCGCCCACATCTGCCGCGCCGGAACAGGAAAAGACAAGTTTGGGCGCAGCACCGCATGCACATTGCACACTCATAACTCCACCTCCGCAACCGGCCTTATGCCAGCATTTTTTTGAGTTCCGCCATAGAGGGCACCTTGCCCACAACCTTTACCTCGCCATCCACCACAAGGGCGGGGGTGGTCATCACGCCGAAGCTCAGCATCTTGGAGATGTCGCCAATCTTCTCAATCTCGTACGCAATGCCAAGCTCTCTGGCTGCGGCCTCTGCATCGTTCTTCAGCTGTTCGCACTTGGGGCATCCCGGCCCCAGAACCACAATCTTTTTCATGTCTCACTTCCTTTCGGGTTGTCGGAAACGCTTTTCTGCCGTTTGGGAAAAACAGCGGGGCTACAGGTACTAACCAACACACTCCAAACGCCATCGGCGTGTTCAGGACCTTCCTGCGCACAGCGCGCCGCAGGCTGCCTGTGCCGCACACCGTCAGGAGGCAATCGCTCCGTAAAGAAGACCGCTTACGGTGGCCATAACCACGACCAGCGAGACAAACACGATGGTCTTCTGCGTGCCCATGACACTGCGGATAACCAGCATGTTCGGCAGGCTGAGCGCGGGACCGGCAAGCAGCAGCGCCAGCGCGGGCCCCTGCCCCATGCCGTTGCCCAGCAGCCCCTGAAGAATGGGCACTTCTGTCAGGGTGGCAAAATACATGAACGCCCCGGCAAAGGCGGCGATGAAGTTGGACAGAAGCGAATTGCCGCCCACCGCCGCGCTGACCCAATCCGAGGGGATAAGTCCCTCGTTACCCGGCCTGCCCAGCAACGCACCGGCAATGAGCACGCCGTAAAGCAGCAGCGGGAGTATCTGCTTGGCAAATCCCCAGCTCTGCCCGAACCATTCGCCCAGTTCCCCTTCCCGCGTGCTGGTAATCCACGAAAGGCCGATCATTCCCGCAATAAACGCCACCATGGGTGTTTGCGGAAAAAGAAGGGCCAGTGCCGCAACAGGCAGCGCAGCCAGAACCGCCTGTACGGGGCGTACGCCGAACCACGCCACCAGCGATGCGCCCACCCCCAGAGCAAACAGGGACGTAAGCAGCCACTTGGCGGAATAAATGGCCGCCCACAGGCCTTCGCTGTCTGCCGGTTGCCCCCAGTTGGCAAAGACCAGCACGCCTATCATGGAACCGAAGTACAGGGCGTTTTTCCAGAGCGGACGGGCCACTTCCGGCTCCGGAAGGTGCATGGCGTGCGCCGCCTTTTCCCCCTCCTCCTTCCGGTAGATGAAGTGCATGACAAGCCCTATGACCACGCTGAACACAATGGCGCCCACCGCTCTGGCAATGCCCAGCTGTGTGCCCAGAATGCGCGCTGTCATGACGATGGCAAGGATATTGATGGCCGGGCCTGAATAGAGAAAGGCCGTTGCGGGTCCCAGCCCTGCGCCCATGCGGTAGATGCCCGCGAAAAGAGGTAATATGGTGCAGGAGCAGACCGCCAGAATGGTTCCGGAGCAGGAAGCCACCCCGTAAGCCACCGTCTTGTTGGCAGCGGGCCCAAGATATTTCATGACCGAAGCCTGACTGATGAAGACCGCAATGGCACCGGCGATGAAGAACGCGGGCACAAGGCAGAGAATGACGTGCTCCTGCGCATACCACTTGGCCAGATGAAAGGCCTCCAGCACCGCGTTGTCGAACCTCTGCCAGCCCACCGGCAGATAAAAGAATGCCAGAAATACTCCGATGATACCTGCAAGGGTCTTCCATTCCCGCTTCCAGTCCATGACAAGGCTCCTCTTTTACATTTGGCTGTTTTGCCAAATGTAAGAATAAAAAAAATTACCCGCGCGCGCGGAGCACCGATTCCACGCAATGGAAGAAATTAAGAACGCACGGCACCTTAAGCCTGTAATACACAAGCTTTCCCCTCCGCTGGTCCTCCACTATCCCGGCGGCACGCAGAACGGCAAGGTGCTTGGAAACGGTGGAAATATCGTGCCCCACCAATTCGGTCAGGTCGCAGACACACTGCTCACCCTGCGCAAGCGCGTCTACGATCATCAGGCGCGAGGGATGGGCCATGGCCTTCATCACCTTGGCGCGCTCCCGGTAATTCTCCGGCGTCTTGGGCAGAATAATCGGTTCCGGCATGGGGTCCTTTTTGCTCCGGCATTGTTTGCGGGCACACATCTCCGGAACAGGCTCAGGGCGGTCCGGCATTCGCCTTGCCGTATCACGCAGCCTGTTCCGCATCACTGTCGCTTGGCAATAAGGCCAAATGAAAGACAGGTCAAGGGATGGGGACAATTTTCCGTGCAGGATAAGGGCTTCGCGTTTTCTGCGCGGCGGCTTGGCGCAATAGGGGAATACGTGCTATGGTGGAGGCTACACAATACGAACGCACCGCAACAGATAGCCCCTGATCACAACAGTTCGCGTGACACCAGAAGCACCACGCCGTAAGGCGCAAAAGCAAAGGAACACCCGAGCCGTCAGGCGCAAGAGCAAAGGAGCACTCCATGCCCAAGACCCGTTATCTTCCCACTGACGAAGCTATGGCCCGCCTTGCCGGATTCTCCGGAAGCCCCTGCCTTACCCTGTATCAGCCCACCCACCGGCACCGCCCGGACAATCAGCAGGACACCATACGTTTTGTCAACCTTGTCAGGCAGCTTGGCACCGCCCTGCGCCGCCTCTGCTCCGAAGAAGAAGCCCGGAGGATTCTCGAGCCGTTTGACCGGCTCGGAAAAGACCGCGAATTCTGGGACCATTCGCTGGACGGACTGGCGGTTATGGCCGGACCCGGCCTGTTTGAGGTGTTCACCCTCCAGCAGACGGTGCCGGAAATGGCGCTGGTGGCGGACAGTTTTCATACCAAACCCCTGCGGCGTTTCATGCAGGCCACGGACCGCTACCAGATACTCGGCCTCAGCCGTGACAAGGTGCGCCTGTACGAGGGCAACCGGCACCATGTGGACAGGATGGACCTGCCCCCCGGCGTTCCCGGCACGCTTGCGGAGGCGCTGGGCGATGAACTGACCGAACCGCACCAGACCGTGGCCTCGTATGGCGGCGTGGGCGGCCCTTCCGTGCCCATGCGGCACGGGAGCGGCGGCAGGAGGGATGAACTGGATGCGGACGAGGAACGCTTCTTCCGCGCCGTGGACCGCGCTGTGCTGGAGCATGGCTCCGGGCGTTCCGGGCTTCCGCTCATTCTGGCTGCCCTGCCGGAATACCACAGCCTGTTCCGCAAAGTGAGCCGCAATCCCCACCTTGTGCCTGCGGGCATAACCGCCAATCCGGAAGCCCTGTCGCCGGAAGACCTGCGGGACAGGGCATGGGAATGCATTGCGCCGCAGCATACCGCGCGGCTGAAGGCCCTTGCGGAAGCCTTTGAGACCGCCCGGGCACGCGGGGCGGGAAGTGACAACCTGACGGATGTTGCGGTTGCGGCTGCGGCGGGCAAGGTGGCGACACTGCTCATTGAAGACGGTCGTCATATTCCGGGAAGGCTTCATCCCGATTCCGGCCTGCCGGAACCGGCTGCCGGGATACCCCCCGCTGCCCCCGGCACAAAGAACGGCACACCGCAGGGAGAGGCGACTTATTGGAAGCATGGCCCGGCCAACGCTGCGGCGGAACCCATGGCGGACGATCTGCTGGACGATTTGGGAGAACTGGTGGAACGGATGGGCGGAGAGGTGTTGGTGGTGCCTGCCGAGCAACTGCCCGGTCAAACCGGGCTGGCCGCCATATTCCGCTATTAGCGGCCCATCAGAATCCCGAAATTTCACTTACATTGCACGCACATCTCACGGCCCCTGCGGCACACCGGCCGCAGGGGCTACACGCTCCGCACAATAAGCGTAACCGCGCTGACGGCCGACAGCAGAAACACGGCGGGCCGTGTGTAGCCCGCATCGCAGTATGCGGCAACGGGAATGGATGCCATGTAGCCCAGCAGCACGGCCGGTGCCAGCATGGCGGCAAGCAGCAGTTCGGTCTGCCCTATGCGGCCCACCAGCGAAAGGGCGACCACCGCCATAAGGATGGAGATGAAGCCCACACAGGCAAGGGTGCCGCGCAGCCTGGGCCCCGGCTCGTTTTGCAGCACAAGGGCCACGGGCGGCAACCCCACGCCGCTGACAGTGCCCATAATACCCCCGAATATCCCTGCGGAGAACAGCACCCGCCCCGTGGCGGGCAGCGAAATGCCGGAAACGCTCATGCCCACGGCCGCCAGAATGAGCCCGCCGAGCAGCAACCCTGTCTCCCGCGGGGGCAGGTTGCTCAGCAGCATGGCGGCAACCACGGTTCCGGCAAGGTAGCCGCCTATGGTACGGCGCACATTGCGCGGCTCAATATTGCTGCGCCCCTGTATGGCCATTACGGATGTGATGACCGCCACCAGCAGCACCACCGGGCCGGGCAGGAAAACAGGGCTTATAAGCACCAGCAGCGGCCCGATGATAAGGGCAAGGCCGAACCCCGCCACGCCCTGCGCAAGGGCGCCCAGAAAAACGGTTCCGAAGGCAAGCATATAGGTGGTAAGGGAAAGTCCTGTTTCAGGCATGCGTGTATCCGTTTGCAGGGTAAAGGGTTGCCGGGGCAGAGGCGTGGGAAGACCGAAACAGCAGGCAGGGCGCGGCGGGGGCTGGCGGATATCCTGAGCGCGCAGCCCTCCCGTATGGGCGGCCCTTATGCGTTCATGAATCCGCTTTCTGGATTTTGCGGAAGATGGTGCTGCGGTCCACCTGAAACACCTCCGCCACCTTCTGCACCGAGCCGTGAAACTCTATGGCCTGCCGCAGCAGGTCGCGCTCCATTTCGGCAACGATGCTTTTCAGCGGACGCCCTCCCCCGAGGATGAGGTCGGCATAGGACTGTTCCCGCGCATTGTCCTCCACGATGTGCGATGGCAGGTCGCGGGGGGATATGAGCGGCCCCTTGTGGGTGATGACCAGACCGTGCACCATGTTCTGCAGTTCGCGCACGTTGCCGGGCCACTGGTACCCGGAAAGGATGCCGTGCACAACCTCCATCATGGCCAGACTCTTGTGGTACTTGGTGGAATAATGACGCAGGAAGTGCTCCACCAGAGGACGAATGTCTTCCGCGCGGTCCCGCAGGGCGGGGATGGTCACCTCCGCCACGTTCAGCCTGTAGTAGAGGTCGCGCCGGAAGGTGCCCGCCTCCACGCATTCCGCCAGATTCTTGTTGGTGGCGGCGATGACCCGCACGTCCACCTTGGTGGGGCGGGATGCGCCCACGCGCATGATCTCGCGGTCCTGCAGCACCCGCAGCAGCCTTGTCTGCATGGAAAGGGGCAGTTCGCCTATTTCATCCAGAAAGACCGTGCCGCCTTCTGCCAGCTCAAAGAATCCCGCCTTGCCCTTGCTGGAAGCCCCCGTGAACGCGCCGGGCATATACCCGAACATTTCCGATTCCGTAAGGGTTTCGGAAATGCCGCCGCAGTCCACCTTCAGAAAAATTTTGTCCTTGCGGGCGCTTCTGGCATGGGTAAGCCGGGCAAACACGTCCTTTCCCACGCCTGTTTCGCCCAGAATGAGGATGGAGGCATCCGTGGGAGCCACGGTCTCCAGCATGGTAACCACCTCGCACATGGCGTGGCTTTCGAACACGGGGGCAAGGGCGCGGTTCTGCTCGTTGGCAAGATAGGCCATCTGCTTGTGGAACTGGTCGATGAGCTGGCGCTGTTCCTCCATCTGCTCGTTTATCCGCGTGATCATGGTGATGTCGCGGACAAAGGTGACCACAAGCCGCAGGTTGCCCGCCTCGTCGAACACGGGAAACCCGGAAAGCACCAGCCGCTTGCCGTTCTGCAACTGCTGCACATGGGTGGCGGGTTTTCCCGTGCGTACGATTTCCGGATTGAGCACCCGGTCGAAAACCCCCTCCTCCACCAGCGTGCGTACCTGCTTGCCCTGTACGTAGTCCTGCTTCAGCCCGGTAAGCTGCTCATACATGCGGTTCACCCGCAATGCCACGCCCGAGGCATCGGGGATGAACACCCCGTCGGGCAGGGCATCGAGAATGCTCTCGAAATGCTTGGCAAGAATATTCGCGGAACGGTGTACCATGGGGCTCCCTCGTCAGGCTCCCTTGTCACGGGTGTTGGAAAAAGGCAACCCTCGCGGGCCGCCTCCTGCTGCACCGCAAACGCCTGCAGACGGGGCACGGGCAGGCTCGCAGGCACGTTCGCCCGCCCGTGCTGTCTGCGGCTGCGGCAGGCTAGGCGTGCGCAGCCTCGACCCTGTCTCCCAGAATGCCCCGCGCCACAGCAACCAGCCGGGGCATGACATCCTTGCCCAGCGTCACATCCGCCATGGGCGGCGTGCGGTCAAGGAACACGTATTTCTGCGTTCCCAGCCGGTGGTAGGGCAGCATCTCGTAGCGTACCGCAGGGTACGGCAGCAGAAATTCCGCAATGGCTGCCACTGCCTCTTCCGAGTCGTTGAAACCGGGGATAATGGGGGTGCGGGCAAGCACGGGCGTATCGGGCACCAGTTCCACCAGCTTGCGGAAATTATCCAGAATCAGCGCGTTGGGGCATCCGGTGTGCTCCTCATGCATGGCGCTGTCCATATGCTTGATGTCGTAAAGAATGTAATTCAGGTAGGGAGCCGCCGCCTCCATGGTCTTCCACGGCACCATGCCGCAGGTTTCCACGGCGGTCTTTATTCTGCGCCTGCGTGCCTCGCGCAGCAGGGCGAGCACATATTCGGCCTGCATGAGCGGCTCGCCGCCGGAAAGGGTAAGGCCGCCGCTGGAACGGGTATAGAAGGCCGCATCCTGCTCCACCACCTTGAGCACATCATCCACGGTGCGTTCCTGCCCGTAGACGATGAGGCCCTGCGCGGGACATGCCTCTGCACAGTGCTTGGGGCAGCCCTCGCACAGCGCACGGTCTATGCGCAGGGTGTCATCCGGCTCACGGATGATGGCACCGCGCAGGCAGGCCTGAAGACAGCGCGTACACTTGGCAAAGGTAAGGCACCGCCCGGTGTGGTACGCCAGTTCCGGCTCCCGCTGCTGCGATTCCGGGTTGCTGCACCAGCGGCAGGCAAGGGGGCAGCCCTTCAGGAACACGATGGTGCGTATGCCCGGCCCGTCATGCACCGAGTATTTCTGAATATTGAATACAATGCCTCGTTTCTTCTTGTCTTCAAGAACGCTCATGCTTCCCTCTGGCTGGCTGAGAATGGTTGGGATTCCGGGGCGGGGCAACGCGCTTCCTGCTGTTCCGTCAGGCAGCTTGGGGCGGGCCGATAATCGGCCCGCCCCATTGCCGTGTGTTGCCGGAAGCTACCGGAGTGCGGAGGAGGTTATGCTATCGCTTCGTGCTCTGTGCGTGCGATGAGGTCGTTCTGCAGGTCGGGCGACAGGTCCACAAAGTAGGCGCTGTAGCCCGCAATGCGCACGATGAGGTTGCGGTATTTCTGCGGGTCCTTCTTGGCGGCGATGAGCGTGTCGCGGTTGATGACGTTGAACTGCACATGCCAGAGCTTGAGGTCGCAGAAGGTGCGGATGAACGACACCAGCTTTTCCGTTCCCTGCTCACCCTCAAGGCTCTTGGGGGTGAACTTGATGTTCAGCATGCGTGCCGCGCGGTCGCGCTTGCTCATGTTCTTGGTGTTGTAGTTGGAGAGCAGAATGGCGGTGGGGCCGTTCACGTCTGCGCCATGGGAGGCGGAGGAACCGTCGGACAGGGGAGTGAAGCCCTTGCGTCCGTTGGGCGTGGCGGAAACCACCTTGCCGAAGGGCACATGCGAGGTGAAGGGCACGTAACGCAGGTCGTTGTGGATGCCCAGTTCCTTGCTGTACTTGCCGCCGTATTCCACGGAAATGCGGTCCAGTTCGCGGCCGATGGCGTCTGCGTACTCATCGTTGTTGCCGTAGCAGGGAGCGGAGCGCAGCAGGGCATGCACGTCTTCGTGACCTTCGAAGTCGTTGTCGATGGCGGTGAGGATCTCGTCCATGGTCAGCTTCTTGTCTTCAAACACAAGCTTCTTGATGGCCGAAAGCGAGTCCACCACGGTGCCCAGGCCCATGAATTCGAAGTAGCCGAGGTTGATGCCTTCCGGAATATGGGTCTGGTGCAGGTCCATGCAGTGCTTCATGCACAGGTCGTGCATGGCGGAACCCATGGGCTGCGCGAAGTGGCGGGCACGGATGTTGTTGATGAGGTACTGCTGCACAAAGGCGGTTCTGAGGAACAGCAGGTGCTGCTGCACATAGGCGTTCCAGAACTCATCCCACGTGGCAAAGGTTCTGGGATCGCCGGTTTGCATGCCCAGTTGCTCATCGCCGAACTTCTTCATGCGGCCGTTGCGCAGCACCATTTCCACGGCGGCGGCAAAGTTGATGTAGGCCCCGCCGGAGGTGTAGGTATCGCGGTTGGGCATACGCGCCTCGGTGCAGCCGGAAACGGCGTAGTCCAGCGCCTCTTCAAAGGTCGCGCCCTTGGAGACGTAGAGGGGAACGATTTCTTCATCGTTGATCAGCTTGGGGAAACCGGAGCCGTCCTTGATGGTTTCCGCCACGTCCCACAGGTAGGCTTCCGGCGAACGGGAATGGATACGCGCCGCAAGGTCCGGGTAATGCAGCGGGAATTCGCGCTTGGACTTGAGGATAAGGTGGGTCAGTTCGTTGGTGGCGTCGCGCCCGTCCGGGGTCTGGCCGCCCACGGTCACCGCTTCCCAGTGAGCGTAGCCTTCGTTAAAGGCACCGCCGGTGGGGGAGATGTACATGTCGATGAATTCGGCCATGCCCACCCACATGCACTCGAGCAGTTCCATGGCCTTGTCTTCGGTCAGCACGCCCGCTTCAATATCCTTGATGAAGAAGGGATAGAAGTACTGGTCCATGCGGCCGTTGGAAATGGTGGTGCCGGTCTTCTGCTCTATGCGCGAGAACATCTGGGTGAACCACTGGCTCTGCACGGCTTCGTAGAAGTTGCGGGCAGGGTTGCCGGGAACATGCTCGGCCATGTCTGCCATGAGCAGCAGTTCCTGCTTGCGCGCGGGATCGGCTTCCTTGGCGGCTGCTTCGCGGGCGATCACGGCGTGGCGCTTGGCCCACAGCACAATGGCTTCGCACACGATGACAACGGCTTCGAGGAAGGGCTTCTTCTCGCAGCTGTCCACGGGGCTGAGGGGGTCCAGCGTTGCCAGCTTGTCCAGCGCCTCCTGACGGATGCCGTTGAAGCCGCGCTTGAGGATCTTTTCATAGTCGTGCACCCACTGGATGGACGAACGGAAGGAAGAGGTTTCGTTGACGATGAAGCGCGAGGTAAGGCCCTGCGGATCATCGTAGGTGAGCTTGTGCACTTCCGGGGGCAGGGCGGCGTTAAGCGCCTCGTGATAGGTCTTGCCCTTCCAGAACGGCGCGATTTCTTCGATGACGATCTTGGCGTCTTCGGGCGTGATGGTGGCGGGAGACTGCTTGCGTGTGGGCAGGTCGCGCACGGCAATATCGAGGAAGTCGCCATCCAGTTCGGGATACAGAATACCGTAGCGTCCGTCGCAGCCCGCACGGCCGAGAAGCAGCTGGTCTTCCTGCACGTATACGGTCATGTTCTCGGCAATGTGCTTGAGCGCCTTGGCCCAGCGCAGCACCAGCGGCTGGCCTTCGGTCTGCTTCATGGACTGGGTGAAATACAGGGCGCGTTCGATGTCTATGCGCGGCTTCTGGCCGTCGAAACGCTCAAGCAGCTTGAAGACGCGGCTGTGCGTCTTGCGGAATTTGTCTTCCTTGCCCGCGATCTTATCATGCAGACGCTGTTCCTGCGGCGACATGCACGCACACGTGATTCTTGTCATGCGAATACTCCTGGACTATTTTTGGTGTTACGAAGCTTGGACTCTGCGCCCAGTTTGCCACCATGCCCTGTGCGGTTTACGCGTGTGTCAGGCTGGTGCGTGTCATGCGGGCTTGTGCCTTGCGGAACTCCCGCCCGCTTGAAAACCCCTGTGAGCACGGTTTGTGCCAACACTCGCAACCGACCGGAAAACAAAGCATTGTCCAGTTTGCGTCGCAGAAAATGCGGTTGTGAAAAAAATCTCGTTGCAGGAATGTTGCATTTTTGCACCATGCAGGGTGAGGCAGGTTTTTTTCCTCGCATTTGCGATGCAAAAATGCGACAGCCCCGGTGAACCATGCTCGATGAAGGCGCAGGAACACCCCCGATGCCCTTATAATGATACCTCTTGTGAAAATTATCCCATAACAAAGCGCCTGTTGAGAGAAATTCCTCATAGATGCACATTTGCGACCCCCTCGCCTCCACTCGCACCCCCTCCGGTCGCACGAGACAACTAACATGCTGAAATTACTACATTGCACCGCAACGGCCCGAAGATTATCCGTTGATTTTTTTGGCATACATCCTGCTCATACCGCTTCGACACAAGCGACCGGAGCAGACATCAGGGTGGTGCGCACCTTGAGATTCTGGTCACAACACCCGATTTTTGGAGGAAAAATGAAGAAGAGCCTCGTATTCGCAGCCATTGCCCTGTTCGGTGCCATTGCCCTTTTCGGCACAAGCACCCCGGCAGACGCCGCCAAGCCCATTACGCTGCGCCTCGGCCATCCCATGGCTCCGGGCAACAACGTCACCGTGGGTTACGAAAAATTCAAG
>CAYRLL010000069.1:0-17226 GCA_964425115.1 uncultured Desulfovibrio sp. | reverse complement strand
ACTGAGGTGCCACCATGAGAACACTGTTCCGCCTGGCCTTCGCCGCACTGCTGGCCTGCGCCATGCTGCTCCCCGCCCATGCCGCCGACAAAGACACCCTCACCTATTCGTGGGCGTCCAACGTGGGGCCGCTCAATCCGCATCTGTACTCTCCCAACCAGATGTTTGCGCAGGCGCTGGTGTATGAACCGCTGGTGCGCTACGGCAAAGACGGCACGGTGCAGCCTTGGCTGGCCGAATCGTGGAGCATTACCCCGGACGGCAAGGAATACACCTTCGCCCTGCGCAAAGGCGTCACCTTTTCCGACGGCACTCCCTTTGATGCCGATGCGGTGAAAAAGAACTTCGATGCCGTTCTGCGCAACGCAGAAAGTCACGACTGGCTGGAATTCATCGCCCAGATTGACAAGACAGAGGTGGTGGATGCGCACACCTTCCGCCTTACGCTGAAAAATTCCTACTACCCCGCGCTTCAGGAACTGTGCCTCATCCGCCCCATGCGCTTCCTCTCCCCTTCCGCCTTCCCCGATGACGGCGACACCGGCAAGAGCATAAAGGCTCCCGTGGGCACCGGACCGTGGAAGCTGGTGGAAATCCGCAGGGGCGAGCACGATATCTTCGAAGCCAACGAAAATTACTGGGGAGAAAAGCCCAAGTTCAAGCGACTGGTCGTCAAGGTTATCCCCGATGCCGACGGCCGCGCGGTCGCCTTTGATACCGGCGTCATCGACCTCATCTACGGCGCGGGCGGCCACGGCGCGGGCCAGATAGGTCTGGATACCTTCCGCCGTTACGCAGAAATGCCCGGCCTGAAGACCGATGTGTCCGCCCCGCTGGCCACCCGCAACTTCGCCATCAACTCCAAGCGCTTCCCCACCGACGACCTCGCCGTGCGCACGGCCATCCTGCATGGCGTGAACAAGGCCGCCATCGTCAAGCACGTCTTCCTCGGGGTGGAACCGCAGGCAGACACCCTCTTCTCCCCCAACATACCCTACTGCGACCTCAGCCTCGCTCCCTTCACCCATGATCTGGAAAAGGCAAAGGCCAAGCTGGAAGCCGCAGGCTGGAAAACCGTGGCCGGCTCCGAATACCGCATGAAGGACGGTAAGGAACTTGCGCTGGACCTGTGCTTCGTGGGCAACGACAGCCTGCAGAAAACCGTGGCAGAGGCCGTGCAGGGCGACCTGAAGCGTCTTGGCATGAAGGTCCGCCTTGTGGGTGAAGAGGCTGATTCCTTCTACACCCGCCAGCGCACGGGCGAGTTCGGCATGATCTTCGGCGATACATGGGGTGCCCCGTATGATCCTCATTCCTTCTGCAGTTCCATGCGCGTGCCCTCCCATGCGGACTATCAGGCACAGCTGGGCCTGCCCATGAAGGAAGAGATAGACCGCGCCATCGGCGAAGTGCTGGTAAGCGTGGATGAAGAAAAGCGGAGCGAACTCTACCGCTATATCATCACCACCCTGCACGAACAGGCGGTCTACCTGCCCCTGTCCTACATGACCAACATCTACGTCCACCGCCCGGACCTCACCGGCGTGGACTTCGGCCCCACCAAGTACGAAATGCCCTTCGATTTCATAGGCAGGCAATAACGGCGGAGCCATGCTCAAATACATAGTCAAAAGACTTCTGCTGCTCATTCCCATCCTCCTCGCCGTGTCCGTGGTGGTCTTCCTGATCCTGCGGCTCGGCGAGGGGGACCCGGCCATGTCCTACCTGCGGCTTTCCAACATCCCGCCCACGGACGAAGCACTGGCCGTCGCGCGCACGGCACTGGGGCTGGACCAGCCCCTGCCCGTGCAATACGCGGCATGGCTCGGCAAGGCGCTCACGCTTGATTTCGGCCGCTCGTACGTAACAGGCAACCCGGTACTGGGCGAGATACTCTACTACCTGCCAAACACCCTCAAGCTGGCCGGTTTCTCGCTGCTGCTCACCCTCGCTATCAGCCTGCCGCTGGGCATCTGGTCCGCCCTGTACAAAGACAGGCTTCCGGACCACGTCACCCGCGTCCTTGCGTTCACCGGGGTTTCCATGCCCAGCTTCTGGCTCGGCTTCCTGCTGGTGTGGCTGTTCTCCATCCACCTCAAATGGCTGCCGCCCATGGGTATGGGCACCATGGGCCACATGCTCATGCCTGCCGTCACCATGTCGCTCATGTCGCTGGCCATAAACACCCGCCTCATACGCGGCAATATGCTGGATAACATGCACGCCCGCTACGTGCTCTACGCCCGTGCGCGCGGGCTGCCCGAGCGGGTGGTGGTGGGCCGCCACGTGCTGGTCAATTCCCTCATCCCGGTCATCACCGCCGTGGGCATGCACGTGGGCGAACTCTTCGGCGGCGCGGTGGTGGCGGAATCCATCTTCTCATGGCCCGGCGTGGGTCGCTACGCCGTCTCCGCCATCTACAACCGCGACTTCCCCGTCATGCAGTGCTTCATTCTCATCATGACCACCATCTTCGTCCTCATGAACCTGTGCGTGGATATTCTCTACGCATGGCTCGACCCGCGCATCAGGCTGGAAGGAGGCACCAGACAATGAGCATCCATACAAACACCCTGCGCACCGCACTGCGGCGCGGCGTGGTGGCCCTTGCCGTGCTCATGGTGCTGGGCATAGCCGTCACGGCCGTCTTCGCCCCTGCCATCGCCCCCTCAGACCCCACCGAAGTGGTGCTGGAACGCAAGTTCGCCCCGCCCAGTTCGGAACACCTGCTCGGCTGCGACCATCTGGGGCGCGATGTCTTTTCGCGTCTGGTCCACGGCACGCGCGTTTCCGTCAGTTCCGTGGGAGCCATTCTGGGCATCGTGCTGGTGCTCGGCTTCGTGGTGGGTGCCACCGCGGGCTACGCCGGAGGCGCGGTAGATACGGCCCTCATGCGGTTCTGCGATGTGTTTCTCACCTTCCCCACCTTCATCCTCGCCATGTTCCTCATCGGCGTGCTGGGCACAGGCATGACCAACGTCATCCTCGCCGTGGCGCTCACGCACTGGGCGTGGTACGCGCGCATCATCCGCAGCATGGTGCTCTCGCTGAAAACGCGGGAATACGTGCTGGCGGCGCGCGTGGCGGGCACGGGCAGGCTGCGCATCCTGCAACGCCACATCCTGCCGCCTGTCTCCGCACAGCTGCTCATCCTGTGCACGCTGGACATAGGCCATATGCTGCTGCACGTGTCCGGGCTTTCGTTCCTCGGGCTGGGCATCACCCCGCCCACCCCTGAATGGGGTGTGATGATCAACGATGCCCGCCAATACATCTGGTCCAGACCGGAACTCATCTTCCTTCCGGGCATGATGATATTCCTCACGGTCATGGCCTTCAATCTTCTGGGCGATGCCATGCGCGACGCCCTCGACCCGGCACTGCAGGAGGATTCCGCGCGATGAGCCAACAGACACGCCCCCCGCAGGCTCCCCCGCAGACGTCGCCAACCGTAACGCCACCCGTTACGTCAACAGGCGTTCAGAACGCCTGCATTACCTTCTGCCGCAATGCCTTCCTCACCGTGCAGAACCTGCACGTGCGCACCGCCGCCAAGGAACTCGTTTCCAATGTCAGCTTCAGCGCCGCCAAAGGTCGCGTGCTCGGTCTGGTGGGCGAGAGCGGCAGCGGCAAGTCCCTCACCTGCCTTGCGGCTCTGGGGCTGCTGCCCAAGGGGCTTTCCTCCCAAGGCTCCGTCACCATAGACGGCACGGCAATAACCGGAGCCACCCCCATGCACCGCATCCGGGGGCGGCGCATCGCCATGATCCTGCAAAACCCCATGAGCTGCTTCGACCCCGTCTTCACCATACGCACCCATTTCCGCGAAACCCTCACCGCCCACGGGCTGGGAAAGGATATCTCGGACGCCCGTCTGGAAAGCGTCCTCACAGAGGTAGGCTTTCCGGAACCGCGCGGCGTGCTGAACCTCTATCCCTTCCAGATGAGCGGCGGCATGTTGCAGCGCGTCATGATCGCGCTTGCGCTGGTGCTGGAAGCCCCCTTCCTCATTGCGGACGAACCCACCACCGACCTCGATACCGTGGCGCAGGCCAAGGTGCTGGACCTGCTCGCCTGCCTCAAGGAACGCTGCTCCATGGGCATGCTGCTGGTCACGCACGATCTCGGGGTCATTGCGCGTCTTGCGGACGATGTGGCGGTCATGCGCCACGGCGTCATTGTGGAACAGGCCAGCGTGACAGACCTGTTCAGTGCCCCCCGGCACCCCTACACGCAGGAACTCATCGGCACGCACCTGCGCTTGGCAGGGCTGGATTTCGCCCTGCAGGGCCGCAACTGAAGCCACGGAGAACACGTCATGAACGTCATAGAACTGCGCGACATTCACAGAACCTACCGCCGTGGCGGATTTTTCGGCAAGGCGGAATGGCTGCACGTGCTGCGCGGCATTGATCTGGACCTGCGCCAAGGCGAAAGCCTCGGGCTGGTGGGCCGCAGCGGCTCAGGCAAAAGCACGCTGGGCCGTATCATGCTGGGGCTGGAATCGCCCGATTCCGGCACCGTGCGCATCATGGGCCGCGAAACCACAGGCATGCGCACCCTGCCGCCGGATGTGCGGCGCGCCGTGCAGGTGGTGTTTCAGGATGCCATAGGCTCCTGCAATCCCCGCCTCACAGCGGGAGAGATCATCGCAGAGCCGTTGCGCAATTTCGACCGCCTGTCAGGCACCGCCCTCCGGCACAGGGTGGCGGAACTGCTGGAACAGGTGGGCCTCTCGCCGGAAGATGCGGACAAGCTGCCCGGCAGATTCAGCGGCGGGCAGCTGCAGCGGGTATGCATTGCCCGCGCCCTTGCCCCCCGTCCCCGCGTCATCGTGCTGGACGAAGCGGTAAGCAGCCTCGACATGCTGGTGCAGGCGCGCATTCTGGACCTGCTGGAAGCCCTGCGCCGCGATCACGACACCGCCTACCTCTTCGTCACCCACGACCTGCGTCTGGTACGCCGCTTCTGCGACCGGGCCTTCATCATGGCGGACGGCGTGCTGGAATCCTTTGCCCCGTCCAACATCCACACGGAATTCGCCCCGGCAGCGCTCTCCGAACTGTCCGGCGCACTGCTGCCGCCGCTTCCCCCCTCCCTGTCACCGGAAAAGCTGCAACGCCCCGCCGAAGCCTGATACTGCATGGAACCAGACAATACCAAACAATACAGCCCGACATAGCCCGATATAGCCCCGACAGGGCCTGACATACCCTGACATACCCTGACCGGGCAGGCTGCCGCACAACAAACACTCCCCCGCATAGTCAGCCTATGCGGGGGAGCATCCGTTTCTGCGCATTCGGCACATGAAAGTATTATGGAAAAGGCGTGGTCGCGCAGCCGCAGGCATATCCGCGTCGCATAAAAGGCCTGTGCCTCACCCCGCGTTCTGCACACGCAGATACAGCACCAGCCCCAGCAGGGTCAGCGCCATGCCCGCCCAGCCCATGGCGTGGGGCAACGCGCCCCCCAGCAGCAACGCCTCTCCCGCAAGGGAAAAAACCACCTCCATGGACTGTGTGCAATCCGCCGCCGCAAGGTCCGCAGGGGTCTTGGCGGCATGACGCGCACTGAGAAACAGGCTTGTGGCGGCAACGCCGGAAAAAACAGCCACCAGCAGCGTCATGAGCACCTGCCCGCCGGAAGGCGCTGGCGGCGCAAACCAGACCGCCAGCACCACCCACAGGGGCAGTGACCCCAGTGTGAGCAGCAGCACGCGGCACATGGCATCGTCCATGGCGGGATGACTCAGGGCAGGAATACGGCTGCGCACAAACCGGCCCATACCCGTCCGGGCAGAAATCTCGTCCGCAGAAATCCCGCCTGCCGCGGCACGGGCGTCCGCACGCACTCCGGCCTCGCGCGCCTCCCAGACCATCTGGTTGCCAAAGGGATACGCAAACGCCGCCACCAGCACAGGCAGCGCGCCCATCAGCACATCCCCGGCGGGCAGCGTGCCCGCCTGCTCAAGGTTTATGAGCAACACCCCGGCAAAGACCAGCAGCGTGAACCCCAGCGCCCGCAGCGGCACCCGCCGTCCGAACATAAGCAGCACCACGGGCGTAGCCAGTATGGTCATCTGCCACGTTGCCGCCACCACCCAGCCGGGAGCATAGCTGGCGCTGAAGCTGATCAGCGCGTAAAACACCCCGAAACCCACGCTCCCCGCCACGGTCCAGAACACAACATGCCTGCGGTACAGCCCAAGGGCGGCAAGCCCCAGCGCACCGCGCCCCGTCACCCCCAGCCACAGGCAGAGCAATGCCAGCATCCATGCGTAGCGCAGGGCTGCGGTCCACACCCAGTGGCCGCCATCCAGACTCATGGCGCGGTTGAGCACAAAGGTGGAACTGAAAAACAGGGCTGCGAGAATGCCCGTCAGGATAATGCGTGCCACAATTCCTCCGCCGTGCGAGCTGTCCGGCATCGTGCCGGCTGTCGGGTTGAATACACGATCAACACCATCGCACGGGTCAGAGATGTCGTCAACATGATGGTAAAACTACACTTTCGTTCCCTGCCGCCACGTCCGTGCAACTCTCTGTCGGCAAGGTACATGCACATCCGCCAGCCTGTCCCATGAAATAGATCAGGCAAATACCAAAAGCATCGTTTCATCAATATTTGCGATGAGACAATCAGCCGTTCCCCGGCTATGCTCTGCGCATGTCATGCCTTCACGCCCACGCATCGCAGCCGGTCCCGCCAGCCGCATCCTCAGGCAGCCCCTACACACCTCTGGCGCCGGATTTCCTGTGCCCTGCGAAAGCGGAACATCCCGGAGTGTCTGCCGAATCTGCCCCCGCACGTGGCAGAAACGTGCATTCCGTCTACGAACAAGGTTCCGGCCGCTGCAACGAAGATGCCCTGCTCTGCGCATCCCCTCTTTATGCCGTTTTCGACGGCGCATCCTGCCTGTGCGGGAATATGTACAAGGGGGCTTCCGGCGCGTGGTGGGCCGCCAACACGGCCCGCAGTGTCTTCGCGGACGCGCGGTATGCAGATATGCCGCTGAATCAACTGGCAATGCGGGCCAACAGCGCCGTGGGCGCTGCCATGCGGCAACACGGGGTGGATACGGGCGATCCTTTGCGGGTCTGGTCCGCAAGCATGGCGGCCTTCCGCGTAAGGGAAGATGTGCTGGAGTATGTCCAGATAGGCGACAGCCTCATCCTGTGCATCACGGACAAGGGCTGCTTCCTGCCCGCCCCCTACCACAACCACGACAGGGAAACCCTCTGCCGCTGGCGGACTCTGGCGGAACAGGGTGTGCGCAACCTGCGCATTGCGCTGCATGACCATATCTGCGCCGTGCGGCAGGGCATGAACAGAACCTACGGAGTGCTGAACGGCGATGACCGGGCACAGGACTTTCTGCATTGGGGCACGGTTCCGCTGCACGGCGTACGTCACGTGCTCGCCTTCACGGACGGTCTGCACCTGCCTGCGGAATCCCCTCAGGATGCACCGGATTTCAGTGCACTTGCCGCCTTGGTCAGCCGGCAGGGGCTGCACGGGCTCCATGCCGCCGTACGCCATGCGGAATGCGGCGACCCGCAATGCCTGCGCTACCCCCGCTTCAAAACGCACGACGACATAGCCGCCGTAGCCGTCACCCTGTAGCCCGCGGGAAAACACTCTCCTGCCTCACCGCAGAACGGCAGGGCGCGGCCCCGTACCGTCTCACGCCATGGCAGGGCAGCTATTTTTCCGCCCGGCCCGCTTCAGTTGGTCCCGTCCGGCCGTGCATCATCAGCATCATCCAGCACCGCCGCCGTCCACAGCACGGCCTCGTTGCGCAGCTCGGCTGCCCGCCGCATGGGAATGCCCAGCCAGTTGGCGGACGTGGCAGAGGTGTCCCACCGGGCATCCTCCAGTGCGCTCAGAAAATCCAGCACGTCACGCACAAAGTTCTTCTTGCCGCAGTAGGCGTCCTTGATGAAGCCGTCCAGCGGCAACTCCGTCACCAGTTCCGCCATGGGCTTGCCCAGCAGGTAATCAAGCCGGGAAAAAAGGCCTATGAGAAACATGGTCTCCGGCCCGTATGTGCCCAGAATCCCCTCCTCCGCCATACGGTAGAGAAACCGTGCCCGCTGCACGGACCAGAACGAAACCTCCTGCGCCCCCGGAGAAGGATTCAGGTCCGCCAGCAGCACAACCATAAGCCATTGGCGCACCATCCGCTCACCCAGCACCACCAGTGCCTGATCAAGCGCCCGCACGCTGGAACGCAGTCCCATGGCGGCGGAATTCACATAGCGCAGCAGCCTGTAGCTGAGCGAAACATCCTGTTTGATAAGTTCCGCCAGACGATGCACATCATACTCGCTGTGCAGTTCCTTCAGAATCTCCAGTTTGACCATCTGGGCGGAAGAGACCTTGCGTCCGGCAAACACCTCCGGCTTGCCGAAATAAAACCCCTGAAACAGCGTAAACCCCATATTCCGGCACAGGGCATAGGTCTTTTTGCTTTCCACCTTTTCCGCCAGCAATTGCAGAGGGAACTTCTTAAGTTCGCCCATCAGCGGAAAAAGATCGCTCGGCGGCAGGTTCAGCACATCCACCTTGATCAGGTCCACTTCTCCCAGCAGCGGCGCAAGATGCGGCTGGCCCACATAAGCGTCCAGCGCAAGCATGTATCCGGCGTCCTTCATGGCGCGCATGGCGTCCAGCAGTTCTGCGGTCACCTCCTGCACCTGCCCAATCTCGGCAATACACCGCTCCGGCGGCAGTGCCAGCACGGCCGCCCCCTGCAGCAGCTGGACGGGAATATTCACAAAGATGCGGGCATCCTGCGGAATACTGTCGCGCAGCAGACCGTATCCGTCGGCAATGACCCGCGCGGAGGCAACTCCGGCATCGTCAAACTCCGCCCTGCCGGCATCGGCACTGTGCCGGAAAAACAGTTCATACCCCCACACCCCCTGCTCCCTGTCAAAAACAGGCTGCCTCGCGGTAAAAATCGGCTCGTAACAGTGGGGCGCACCCGGAGCGCACGGCAGTTTCATACAGTCTCCCCAAAACATCCCGGAGCAGAAGGGCCCCCCGGAAGGCTATATCCGTTGCATTAGTACTGCTTCATTCTACACGTTCTCAAAAAAAAGAGAATGCCCTCCCCGGCGAGCTCCTCAGGTACACCTTGCGAACACGGGTAAATACGGCATTCCACGAAAATTCATCAAGCACACGTTCAGCGGCAGGCGAAACAGGCGGGTGAGTCTGCATCCTGCATAGTGCCGCCATCCCCGAAAGAGCATCCCTCAACCCCTCCACAAACGCAGGCTCATCCCCTTCCAGCGGCGTATCCACCGTACGCAGCCTTGGTAAATCCACCAGCCGCAGCATATCCTCCCCCAATCCGCCAAGAGCCTCCTGCGTTCCGGGCAGGCGTGTCGCCACAAGGCGGCAACCGCAGGCCAGAGCCTCCAGCAATACCAGCGGCAATCCCTCGTAAAAAGAGGGCAGCACGAAAATGTGCGCCTGCTGCATAACCTCAGAAAGCCGCTCCTGCCCCACAGTGCCGTGCAACACCACGCGTGCACCAATCCGCCTCATCTCAGCGGCTATGGCATCCGCTTCCGCGCCCGTGCCGGAACCGCAGATATGCAGCTCCACATCCTCCGGCATCTCATCCACGGCACGCAGCAACCACGGCACCCCCTTGGCGGCAGAGAGCTTGCCCGCATAGCATATGCGCACTGGGGGCGTCTGCGGCTTCAGCACGCACGAAAAAACACTCCCGTCGTATCCCGCCCCCGTCACGTGCACCCGCCCGGCGTCCATGCCATACAATTCGCAAATCTCATCCTTCTGCGCTGCATGCAGGGCGCACACTCCGTCAAGCCGGGCGCACCCCTCCAGAACCCGCTCCCGCAGATGGGGATTGGTCCGGAACTGCCTCAGGTCCGACCCGTGGCAGCTTGCCACCATCGGAATGTGGGGAAAAAGGCGACGCGCCAGTGATGTGACAAGCCACAGATGGTTGGCATGAATGATATCCGGCGCAAAACCGGCAACCGCGGCACGCAGGCTATGGGCAAACGCCGCTTCGTAGGCGTCCAGCTGGGCGGGTGAAAGATCGCGGAAACGGACAGAGGCATAAGGCATCACATCGCTCATCCCCACAACGGCGTGGGGCAGGTCAGCCCCGAATCGCACAAGATGCACCTGATCACAGTCGGGCAAAACAGGCAGCGGCTCCTTGTCCGGCACACCGGCAAGCAGCGCGTTGCGCGCCCCCGAAGCAGCCGCCTGCCGCATCATGTGCAGGCTGTACACGCCGCTTCCGGTCTGTTCCGGACGTTGGGAAAGTAGGTGCAATATCCGCATTCAGGGCTCTCCGTCGCGCCACATTGCCCTGTTTCCTCATAAGCGGCAACTCCGCGCTCCCTGCATAAACACGAAACGGCGCACAAGGCGCCGCTCCAACATTCAGGATATATGAGAAAAACAGGAATCCATTCCCGTGGCTGTCCTGCCCCTGCTGCTTATCCGTTCCCGCAGCCATGCCTTCCGGTGGGCAGGAATATGAACATCCCCTGTCCTCCGGAACCACCGCCGCACGCGGCGGAAACCACCGGACCATACGGCAGATACCGCCAAATACGGCAACCACCGGCGCCTGCATCAAAAAGATGCGCAGCCTGCGGGAAATGCCTAACGAAAGCTGGAGGCGTCTATGTCCAGCCGGGCCAGAATCTTCTGCAGCGCCACGCGCGAAAGGCCGGAAACACGCGCCGCCTCCGATATGTTGCCCCCCGTGGAGGCAAGCAGGTCGCGCACGTAATTCTTGGTGAACTCGTCCGTCACCCTGCCCTTGGCTTCCTTATACGGCCCCATCCCGCCCGCGACAGACGCCCGCCCGCCCGCAGACGACACGAACGAGGGCTGCGCCCCCTGTTCCACATGGTACACCAGCCCCATGTCCACCGTGTCGCCCACGCAGAACACCACCAGCCTGCGCACGTAGCTCTGCAGTTCGCGCACGTTGCCGTGCCACGGCTTCGCGGTCAGATAATCCAGCACCTCCGGCGTCACGGACTTTTCCGCAACGCCCATGTCCCGGCAGGCAAGACGCAGAAAATGGTGAATAAGCAGCGGAATGTCCTCGGTGCGCTCCCGCAGGGGCGGCACGGAAACCGAGAGCACGTTCAGGCGGTAATACAGGTCTTCGCGAAAGGTCTTGTCCGCGATGCGGGCTTCCAGGTCCTGATTGGTGGAAGCCACAACCCGTGTGCTTACAGAGACAGAGGTGTTGGACCCCACGGGGCGTATCTCGCCATCCTGCAGCACGCGCAGCAGCTTTATCTGTATGCTGGCGGAAATATCGCCGATTTCGTCCAGCAGCAGGGTGCCCCCGTCCGCCGAGGCAAACAGCCCCTTGCGGTCCTGATCCGCTCCGGTAAAGGCACCCTTCACATGGCCGAACAGCTCGCTTTCCAGCAGGTGCTCCGGTATGGCAGGGCAGTTCACGGCCATGAACGGCAGTGCCGCCCTGTTGCTCATGCGGTGGATAAGCCGGGCCACCAGTTCCTTGCCCGTGCCGGATTCGCCGCGCACCAGCACCGTATAGTCAGACCCCGCCACCGCCTGCACCACATAGCGCAGGCGCTGCATAACGGACGACTCCCCCACCAGTTCACCCGTGGAGCCGCTGTCAACCATCTGGCGCAGCCGCTTGTTCTCCACAAGCAGCGTGGCCCGCTCCATGCCCTTGCGCACAATGTGGAAGAGCTGGTCCGGCTCAATGGGCTTGGTCAGAAAATCATACGCCCCCGCCTTGAGTGCCTGCACCGCCGTCTCTATGGTTCCGTGGGCGGTGAGCATGACCATGGAAAGATCGGGCTGCAGCTTCAGCGCATTGGTGAGCAGTTCCATGCCCGTCATTTCCGGCATGCGCAGGTCCGTCATCATGATGTGAAAACCGCCCCCCTGCAGCATGGCAAGCGCCTGCGCGCCGCTGTGGGCCATTTCCACCCGCAGGTCTTTGAAGCGGCCGGAAATGAGCCGCGCCAGACCGCGGGCAAAATCCTTCTCGTCATCCACTATGAGCATGCCAAGGCTTATCCTCTGGCCTTCCGCAACAGCTACAGACATATCCGCTCCTTGCGCAAAATCACTGGTCCTCGCGTACCAGCGGCAGACGCACCTCAAACCGTGCGCCGCCCAGAACGGGGTCGTTGCCCACGTCAATGGCTCCGCCCGCCTCGGCCACTATGCCGTAGACAATGGTCAAGCCAAGTCCCGTGCCCGCCCCCGGTGCCTTGGTGGTGAAAAACGGGTCAAAAATCCGCCCCATATCATCGCCAAGAACACCGGGCCCGTTGTCCTTGACCACCACGTGGGCCATGCCGTTTCTGACATGCAGCCCCATAAATACCTGCCCGCCGGATTCCGGCACGGCATCCAGCGCATTCAGCACCAGGTTGGAAAGCACCTGCTCCAGCTTGCTCTCCGCCATGGCAATCATGGCTGTTCCGGGCGTGGCATCCGTCAGCAGGGTTATGCCCTTCTTGGAAGCCTGCACGGAAAACACCTCGGCAATGCCCGCTGCCACGCGGCCCGCATCGCACGTGGCATCGGAAGAAGGTTTGGGCCGGGCAAAATTGAGCAGGTCCGTGAGCACGCGCTGCGCCTGACGGGTATGCCGCAGAATCACATCCACGTCCTGAAGCTGCTGTTCATCCGCCATATTCTGCCGCAGCAGTTCCGCATAGCACAAAATCACGCCCAGCGGGTTGTTTATCTCATGGGCCAGACCGGCGGCAAGCTTGCCCACGGTTATCATCTTCTCGCTCTGCTGCACCCGTGCCAGCATACGCTTCTCGCGCGTGGTCTCACGGGCGTACACGACTATGCGCCCGGCACCGTTGGGTCTGCCGCCCGCATCGGCGGGGGGCTCAGGCGAAACAATGGGATACATGTTCAGGGCAAAGCTCCTGCCGCCCTCCAGCGTCACGTTCTCCACATGGGTTCTGCCGCTTTGCAGCGCGGCAGCCATGTGGCAGTCCCCCTTGCCGCCGGTGCAGCCGAACAGAGGAAGCAGCGCGCCGTCCGTCACCGCACCGCCGGAAAGTTCGCTGGCAAGGTCACGCGCCGCCTGATTAGCCATGATCAGCCCGTAGACGGAATCCATAAGCACCAGCGGGTCGGAAATACCTTCAACAATGGATTGCAGCGTGGCCTTCTGCCGCGTCAGGTTGTCCAGCGCCGTCAGGTTCTCCGCCGCCATGCCGAGCTGCCGCCCCAGCGCCTCCAGCAGGTCATGGTCCTGCCGCTGCGCGACACGCCGGTCCGCCCAGTGGATGCAGAGCATCCCCTCGGCGGTGCCTTCGCTGGACTCCACGGGAATAAACGCGCTGTCCTCATCCAGCCAGGTACGGCTGTCGGTGAGCAGGTCCACCCAGTTGTCGGGCAGCCGGGGCTTTTCAGCCTCATCGGGCCACGAAAAATGCCTCTGCGAGGAGAAGGTGCAAACGTAGGATACACTGGAAGCCCGGAACCGCCTGCCAATCTCAGGCAGGGTCAGCCGCCACAGGTCCGCGCGGGTATTGCTGGAACGCATGTCCGCCAAAAGCCGCACAAAAAGCTCCACGTCCGCCCTGCGTTCCTGCGCCTCGTGCATCAGGTCGCCCGTGCGTTCCTCCACCATATCGCGCAGCCTGTCCGCATAGCCTTCCAACTGCCTGCGGGCTTCCAGCAGGTGGCTGTTCAGCTCCTGCATACCCGCTTCCAGTTCCTCAATCTCGTCCCGCTCAACCAGCTTGTTCAGCAGTTCCGTGCCCCCGGTCACTTCAAGGTTGTCCCGGAACATGGTGGAGAGCCGCTTGATATTCTTCACCACCAGCACCTTGAAGAGCAGGTTGGTCACGGAAAAAAAGACCATGGCCGCAAGGGCGAAAAAGCCGAAATATCCGAAGATGGTCCGCTGCAGCCGTGCCACCCCGTTGGAAACGGAAAGTCCCACCAGGTCCACTCCCCCGATGGTGTTCACCACGTGGTCAAATCCCCGGTTGCCGTAGGTGTTAATTATCTCCTGCGGTGCGGTGGCGGGGTCTCCGTGGCAGTACATGCACTCCTCGGTAAACACCACGGGCCGTGCCATGATATAGAATTCCGCACCATCCACATCGCGGTATCCCTGCCACAGTCCGGCGTCCTCGTTGGCGCGGAAGTAGTCAATGAGTTCGCGTTCCAGCGTATTGGCTTCGTAGTCGGGATTACGGGCAGAAATGGCCACCCGGCGATACAGCTGGCCTTCCGCATTGCGCATGCCGTCCATAATCTCGCGTGAGATGTAGGAAGAGCTCATGGCTTCTATGATGAACTGGTCAGGCACCACGCCGTACATGCGCGGACGCAGGTTGGACCGCACATAGCGCTGGATGGAATCCACCTGCAGGAAGATAAGCCGGGCCTTGTCGCGAACCTCTTCTTCCAGCACGGTGCGCATGTGCAGATAGAAGCCCCCGGCAAAGCAGACCCCCATGAGCAGGGTGGCTGCGGTGAGGCCGCTGAGAAACTTGGCCTGAAGCGTAAATGGGCGGGGAAAATGCATAAGGAACCTTCGGGAAAAACGTCATCCGCACATACCTGAGTGCGGCCTTGCACCGTGCGCAGGATGCCGGTCACAAAGAGCGGCTTTTCAGCCTTACTTCCCGGCGGCTCCCGGCCCTGTGGGCATAAAGCGGATGGTGTTGCTTGTTTCTCGGTTGGCGTCGCTCACCACTTCGAGATCGCTGTAATAGTAGGCACTTGCGTCAATCTGGTTTTCTTCCAGCACAGTGGCCATGTACTCAAGCTTGTCACAGGAGCGGGTAAGGGCGGGGAGAAGTACGTTGGAGAAAAGCAGCAGAGCCCCTATCCCCAGAGCAAAGCGTTTCATGCGTGTGGCACGGTTCGGTGTAATCATCTGTCTATCCCCGTCTTGCGGCACCTTCCGGCACCGATAAAAAAGGGGGAGGCCGCAGCCTCCCCCGTCGGTTCAGAGAGGCGCTACTAGATCTTTGCGGTGATCTCGGGGAACACCAGATAGAACATGATGTAGGCCATGGTCAAGGTCAAAGCAAGGTTGAAGCTCTGGCCGCAGGCATACAGCACCAGGGGCTTGCCGCCCTTGAAGTAGTGAGCCAGTTCACGGAAGTTGGTTGCAAGGCCGATCGCCGCGAAGGAAAGGGCGAAGAACCAGTCGCGGAACAGGCGGGTGCCGCCGCGCACAACACCGTGGTCAATGGTGGCTGCGCCAAGGTCCGGTCCAAGCGAGCCGTCGATGACGGAGAACAGAATGGATACAGACATGAAGCCGATGACGAACTTGGGGAAGCGGTGCCAGATTTCCATCCAGCCCACAGACTTGCCGGCTTCGCACTCCACCTTGGTGCACCAGTAAACGGCCACACCAAAGGCGGTAACGCCGATAAGCACGTTCTGAATCATCTTAATGGTCGCGGCAACGTACAGGGCCTTTTCGCCGAGGAACGCGCCCGCTGCAGCCACTGCGCCGGTGGCGTCAATGGTGCCGCCCATCCATGCGCCGCCCAGAACTTCCGGAATGCCCACAGCCTTGATAAAGGCGGGCATGGCGATCATCATAATGGCGGTGAACACCAGAGAAAGACCAATGGCCAGCGTCAGTTCTTCCTTCTTGGCGCGGCAGGCGGCTGCCGTGGCAATGGCGGAGGAGGTGCCGCACACAGACATGTCGGCGGAGATGACGATGTTCAGGGTCTTGGAGGGCATCTTCAGCACCTTCTGGCCGAAGATGAAGGTGCACACCAGCACGATGGGGGTAACAACCCACGCCACAAAGATGCCGGGCACGCCGATGGCGACAATCTTGTTGAAGAGCACTTCCGCGCCCAGCAGCACGAGACCGGTCTTGATGTAGTATTCTACCTCAAGGGCCTTCTTGGCAAAGTTGGGAGTCCCCAGCGTGTTGGCAATGAGCATACCGATGATAATGCCCCATGCTTCCGCGCCCAGGCCATATTCCTTGGAGATAGACTGGCCGCCCATCATGTAGGCAAGCACGGCCACAAGGAACACCATGGTGAAGCCCTTCATGAATCCGGGGGTGTCCTTGCCCATGAACTTCACGCCCACGCTGAAGAAAAGGGCAAGAGCGGCGCACAGGCCGATCAGCGTCATAAAGCGGTTGTAGGGCTTGTGAGCGGTCTTTTTCTTGGCATCGCTTTCAGCCTTCTGCGCGCTACGCCATTCACCAATCTTCTTAGAGGCTTCGCCGTTCAGCGCTGCATCCTGGAAGGCAGCATCGGCAGCAGCGGCCTGAGCGGCCTGCGCCAGCACAAAGGCGTCGGCAGCCTTGGCCTTGGCGTCTTCAAACTTGGGCATGGCCTTGGCGTTCATGGCATCGGCGCGATCCTGCGACATATAGAAGGCATCAACCGGATTTTCCTTCCAGGAGCCGGGCTGTGCTGTCCACTTGCTGAAGAACTTGCCCACGGCGCTGTCGGTAGACTTCAGTTTGCCCTTGGCGTCCTTGGCCTGATGCCATTCAATGGTCTTAAAGGGCGCGCGGGCGGCCTCGGTTTCCATTATGGCGTTGCTCTTGGCAATCTTCTCTTCAAATTCGCCCACAGGGCTGAAGTTGAAGTACAGGAAAAACGACATAGCGATGATTACACCGCCAAGCCACATGGCCCAGTAGTCTTCCTTGGTCCACAGGTCGGACCAGGAAGATTGGGCCTTGTCAATCACAACGTTTGATTCTTGCTGAGACATGGATGTCATCTCCTCCTTGGGAACGTATTTGAAAAGACAAGCAATCTGGATGGCCGGACCGCATGCATGTGGCAGCCACACGCCGCACACCCACCCAGCCCCGATTTCGAACACTCAACCTATTACAAACCATGTGCCAAGATGCACAAACAGAGTAACATCTCAAAATAAAACAACTAAACTTTTCAAAGCTGCCCTACCGGCCGCAAACAGGGCCTTGCAGTGCAAACCTGTGTTTGCACATTGCCCATCAATTCTGCTTTGCACGTCTCCAAAAAACACCGGGCAGGCGATCAAGACAGATCGCCCGCCCGCACAATGCTTCCGACCACCGCTCAACCCCCTTCCGAAAAATATGCTTGCCAAGGCCGTGTCATTTCGCTAAGAAAGCACCTCGGCACAAGGCGGAGCACTCCGCCAGACTGCCCTTCCGTGCCCAAGTGGTGGAATTGGTAGACACGCTAGGTTCAGGGTCTAGTGAGG